>JAAXHI010000089.1:1713-5862 GCA_012270875.1 Candidatus Poribacteria bacterium | reverse complement strand
GCCCTGTGCCGAAAGGGTATGTCCATTATCATCATTCTTTGACGTGGCACGGGTCGCATGACAACACGAGCCAGGGGCCGCGTCGTGCGATTGCGGTGCATTACATGACCAGTGAGACCTTGTATGATGAAAGTGGCACTCACGTCATGAAGCCTTTTGTTACCGTTAATGATGGTGATAAATTGGAAGGCGATAGTTTTCCACTTGTAATGGATGCTGGAAAACCAACGAACCCTAATGTATAAATCTTTTTTTTAGATGAAGAACCAAAAACATAGTCCGTAATGTAATGGAGGACGGATATACGGAGAGGCACTTGAAAACACCAACTCGCCTCACCGAACCGCAAGGAAATATAAAATTATGAAAGTTGTTGATGCAGTAGCAAAAGTCCTTAAAGCAGAAGGGGTAGAGTATCTGTTTGCCTATCCGGTAAACCATATAATTGAGGCGGCGGCGAAACTGGATATCCGTCCGATTATCGTCAGACAGGAACGGATTGGGCTTCACATGGCAGATGCGATGAGCCGAATGACCTCTGGAGAGAAGATCGGGGTCTTCTGTATGCAGAGCGGACCCGGTTCCGAAAACGCCTTCGGTGGTGTCGCGCAGGCGTACGGCGATTCCGCACCGATTGTGGTGCTACCGGGCGGCTATTCCCGAAGTTTAACCCAAATCCAACCGAATTTTAATTCCGCACTGAACTATCGACACGTAACAAAGTCGTGTGAGCAGGTCACGTTGCCTGAAGCCGTCCCGGAAGCGATGCGGCGCGCCTTTACCCAAGTTCGGAACGGTCGACCGCGCCCCGCACTTGTAGAATTCCCATCGGATCTGTTTAATGAGGAGATTTCGGATTCCTTTGATCCGACACCCGTTCCCACAGTCCGCTACGGACCTGACAGCGCGTCCATCGAAGCCGCTGCAGATGCGTTGCTGGACGCTGAGTGTCCTGTCATCTATGCAGGGCAAGGTGTGCATTACGCACAAGCCTGGGATTCTTTGAAAGAATTGGCGGAACTGCTCGCTGCACCTGTAACAACGAGTTTGGCAGGAAAAAGTGCTTTCCCGGAAGACCATGCATTGGCACTCGGTTCCGGCGGACGCGCGATTCCGAAACCGGTGCATCACTTCCTCCAAAAAGCCGACCTGATTTTTGGGATCGGGTGTAGTTTCACTCGGACCGGCTTCGGAGTCAGGATTCCAGACGGAAAACGGGTTATTCACGCGACGTTAGACCCAGCGGACATCAACAAGGACGTTCCCGTTGAAAGTGCGCTCGTTGGCGATGCCGGTTTGATTTTAGATGGATTGGTGGAAGCAGTCCGCGACCGTTCCAACGGCGCATCCGAAGAGCGTAGGGCAGCTGTCACTGGCGAAATCAGTGCTGTTAGAACCGAATGGCTCGAGGAGTGGAAGGGTAAACTCACTTCTGACGAGGTGCCGATGACACCGTATCGCGTTATCTGGGACCTGCTGCACACTGTGGATGTCGAAAACACGATTATTACGCACGATGCGGGGAGTCCTCGTGACCAAATGTCGCCTTTCTGGCAGTCTGTTGCGCCGCTCACCTATATCGGTTGGGGCAAAACGACGCAGTTGGGTTACGGTCTCGGTCTCGCGATGGGTGCGAAACTCGCAAAACCGGATCATCTCTGTGTTAACGTCTGGGGTGATGCCGCTATCGGTTTTACAGGTATGGATTTCGAGACTGCAGTACGGGAAAGAATCCCGATTCTCTCTGTCCTTTTCAACAATTTCTCTATGGCGATTGAGATTCCGATCATGCCAGTGTCTACGGAAAAATTCAGATCTACAGACATTTCTGGTCACTACGCGGATATGGCGAAGGCGTTCGGTGGTTACGGCGAACGTGTCGAAACGCCTGACCAGATTATTCCAGCGATCCAGCGCGGTATTCAAAAAACGCAGGAAGGTGTTCCCGCGCTCCTTGAGTTTATTACGGCGAAGGAGATTCAGATTTCGAGTTTCTAAGGAGTTGGTAGTACTCAGTTAATCAGTTTTCAGTTAAACAGTTAAAGGTAACCTAAGTTGCTACCTCATGTTAAATAAACGAGAATCGCAAGGGCAGGATCCCATAGCACACCAGAATTAGAAAAAATTCCTTGTATTTTCGATTATTTTCAATCAAAGACGGTGGATACTTGTCTAAAATTTTGTAAGTAGCAACTTGGGTTAAAGGTAGAGCCTGTAACAGTTTATCGTTTTCTGGGGACACCAAGTTTGGGTAAATTGTTACAAACCTCTCTTAACTGACAACCGACTACTGAAAGCTGACAACTATAAAAAAGGAGTCTATTGTTATGAAAACGATTATCACTGTTTTTTCTGTCATTGCCCTGAGTTTTAGTATCAGCGCGTGGGCAATAAATGATGACGATGCGCTCATGTTGTACTTTACCTTTGATGAAAACGAGGGGGGTAAAGTTACAGACGTGAGTGGGAATAACATTGAAGGCACCCTTGAAGGTGCGGTCTGGTCGAAAGATGGCAAATTTGGCGGTGCTGTCCACCTCGAAGACACCGAAAAGTTTGTAGAGGTTGACGCAGTTCCCGAACTTGACATCACCGATGAACTCACGATTCAAGCATGGTTTTTCCCCGAGGAGTCTCAAGGGGACTCTAACCTGATGGGACGCAGGAGCGGCGCAAATGTCGGAGGTTATTGTCTCCAGTGGAGTGCACAGTTTACTGGTTCTCCTCAAATTGAGACGTGGATTAACATAGGCGGGTGGCAAGGTTCTCGAAATAAACAGACCATTAAGCCCGACTTAGAGAAGTGGCATCATGTCTCCTCTACCTACGATGGCGACATGATTCGTCAATATATTAATGGCGAGTTAGATGTTGAATTCGGTCCGGCGGGTAAGATTAATAGCGTTGAAGTCGTTTTCCGTATTGGTAAGGCACAAACAGGATTGGCAGGTATGGTAGGTTTAGTTGATGAAGTGGCGATCTATAATCGCGCCCTCACTGTTGAGGAGATTAACCAAGATATGGAAAATGGTGTCTTCTTTGCTGTGGACCCTAAGGATAAACTGGCTACAGCCTGGGGTAAGTTGAAAATGTAAGTAGATAAATATTCTCTGTCATAGCAGCAGTGCCACAATGCCTGCCTGTTTCTAAGTTTTCTACCGGAGGGCGGGTCTTGTACTCGTCCTCCTTTTTCATTCTATGAGGAGGAATCACAGATGAGAACCCGGATGCTTGTGATACTATGCGTTTTTCTAAGTCTGTCTCTCTGCTTCGCGGGTTATACCGCAGGCGGAAAGGGGAATGTGAAACAACTCGGTAAGCAACTTTATGTCTGGCATTTTGACGAAGGGAACGGGAAAAAGAGTGAGGAGGCGACTGCTGGCTTGGTCGGTGAATTTACTGGTAATATTAAGTGGACTGAGGGCATTCTCGGTAAAGCCGTGCAGATGGCTGGTGAGGCTGGCAAAGCCGATTACATAGAGGTCGCGCATTCCAAGGAGATTGATATTGACGAAGCCATCACGATGATGGCGTGGGTCTATCCAGACAAACTGCCAGTAGGTGATCAAGCGAACAAATTCACGATCTTCTACAAGAACACCTACTATCTGCAAGTTGAACCCGGGGAAGGGAAACTTGCTTACTATTTCTATGAGACCAGCAGTCCCGGATACCATATTTCTGACGGCAAGATCAAAGCGGAAGAGTGGAACCATGTTGCCGTTGTGTGGGACGGGAAGGAAGCCGGTTTCTATGTCAATGGCGAATCTGACGGCACCGCTATCGCGCAGAAGGGGCCGGGGTTGAGTCGGGCGGATAAACCTTTACGGTTCGGTGGTGAGAATAATGGGTGTTGCCCGCGTTTCTTTCAGGGACGTATTGATGAACTGATGTTAGCCAATTACGCGCTGACTGAAGCAGAACTCCAGAAGATTGTCAGCGATACGCTTGATGTCTCGGCACGTGGTAAGTTGGCGACAACGTGGGCAAATCTAAAGAAATAGGGATAGCGTAATCTATCTGATGCTTTTATTTAACAGAGATGGGCGGGATCTCATTCTCGCCCATTTTCTGTTGCAAACAGATGGGAATGGTCGTATAATTGACTTGAGTTCAGCACCGGCAGGAGAAGACGATGCAAAAGACCAA
>JAAXHI010000089.1:0-1672 GCA_012270875.1 Candidatus Poribacteria bacterium | reverse complement strand
AAAACGTATCTCGCTGCACTCATTTATGCTTTGCATCAAGCCTTTGAAGGAATCCCACGAGTTCCGTGGTTGTATTACGATATTTCCCGATTTGATCCTATTTATTACTCGCAACCCGCAGACCTCTCAACTCGGGCCTTGTTGGAAGAAATGCAAACAGCACTTAAAAAGTTGGCAGCGGCTAATCAACCGTTCAGGTTTTCAGATTTACCTATGTGGGTCCGCGACCGTCTGCAGTCTGGCTCCGCCCATTCTGAAGTGCTTGAAGCTGAACTCAGACGATGCTTCAATTTTGCGTCTGTTTCGGAGTTGGCAAGGTTCACTAAAAGTCAAAGTGAGGTAATGAAAGTCTCGTTTGAGGTCCGCGAGGAAAATCAAACGCTCTGGTCTTTTAATCTCTGTAACTCCGAATCTGGCATTACTGCAGACAAATCTATCAACGAGGATATAATTCTGAGTTCCGAGGATAGGGACATATTCCAAAGGGCACTTAACGTTAAGGATCAAGGAATTCCCCTCCGATTTATTCTACCGGTACTAGCGACACTTTATTATCTACCTGCTGCCCGGAGTGGTATCATGGAAACCCGTGGGGTAATTGCTACTTCACTTGTAGATCTCGCCACCCCCGGCGGATTGAATCGTTTCCCTGAGAGTGATACGTTATCGGGAATAATAGCAGATTTTGTAAAGAAAATCATAAGTTCTGAGGAAAGGCGTGTACCTTCAGATGAAATGAGTGGCATCGCCAAAGTTCTGGAAGACGAAGTATTACGTGGAGCAGTAGAGGTTAGGAGACCTGCAGCAGGATATCCAGAATTTCTTTACCGTCCTCAGAAATCAGAGCAGGCACTGCGTATGAGCCAATCCTCATCAATGGTGTCGGAACTTGCACCGCTCGTGTTTTTTCTCCGCGATGTCGTTCGTCCGGGTGATACGCTCATCATTGAAGAACCTGAAGCACACCTGCATCCCGCTGCCCAAACCAAAGTTGCCCTGACGCTTGCTCACTTGGTACGAGTTGGGGTCCGCGTAATTATAACGACACATAGCGACTGGCTCCTTGAACAAATTGGCAACCTGATTCGCGAAGGCGAAGTCATGAAACTGGGAAAAAATAAGACAGAACCGACGACTTGGTTGACGAAGGAGGAAGTTGGAGCATGGTTGTTCCGCACAGAAAAGCCTGTACAGGAGATTCCATTTGAGCACATTGCAGGTATAGAACCAGAAGAATATGGAGAGGTAGCTGAGGAACTCTACAATCGTTCGGTGGATCTCCGAACCCAACTTGAGGAGACAACAGGGGGCACCGAGGTTGAACAGGAGTGAAATCCTTGAAGATATCCGAGATCGGATAGGAAAAGAAAACCTTTTTGGCGGAAATTCGTTTAGACGTGGTAGATGTAGCACAGACCTGACCGGTGTCTCAGAAATCGATCGAGTTGTGGTGGATTTAGACAAAGTGTTTCCAAGTGGGCAACAGGGCAAGAATCAATGCGAATGTGTTCTCTTCTACTTTGACGATGCAGGAAACTTTGTAGTTGTTCCAATAGAACTCAAAGGCGGCGGGAATGTTGATGCCTCACAAGCGGCAGAACAATTAAAGGGCGGAGCTACTTTTGCTATTGATTACACACCGAGGGGTGTTATAGTAAATCCTGTAATTAGT
>JAAXHI010000255.1 GCA_012270875.1 Candidatus Poribacteria bacterium | reverse complement strand
TCCTGATTTCCAATATCAAAACCCCACCGAAATGATTCCTGGACCTGAAAGACGTTTTCAAAAGTTCCCGCGGGTACAGCCACTGTTTCTTCTGATAGTACCTCGAATTCGTCAAGTCCACCGCCAATCGGAAAGAGTTCAGGTACTAATTTCGCTTGGAAGTTCACATCCCATTTTTCACCGGGAATCAGCGGAAATTGGTATAACGGAAGAAATGGCTCAAATAGGATTGTGTCGCCTGTGCCGGATGTGGTGTTCTGTGCGTGCTGCACAACACCTGATACTTCACCATTTTCATCAAGAAGCGGACCGAGATAAGAGTAGTTGACGATATTCTCTAATCCTTCGTCCATACTTGATTTTTCAAGCACGAAACTCTCGACAGTCTTCCCGCCTGCGCGTTGAATCTGAATGGTATCTATGATTTTAAAAGTGATCTCACTCCCACTATCATCGCGGTAATGCCAAGTATTCCCCACCGCCAGTGGATAGTAATTGCCAGGTCGGGTCCGCCACACTTGTATATCAAGCGTGCTTGTTGTAGTATTTTCGCCGTCACTTACTGTAACTTCGATCTGGTACTTGCGCTCAACTTCCGGTGCGTGCCAGATCGCGCCAGAGGAATTTTCTACCAATTTACCGTCTGTAACTGACCAAGTATATGATAATATATCGTTTTCGAGGTCGCCTGCTTCCAGATGGATCTGTACCGCTGTGCCTGGCGCGACTATATCTGATTCTGCTGCAAAGGTTAAAATCCGTGGGGCAAGGTTTGTACGACTCGGATCTTCGTCCCCGCACCCCATTGCAATAGCAAGAAATAAAATACAGAAGATCTTCCAGACATTGACGACTTTTTTGACTTTCATGATGTTTTCTCCCCTATACAACCTTTCTCATATACAATACCGTAAACTTTAGCGGTAGGTTTGCTGGGAAGTATCTTTCGTCAGAACGGTACGCTCACTTTTTTATGCATCAAGCGGTTTCCCACGTAAGACTTCACGAGATTGCGTTGCACCGTTGCCTGTTACGTTGTAAGCGAAGGTGTTCATCAACCGGTCATTCAGCGAATTATTTGGTGCTGAACCGTGGATAATCAGCGCATTAAAAAAAACACCGTCTCCGGGTTCCATTTCCAGAGCGACAGCGTCTTCGCGTTCTTGATAATGTCCGGGTAGAAAAACACCAAACGTCTGATGCTTGCGTTCGTGTTCCTGCAAGCCCCAATTATGGCTTCCCGGGACAAACTGAATGCAGCCGTTCTCGAGATTCGCTTCGCTAATAGCCAACTGACAGTTAATCATGACAGGTTTGTTATTATCATTTTTCCAGTAAGCGTAGTCTTGATGCCACGGGATAGCCGTTCCATCACCACCTGCTTTCGGCAGCAATTTGCTATGATACAGCGAAATATTTTCACCCATCAACGCTTCCAATATATCCAACATATCCTCGCAGCGAAGCAGACGATTAAGCGTCGAGCTGACCAACTCACTGTGCATTAGCTGCTTGATACGCGGCGGATGGTCGTCCGAATCATAGACTTCCCACGAAATTCCGATGCCATCAGTTGGCTGTTCTGCCATACGGTTATGTATATCTTTGATCTCCTCCTGAATTCGCGCGATGTCTTCTGCAGAGACAAGCCCTTTTTTCAAGAGATAGCCGTTTGTTTCATAAAATTGTTGTTCTTCATTCGTAAGTCCCATGCGATTTCTCCTTATGGTGTCGGTCTTCCCCTAAATGAAATTGCATTTATAAAGTATACACCACGTTTCCAGAAAAATCAAGCGGTTTACGTCTGAATTGTGCATTTCAACGGACGCTCAGAGAAAAAAGTTTACTTGCATCGTGAGTGCTGCTAAAATATGGATGCTCTCAAATTAACACAAACTCCGTTCTGCAGATACTGCTATGGTCGCAAAGCGTACTGCTCGTTCACTTCATAGGTACTGAATATATATCACATCATAGAATGGAACCGAGAACTGATATGGACTACACACTCGAAAATTGCCAAAAAATCGTAGACGACTGGATTCACACCCTTGGCATCCGATATTTCTCAGAATTAACCAATACGGCTATTCTCATGGAAGAAGTCGGAGAATTAGCACGGATTATGGCGCGTCAATATGGCGAGCAGAGTTTCAAGGAGAACGAGAAAGACCTTGATATTGGTGAGGAGATCGCGGACATCCTATTTGTGCTTATCTGTCTCGCGAATCAAACAGGCGTTGAACTTGAAGAGGCATTCAAAAAAAACTTGGAGAAAAAGACCCAACGAGATAAGGAGCGCCACAGCAGAAATCCAAAACTTCAGGAAAACTGAGTATCGGGTATCTAACCGCTGGTGGAGGTAAATAATGATGTTTAATAAAAAACACACATTTTGGCTGTTAAGCCTGCTTTTTGTCATCACTGGATGCACAATTTTCTCGAAAAATCCGTCTACGCCTGGGGTGGTTGATCCGTTAGTTGAGCGGGATCGTCAGTGGCGCGAGCAGATTGAAACAGGCAATAGCGAACTCCAACAGGGAGACTTACGCACAGCACTTGCCGCTTACGAAGCCGCCATCGCAATCCGACCGGATGCCAGCGAAGTGCAACGCAAAATAGCCGAAATATACTTCCAACTTCAGGAATACGAAAACGCACGGAACGCATTTATTGCCTTTTTGGCACTTAAACCGAACAATATCGCAGCCCTTAACTATGTCGGATACATCTCTGAAAAATTAAGCGACTATGCTGCCGCCGCTGAACACTATGAGCGCGTTCTCACTGTTTCAGCAAACAACCTCTACGCCTTGAACCATCTCGGTTTAGCCTACAAACAACTCCAACGTTTCGATGAAGCGATTGAAGTGCTTTACAAGGCATTAGCACTTGACCCGAAATGTGAACGTCCCGAAAGCGAAAATTTGCACAACTACTTGGGGCTAATCTATCTCGAACAAGGGAAACTCGGCGAGGCTATCGCAGAATTACGGGAATCGATTCGATTTTTTCCGACAGATACATGGGCAAGAGAACAACTCGCTGCACTCTATGAAGATCAACAGCGTTATTTTGAGGCGCAACTGCAATACCAGCAGATCTTGGAAATCGATCCAGATAATCTTCTCGCTTTAACCCGACTCCAAGTGCTCACGCAGTTAAATCTCGGTCCCGTGCAGATCGCTGATGTGCCCCCTGTCACGCTCTTGCGTCCGGACGTTGAGCAGATTATCGCGAACGCGCCAGATGCAACAGATTATCCCGACGCTGATACTTTGGTTTTATTCAACCATTTCAGTCATGATGTGCTACCCACAGGACAGTCGCGTTACACGACGCACCAAGTCGTTAAAATCCTCACTGAAAGAGGCATCCAAAAATACGGGGACATTGCTATTCCTTACCAACCCTCCGCACAAAATATCGAAGTGAACATCGCAAGAACAATCACACCGGAGGGTGCGGTCCTACAACCCCCAGATGAGGCGTTTAACGACGTAACGCCACCCGGATTATTGTCCTACAACCTTTATTCCGACGCTATGTGGAGGGTGATCTCGATGGTCGGTCTCGCACCGGGCGTGTGTATCGAGTATCAGGTAACGCTTGAAGATAAGGTCCCCGGCGGTGAGACGTGGATTACAGGCGGATATAATTTTCAGGGGACAGAGACGACATTGGAGACCCGCTATGCGCTTCAGATGCCGAAAACATGGCACTTTGAATGGGAAATTGCGAACGACGCAAATCCGAAAGAGCCTGAGGTATCCTATACAGAAAATGACACCGTCGTCCATATCTGGAAGTACGATGAGATGCCTGCACTGACACTCGAACAAGGCATGCCACATATTAACGACATCGTGCCGCGTTTACGCTATACTTCAATTGAAAGTTGGGACAACGTTTATATATGGTATAAAGAACTTGCGAAAGGGAGATATATCCCGAATGCCGATATTGCAGAAAAAGTGCAGCAGCTAACCAGCAATCTGACGACAGAAGCGGAAAAAATCCGCGCGATCTACCAATTCGTTGCCACAAATATCCGATACGTCGGTATCGAACTGGGGCAGAGTGCTTACCAACCTACACCTGCCACCGAAGTTTTTCAAATGCAATACGGGGATTGCAAAGATAAAACCACACTCCTCATTTCAATGTTGGATTTGGTCGGTATCAAGGCTTATCCTGTCCTGATGGGGGTTGCACCACACGAACGTATAGATACAACACTCCCATTGCTTAGCCAGTTTAACCACATGATTGCAGCCGTTCCTACGGGTCCAGATACTTATGTCTGGTTGGATCCCACAGCCTCAACCTGTAGTTATGGCGACCTGCCATATAATGCACAAGGACGGACAGGATTCCTCATTTCCGATACACACGGCGAATTTGTGATGACACCTATTTTCCCCGCCGAATCCAACCGACTTATCAGCGCAACGGAATTGACGCTTGACGACGAAGGCAGTGTGCAAGGGACGCTGTCTCTCCAAGCAAATGGACAGTATGCCTTAGATACACGGTGGGCGTATCAACAGATACATCCCACGACTCGAAAGGCGACCTTAGCGACTGAACTCAGCCAGCAATTTCCGGGAATTCAGATAGTGTGGCACGAAATATCCGATCTCAGTGATCTAAACGCGCCGATCACAATTAACCTCGGTTTTCGTGTTGAGAATTATGGAACGTGGGTAGGAAATGACATGCTACTGCCGTTACCGATCAATGAATTCGCGGACTATGCTGAAACCTTTGCCAACGAAAAACGCACCTATTCGTTAGATTTCGGCTATCCAATGGAAATTGAAAAGACGATCCGCATCCAGATGCCAAAAGGGTGGACAGTTACGCTGCCAAAGGACATTGATTACACGACGGAGGGGGCAGAACTCGGTAGGCAGTACAGGCAGGTTGAGAATATTATGACTTACCGACTCACGTTCACCCTTAAGGATCGGAGACTTCCAGCGGATGCGTATTCAGCGGCAAGACCGCTTTTTACATCGCTCGCGAGCGAAGATGGGAGTCATGTGTTAGTAAACACGGATAATGGTGCTCAGATGTCGCGAAGATGACAACGACTTGCTTTTCAACAGGTCAGTACGATAGTACGTCGCGGTTAACCTTTAACATACTTCCAACCATCAACCAAAACGGGGAGTCCACGGATTAAGCACATAGCGACAGTCACAGCAGAGAGTACCACGCCTGCTAATTCCAGACCAACAACTAATTCCGGATAGATACCGGAATTTTTGAAGGCGATGAGACCACCGAGATAGATGAAAGCGACTGCTTTCGCAATGCCGTAGATACCACGGCTGATGCGTGAACTGGTAAGGGCACGGGTCCATTTGGAAGACATCATTGTATTTTCGCCAAAGGCAGTTTTGCCTTGCGCAAAGGCAGCACTTCGCAAGCCATCTGTAAAGAAACCGCGCGCAATTACAATGACAGGGATCCAGAACGGGATTAACCCAACGACAGAGAAGTAAACCCAGAAAATGCATTCCACAATCCGGTCGCCGATGATATCAAACAGTGCGCCAAAATCGGAAGTCTGGTTCAGTTTGCGAGCAACATAACCGTCAACTGCGTCGAGGAATAGGATCAGACCGATCAAACCGACAAGTAAAATATCCAGATAGACGTGATGTCCAAAGAGGGAGATCACAACAAAGACAAGGATTAGGCGGAAGAGCGTAATCAAATTCGCAATCATGTTTTTTCTCCTTTGTTGGATGAGGTTCCTGTGTTGCAATCTTGTTTAGGTTTGGTGTTCTTCTTTTAATATTAACATACTGAATCGTCGAAAACAACATTAATTTTCTAAACCAAAGAGAGACTTGTTCTATGCACGAAAACAGAAAACCGAATATCGTCCTCATTCTAAACGACGATATGGGTTTCTCCGACTTAGGCTGCTATGGCGGCGAAGTCCACACCCCAAATCTTGATCGGCTCGCCGCTGGCGGGCTGCGGTTTACGCAGTTTTACAATACCGCGCGCTGCTGTCCATCCCGTGCTTCTATGCTAACCGGATTCCATCCCCACCAGACGGGTGTCGGACACATGATGGGCGACGATGGTCTTGAAGGCTATCGCGGAGACCTCAATGACCGCTGTATTACTATTGCTGATGCGGTTCGTTCAGAAGGCTACGGCACCTATATGAGCGGCAAATGGCATATCTCCCGCCACACGGGACCCGATGGACCTAAGCATAGCTGGCCCTGCCAACGCGGGTTCGACGAGTATTATGGGATCATCACGGGTGCCGCGAACTTCTGGAAACCGAATACGCTCACGCGTAATAACACCCGTATCCAGCACGATGAACTTCCCGAAGGTTACTTCTTCACCGATGCTGTTAGCGATGAAGCAGCGACGTATATCCGAAGCCATGTTGACAAGACACCGGAACGTCCTTTCTTCACCTATGTCGCTTACACTGCACCGCATTGGCCCCTGCATGCACACGAAGAGGACATCGCACGCTACAACGGACGTTTTGCTGCCGGATGGGACGAACTCCGAGAAGAACGGCGCTCACGGATGCGAGAGATGAAAATTTTAGATGAGACCTGGCAGCTTACCGCACGAGATCCGTCGCAGCTACCTTGGAGCGAAGCGCAATATAAAGAGTGGAATCAACGCCGTATGGAGGTCTACGCAGCGCAGATCACTCGCATGGATACAGGTATCGGAAGGATCATTGACACGCTGGAAGAGACCGGGCAGCTCGACAATACGCTCATCCTGTTCTTGGCTGATAATGGGGGGTGTGCAGAAGAACTCGGCGGTCCTCCCGCAAAACGCGACCAAGATACGCTCATCAGTACCGAAACCACCTCCGACGGGAAACCCATCTATCGCGGCAACGACCCGAGCATCATGCCGGGTCCCGAAACCACCTATCAGAGTTACGGCGTTCCGTGGGCAAATCTTTCCAATACGCCGTTCCGATTGTACAAGCACTGGGTACATGAAGGCGGTATCGCTACCCCGTTGATCGCACATTGGCCCGATGCTATAGAATCCGCTGGAGAATTACGCCATCAACCCGGACAACTTCCAGATATCATGGCAACATGCCTTGAGATTTCGGGCGCAACTTATCCTGAAGAACACGACGGAAAACCCATTTTGCCGTTAGAGGGAACAAGTTTGGTGCCGATTTTTGATGGAAAGGATAACGGTAAAGACATCCTTTACTGGGAACACGAGGGGAATTGTGCTGTCCGTCAAGATAACTGGAAACTGGTTTGCAAATTCCCGGGGGATTGGGAACTCTACGATGTCGAAGCGGAACGGACAGAAATTAACGATCTCGCCGCTAAGCATCCACAGAAACTTGAAGAACTCGCTGGACTTTACCGAGACTGGGCGGATCGCTGTTTTATCTACCCGTGGGATAAGCTCCAAGAACACCGCAGACAACATCGCCACCAGTCGTAGACCTAAATTTGTGCTAAAATTGAGATTGTTCTGGACAAATCGGCAATTTCGTAATTTTTTATAGTAAATTCCAAAAATAAATACACACTTCAACCCCGGTAGGTGCGGTTTCCTAACCNNCACCGATGCTGAGTGTATAAGTAATTGAGGGTGGTGCATAAATATCTCTCGTAGGGGTTGGGTCTCCCAACCCGCCCGATGCGCGCATCGCATATCTGATAGAGGGCGAGGCAACCTCGCCCCTACGGTGGTCGCATACCCTAACGTTTGGAATAATGAACCACCCTCAAGTAATTACGGGACATACTATAAATATTCGACAAATATTGTAAAGTATTTGACAAATATTGTGATTTATGCTACATTTTTTGTTGATCGATTAACCCCCCTGACCAAAGGTCGATAGATACAAAGTGCCAACTATCCCAAACGGACGCATCTATACGAACATCATCCAACTGAATTTAACTGTAGTAAAAGCGATTATGACTGGCTGATGGTAGCTACTTTTTTCCGTCTTCTGAAAAAAATGCAACTTTTTTGCAACTCGTTTGTAGTAACGTTAACCGAAATCGACACTTTCTGCCAACTACAAATACTCAGAGTGCTCCACGCACTGAATTGGAGAAAATTATGTTTTGGAAATATCGTTTACCCATTATAGGTTTCCTGTTGATTGTGATAGTAGCCACCGTGTCCCACCTCGCCATATCCGAGGTCGGCGTGAGGCGTGTACCCACGGTACACGCGCTTCTTGTTATCCCGGTGGACGACCCAGCCATTGGAGCATCTCAGCAGCAAAGTAGCAGCAAAATGCAGGCACTGATACTTCGGATTAAAGACGATTGTAGGGTCCACATGACTGTGATGGAATTAAGAGCGGACAACACTGCTATGGTCACAGTCACTAAAAAGAACAGGCATTTTACAGATGAGCAGTCGTCCAAACAGATGACTGGGATTATTGGCACAGACCTAATCACCGCTTGGCTCCGTGACTTGGAACCGTGGCCAGTAGATACGATCCTTGTCTATTACACCGGGCACGGAGGTATAAACGAATCTGGACAGCATCTCCTCCGATTTGATGGAAAGGATAACATAAGACGTGATGAACTCAGTGATCTATTGGCACAAAAACAGGGTCGTTTAAAACTTCTCATTACGGATACCGATAGTGAAGGTCCCCCTGTTACAGTCCCCCTGAGAGCCAACACGCAATACCGTAAGGTGGTGAAGCCTCTCAACAAGATAGATGTTGGCGGCGGTGCATCTATAGTTAAGCGCGGTCAGTTCAGACACCTGTTCCTTCAGCATACAGGTTTTCTGAACCTCACTGCCGCAACCGAAGGCGAATATGCCTGGGCAGCTGGTGAATCGGGTAGTTTGTTTACAAATGCGTTGTGTGACGCAATTAATGATAATTTGGATTTAGACGGGGACGGTTTTTTGTCTTGGGAGGAAGTTTTTAAGGTAACCCGCGAAGACACAAGACGGCTGTTTGACGTAATATCTGTTCGCCTTCCAGGGAGTGCGAAGTCCGATCTCGACCAGAGGCGCATTGAAAGTCAGCGACCGAAGTACTACGGTGAGCTTCCAAAACCACATTAAGACAAAACTTAATTTTATTTCACTATTTCTGTCATATATGTTATTATTCTCAGAATTGAAAATGATGCGGTGAGATTCAGAGGATATCTTGCGGATGCTTGCATTGTTATTTGGTTAACATCCTCATTAGGAGAAACTCATGAAAGGTAAAAACGTCTACACATTGCTCATTTTACTGATGCTCACATTGAGTGGATTCTTCAGTGTGGCAGTTTCAGCCGAGGCGCGAACGGTACACGCGCTCTTTATTATCCTCGGAAATGATAGTGAGATCAAAACGAGTGTCGAGAAAAATAGCGAGAAGATGACCACCATGCTTCAGGAGCTTTCATACGATTGTGAGGTCCAACTCACAGTTATGAAATCCGAGGATATGTTGGTAGGTAAACGCACACGAACCACCCTCGCCAAGGGCAATATCGGAAGACCTAAAATAACCGATCACGGCATTATCCAATCCAGGGAAGCCCTTGAATGGTTGGAAAGGCTCAGCCCTGGCGCGGATGATACCGTTCTCATATACTACAGCGGGCACGGTGTAATGGAACAGTTCTCCAAGAAACACTATCTACTTTTTGCTGGTCTGAAGGGAGCAGATAGCTTGGAGCGCGCAGAGCTCAGCGAAAAGCTAAAGCTCAAGCAAAAACAAAGGTCGATACGCTTGTGCATGTTCATCACCGACACCTGCAGTAATTTTGGTAAAATTCCATCAGGCGACACTGTTGTGAGGTTTGGTGCGGAGATTACCGATAAGGCGCGTCCATACTTACAAGACCTCTTCTTAGAACACAAAGGGTTCCTTGATATCACGGCTGCATCCGATGGAGAATTTGCCTTCGGAAATAGTAGACTCGGTGGCTATTTTACGAGTGCGCTCCTCTCACAAGGTTTCACTGCAGCTGCCGACACTAAAAACGATGGCAACCTTTCATGGGAGGAGGCGTTTAGAAAAACCCAAGAAGCGACGGGAAAACTTTATGAGGGTACAACTTTCATGGGGGGAGCCGCAGCAAGAGGGAAACAACGAACACAAACGCCAGTCTATTATTCATTGCCTGACCCGACTGATGGCAGCTATGTGCCATCTTCACTTCCGACGAATAGAACCGGGTCTACTGATAACATGGTACTAATTCGCGATGATAAACCGTTCCTGATGGGCTCAAACGATTTTGAAAGTGGGCGTTCAGCACCGGCGCGCACGGTCCGTGTTGACGATTTTTGGATTGACGTACACGAAGTAACCCGTGGAGAATATATGGCATTTCTGGAAGCCACTGCTTACTCCGCTCCCCCACCCGGTATGAATCAGTATTGTCCAACAGATGACCATCCTATAGTTGGCGTGAGTTGGTATGATGCGATGGCTTATGCCAAATGGGTAGGCAAGCGGCTCCCGACAGAAGCGGAATGGGAAAAAGCCGCACGTGGCGGTCTGTTCGCGCGGCCGTATCCATGGGGCGATGCTGCGGTGAGTCATGACAGAGCAAACTATGGTAAGCAGTATAGGGGACCGAAGCCTGTTGGCAGTTATCCCGCTAATGATTATGATTTGTATGACATGGCGGGGAATGTTTTTGAATGGTGTTTAGACCCGATGCAGTCTTATGATGCCTCACAGACGCAAAACCCTTTCGGAGGTTCGCAGCGTCTCGATGAAGTGGTAGCGAATTTTGAATCTGTTCGGGGGAAGCGCGTGATCCGCGGTGGTGCGTGGTACTTATCCGGAGAGCTCCCGACGCGCGTAGATGTACGCTACAGTAGTGACCCAACAACCAAGGATGATGGTATCGGTTTCCGTTGTGTGAGACCCGCAAACTAAATGTTTACCGCTTTCCGCCGCTTGTCTCTCCGACCTGATACAGTTTAAAGGAATATTTCGGTAAATTGAGGTTATACCATTTTTGAACGCACAGTCTATGCTACAGGTTCCTTATTGAAAAGTATTGATTCAATTAAAGATGGTATTAGAAACCGTCCTGTAGGACAAGAAAGGGGATATATCTTTATGAGAAAAAATGTGCTAACGCACCTTCCGGAACGGTTACCTACGCTGGCATTACTGCTCTGCCTACAGGTATCGCTGCTGAGTTGCGGTGGTAAAACGCAACCTTCAACACCCCCGGAGGCACCACCTGAGAATCCGCCTGTACCTACAGAGCAAAACCGCTATAAGAAAGGCGAAATCTTGCTGATAGAGGCTGAAGGTTACAAGTATTTCGCTAAAGTCACTGCTAATACCAAACGCAGTGCCACGCAAGTTCCCGTGCAATTCTTTGTCGCGGACATTCGCCAGAAGGTGGGGAATAAAACTGCCCTTGACAAAGTTGTGAACAAACGCGAAAAGCCGAAGGCTGGATGGGGCAGCGAGAAGGTTTTACTCCAGCACTTTGACGGGACCCAATGGGTCCTTTCCAAAGATGTCGCAGTTTTTGAAGACTACTACCTGCTCCCTGAGTCGTTCCAAGGCGAACGCAAAGTGCCGTTGAGTAAGGTGCGTATTCCAATCGTCCATCCAAAAGAAGCAGAATGATATGTTTTAAGTTGATTTATCTAACTACTGTCCGCAAGGCTCATACTGAAAGGAGGCTAACATTTTGATGACCCATGTGTTGTTTTACCGCTGCAAAGACTTACCGGTGTTGACGTTGGTATTGATGTGCTGTCTGTCCTTGTTGTGTCTCAGCTGCAAATCTGGGAATCGCGTAGATCAGACACTGCCGCCGGTTACCGCAGCGATGTTTTTTCAACAAATGCCTTCAGGCGGTGAGGTGATTATTGATGCTGGTCCGTTAGGAAAATATAAGTTCTTAGCGGAAGCAGGATCCCCGAATGTCACCATCCAGCCGGAACTCATTGCGCTGCTCAACAAGCTCCAAGGTGTCTTCAAGCACCCGATGCACATTATAGTCGGGCATCGTTCGCAGCAACACCAGATTTATCTTTGGGCGAAATGGCTCAGCGGATACTCGGAGCAAGTTGCTGCCTTGAACGCACAAAATCACGCGTCTTGGGAAGCGTGGGTGAAGGCGAGCCAGGAACTGCCGGGCTGCCCGTCGCTCCAGAGTAAGCACCAGAGTGGTGCAGCCGCGAGTTTTTACTGGGAAACATTAGTGATCGAGTCAGACGAGCAACGCGCCTCTCTCAGGCAGCAAGTCCGAGAAGCCGGTGGCACTCAGGCTTATACACCTGATGATCGGAGCCGGTTCGGCATCCCAGCCGGGGATAATTATCTATTTCACGTAACGGCGTATCTATCAGGTGAGGCAGGGGCTGGCGAAGCACCGCCAGGACGCGCTTACATCCATGTGATGTATCAACCGAGCGTAGAACCCGCAATGCCAAGCATCGATAAAATTGGGACGTTGATTGAGGCATCCGAACCGGAGCCACCACCCGAACCGGAGCCGCCATCGCAACCCGTACCGGTGCCACCATCACAACCCGAACCACCACCCGAACCGGAGAAAAATCTCTATACGCGTGGTGAAATCCTATTAGTAGATGCTGCGGGGTACAGATACTTCGCCGAAGTCACTGCTGATACCAAACTCGGTGCGACTACAGTTCCTGTTCTATTCTTCGTTGAGGACATCCGTCAGAGCGTCGGGAATACAGTACCCGTTAGCACCGTGGCAACTAAACGCGAAATTCCACCAAATGGATGGGGCAACCAGAAAGTTTTACTTCAATACTTTGATGGGACACAATGGGTCCTTGGCAGAAATGTCACAGTCTTTGAAGACTACTATCTGCTCCCTGAATCAACTATGGGTGAACGTAGATTACCATTGAGTAAAGTACGGATCCCAATTTTCAAAACTAAATAAGGAGATTTAACAATGTATACCACAAAGTTGCAACTCACACTCGTCATCCTACTTTTGTTAGCAAGTGGGATGTTCATGACCACTACTGCGGACGCGCAAAACGTCCATGCGCTCCTCATCATTATGGACGCCGACGGCAGTATCGGTCCGGAGATGAAATTAGACCAAGGTACAGTTGAAAAATTCCTCAGTTATGTCAATACTTTTTATCCTGTCAAAAAGGAAGCATACCTCAGTTCTATGGGGAGAGCCCGAGGCAATGATGTCCTAAACTGGATACGCTCCGTTAGACCGGGCTCCGACGATGTCGTATTGGTCTACTATACCGGACACGGTGGTATGGTAAGCAATACCGATCGAAGGACCTTTCTTAATCTCGAAGATGGAAGGTTGTACCGTTCTGACCTTGAGAACGCGATGAAATCGGTCTCATGCCGATTGAAGTTGTTGATTACCGATGCCTGTAGCAGCGCACCCGATCCGCCAGGCGGCAAAACGGTGCCTTTCGGTGCACAAATCGTCGGCAAAAACCACATCAAAAATCTCTTGGGCGAACACCAAGGATACCTAAGTATCAGTGGTGCCACAGAGGGTGAATACGGCTGGTGTACTGAGGCGATTGGCGGTAGTACTTTCACTTTAGGCCTTATGGAAGCAATCACAGAACGCGCTGATGATCCAACAGTAAATAGGGCAGCTAATGGCGACGGTTTTGTGTCCTGGGATGAGGTGTTTGCCTTGTCGAAAGAGGGCACCAAAACATACTTCGAGCAGATTTATCCTGGTTTTTCGACAAGGACGAAGGATGACCTGAAAAGGCGTGGCATAACCGGGCAAAATCCAAAAGCCTACTCAATGCCGAAACCGAGACGCTATGGTGGCGGTTTCCGCAACAGCGCCTCTGACATTTTTGATAGCCTCTGGGAATTGGATAACCCACAAGCAGGTTTTAATATAAATGTTGTGCCTGATAAGACAGGGTACCGCATTGGTGACTATCTCACGTTAAGAATGAATGTGAGCGATCCCTGTTATGTTACCGTGTTGAATTGGGACAAAGAAGGCACGTTTGCAGTGTTGTTTCCTAACAAATTTAGGTCAAATAACTACATAGTTCCTGGTCAGATGGAACCCTTTCCGCATCCGACGAAAGATCATTTTGCCATCAGGCTACCTGGGCCTGTAGGCACGGAACGGTTCAAGGTCATCGCTGTTCGCACGCAAGCCGCCAACAATGCCCTTCAGAATGTCCTGGCAAAGAGTATCACTCGAAAGCCGAAGGACGATTTTAGCAAAATCGGTGAGATTGAAGGACGGATGATGGCAGAGGATAGCATTTTAGATGAACTTGAACGGTTACACGGGGTACGCAGGGGCGACTGGTCTGTATCAAGAACTTCAGTCACATTGCGCAAATGATAGTAGCGTTTCGCGCCTTAACCTTCTCTGACGCGCCCTTCTCCTATCTATATAAAATTTAGGAGAAGGGCTGCGACATAAAAGGAACAAAAAATGAAACATTTGCAATACCGAAAAATTGTGGGCCCGTTTCAGACTGCCCTGCACACATTCTGCACGATAGGGATCTTCTTTCTACTGCTGGCTGTCCCGAGTGATGCGAACTCGCAAACGCGTACGCTCCACGCTTTGCTCGTGATTATGGACGCCGACGAGAACCCGAACTTTGGTAATGCCATGGAAGTCAACCAAGCCAACCTCGAAAATCTGCTAACAATAGTCGATAGGGAAGCGGACGTGATTGTGAGAACGCAGCATTTCCTCAGTTCAGCAAATATGGCGACAAAAACCCGCATCATGGAATGGCTTGAAAACACTGCCTTTGCCAAAGATGATATCGTGCTTGTCTACTTCAGCGGCACAGGCGGTAGAACAGCACCACAAACCGAGACACAGTCCGAATCATTTGTGCATTTACAAGACGGAGAACTCCTCGACCCCGATTTTGTGAGTGCAGTCCAACGTGTTGCCGCAGCTCGCCTTAAACTCCTGATTATTGACCGGTGCTACCCCGAGCTGCGAGAATCCATGGAGTCTATCCGACCAGATGCTCCTCCTATCTCTGATGATCAACGCCTTATCGTTAAGCATCTGTTTGAGGAACATGCAGGGTTCTTACACTTAACTGGCACCAGTGACTATCAGGTTGGATGGACGGATAGAGAGCAAGGTAGCATATTTACCGCCGCGCTGATTGATTCAATTAGCCGTTCATCAGTCTCAGACGTAGACAAAAACAGGGACGGATTCGTCGATTGGCAAGAAATCTTTGAACGCACCCGACAAACGACCCACGAACGGTTTCAACGCGGACATGCCAAATTGTCCAAAGTGCTACGCGAAGACTTACGGCGACGGGGCATAGATGCCCAGACCCCGGTAGCTCACGCACTCCCTAAACCCGTGATGCCCGCACCAACAGAGCCTAAGAATCCTTTATGGGCACTCACCAATGCGAATGCCAGTTTCGATGTTTATCTTAAAACCGAGCGCAATGCTTACCAGATAGATGACTATTTAAAACTCAATGTCCTAACTGAGCACGACGCACATATCGTCATCTTCAATTCGGACGAGTCCGGACGCTTAACGATACTTTTTCCGAACACTTATCAGTCAGACAATTTCATTGAATCAGATACGCACCATCAAATTCCAGATGCCCGCGCGGACTTTGATATACGACTTCCGGGACCCCCCGGCGTTGAGAAACTCAAGCTGATCGCCCTCCGAAATCGCACTGATAGCAAAGCCGTTCTAAACTACTTCCCCTGGACTGATAAAGGCTTTCGGGTCGTCACGGACTCGGAACGGACAAGAGTAGAAAAAAGGATTTTGAGCTACTTGCAACGAATGAATCCGAGAGATTGGACAGCAGCGTCGCAAACATTTGAAATCCAAAAACCGATCCGACCGGATTACAGCATTGGGGACATCGTCCACGTCGAGTATGATGGATATAAGTATTTCGCCAGAGTCACCGATAGGGTTGAGGCAGATGCTGAAACCGTTTCAGTCCGAATTTACAACCGCGAGATCCGTGAGGAACTCGGCAGAACAATCCCCACAGCGTTGGTAATAGGTAAACGAACCGTCCCTGAACAGGGATGGGGCAAACAGAAGGTAATCCTCAGTTTCTATCGAGATGGCGAGTGGATCACCACAAGGCACGTTCTGGTTTTTGAAGATTACTTTATGCTACCCGAGAAAATTGATGGAGAAAGCGTTCGCGGATCGCGCCAGGTAGAGTTCGACGAAGTGCGGATCCCGATCTTTAAGCGCAAAAACGTCGCGAAAGAACACCGATAAATATTTGCACCTCCCTCATTTATAGGAGAAGGTTATGCATCCAAAATCACGTTTGCCCACTCTACGCATGCTGCTAATGCTGATCGTCATTGCTGTTTTGGGACCGATCTTTGCGTCAGTTTCTCCTCAGTAGACACTGTGCCTGTTTCGCGCGATAAGATCCGCGAAAGGAAACCTATATTATGAAAAAACATACCCCACGCGCCTACACTAAAATATCTGTCTCTCTGTTAGCAGTCCTAATCTGTCTGCAAACTTTGCTGCTCGGCTGTGGCATCCTCTTTAACCGTTCATCCGTTACGGATGCACCGGAGGAACTCCTGTGGACACTCACTAACCCCAAACAAAGTTTCAATGTTGTTTTGAACCCTGGGCGACTCGACTATCAAATAGATGAATACTTAACCCTCCATCTGCGAGTCACAGAAGCCGCGCATCTCATCGTCTTTAACTGGGATAGAACCGGGACGTTGGCGGTACTCTTCCCGAATGCTTACCAGCCGAACAATCGCGTCGATGCCGGTGCGACCTATACACTCCCAGGTGAAGATGCTGATTTTGACATTCGGCTCGCGGGTCCCGTAGGAACCGAGCAATTCAAGGTGATCGCACTCCGCAATGCAGATGACAGCACAGCGATTATAAATTTCTTCCCACAAGAAAATGGAACCTTTCATAAGGTCACCGGCGACCAACGGTTGGAGGCGGAAAAGCAGATACATTCCCATCTCCGCCAAATCGACTCTAAGGATTGGGCAGAAGACACGCAAACGGTTGAAATGCATGCAGCCACACCGCCACCAGAACCGCCACCCGTGGCGGTAGCACCAATACGTCGAGATATGTTTTTCCAGCCTCAGCCCATCCGTGAAGATGTGATTATTGATGCCGGGGCGTTAGGGAGATACCGTTTTTCAGAAGATACGAAGCCGACGACAGTGCCACCTCACCTCATCCGCCAGGAGCTCGTTGACCTGCTCAACAATCTTCAAGGCGTTTTCGGGCATCCGATGCTGATCACATCCGGCTACCACTCAAGACAACACGATATCTATCTCTGGGCAAAGTGGCTGAGTGAACACCCTCAACATATTGAGGCTTTGAACCGACAGGCGCATCCGACCTGGGAGGCCTGGGTGAACGCGAGCCAAGTGTTGTCCGGATGCCCACCGCTACAGAGTAAGCATCAAAACGGAGAAGCCGTTAATTTTTACTGGGAGGCGTTAATTTTCGACTCGGTCAACCAACTTGAACACCTCACGCAAAAAATCCGTGAAACCGGTGGCACGCGAGACTACACGCTCGCAGAGCGACAACGCTTCAATATCTCCGATAATGATAACTATCTGTTCGCGGTAACAGCGCATCCACCCAGCGAGGTAGGGGACATAGGGATACCTGTTAGACGCTCCTATTTCCATGTCGAATATCAACCGAGCGCAGCTCCCGCATTGCCAAATATCGCCGATATCGGTATGCGCCTATCAACACCGGAGCCGGAGCCGGAGAAGGGGCTGTGGGCGCTCACCAACGCCGACAGTAGTTTCTCTGTTTCTCTGAAACCCGGCAGCAAGCGGTATCAGATGGGCTCCTTTCTTACGTTAGAAGCGCAGGCGACAGATCACGCATACCTTATTATCTTTAACTGGGATGAGACTGGAAGGTTGGCCATACTGCTCCCGAACACCTTTCAACCCGACAATTTTACCAGAGCTGATACTGCTTACTTCGTACCAGGCGCAGATGCTGATTTTAACATCCGGCTCCCCGGACCAACAGGTCTTGAACGGTTCAAGGTTATCGCCCTGCGCTACAATCATAACAATAGAGATATTATCGACCTCTTCCGAACCGGCGATGACCCTGCCACACAACAGTTTTGGGTCTGGGAGCGTAGCACGGCAGAAATTGTTGAAAACCGCGTTATTAACTACCTTCGCGAGATGGACCGAGCCGATTGGGCGGAAGACACCGATACCGCTGAAATATACGAGGCGGAACGCCAGGATGAACCCGGTCCTCCTTCTGTGATAGTACCCGATTACGACTTAGGCGACATCGTCTACATCCGAGACGAAGATGAAATGTACTTCGGCGAGGTCACTGCTGAGGTCTTGGAAAATGCAGAAACCGTCGCTGTTGACATTTTCAACCCAGACCTCCGCAAGAAACTCGGTGATACCGTACCAATAGAACGGGTTATCGGCAAACGCATAGCACCGCCACAGGGGTGGGGCATACAAGAGATAATGCTCAGCTTCTACCGAGGTGGGGAGTGGACATTTACGACCGATGTCGTGGTTTTTGAGGAGTATTATCTGCTGCCAGTGCGGGTTGATGGTAACCCGGTTCGAGGTTCTCGGAAAGTTACTTTGGCGGAGGTCCGTATCCCAGTTACAGTGCCATTTTAATCTCATTGGGCGATTCGTACCAGAAGCGTGGTTGTTATGCTGCATGGTGAGAACAGTTATCAACTACTAATATATTCTCTTTACACCGTTAGGAGGAAGTTATGTACGGAAAACAGTCCTTACCCATTTTGGGTTTTCTGTTGATAGTGTTCGTAGTCGGCATGTTGGGGAACCCGTCTTCCGCCAACGCACAGACGGTTCATGCCCTACTCATCATCATGGACAATGATAAAGACGACATTGGTAAAGATAACACCACCTTTAACAAGGCTGTTAAGCAGAACCTTCAGAACGTAATGGGAATGCTGCAACCTTTAGATATCCGTCCGGAGATATGGCAAGCCAGCATCCGCCTGTTTCAACCCACTGATATTATCCATCAGGTACAGAATCTCAATGTCCAAAAAGAAGACACGGTTTTTGTCTACTACAGCGGCCACGGTCAAATCACCGACAATGTGCATTACCTCACACTTGAGAAAGGCAGTCGGTCATCTTTCCTACCACGCATCGACTTAGCGGAAGTGGTGTCAGAAAAGAACTGCCAATTGAAGATGCTAATTACGGATACATGTAGTAACGTTGTTCCAGTATCCCCTTCAGAAGCATCTCCTGGTCAAAAGGCAACGCCTGATCCCATACTGCCAGATGCAGCGGTTATGACAGATCTGTTTTTTGAACACGAAGGATTCCTTGACATCACCGCCACCGAACCCAGGCACTACGGACTCGGGGATTTGAGAGGGGGCTACTTTACCAAGGCTTTGATTATAAGTTCTAACACTCAGGCAAATGTAGATGGAAACGATTTTATCTCGTGGCACGAGGTGTTTGAGCTCACTAAGAAGGAAACCCAGAAACTTTTCGGTCAAAGAACTGTCTCACTAATCCTACAGCGTGAATTGAATACAATTGGGCAGATGACTCAGACACCTGTCCAATATTCACTGCCCACACGGATAATTGACGAGACCCCACCCGATCAGCCGAGTACTACTGAGAGCCAGACGACAGCGATGCTGGATATCACCAGTATCCCAAGTGGGGCAACGGTTTATATTGACGGCACCCAAGTTGGTACAACGCCGTTGTATAGTCATGAAATAGATACCAGGACGTACGGCGAGAAACAGGTGAAAATCAGTTTAGCACTTGAAGGTTACAAAGAGCGTGAGACGCATATCATACTAAAGGGCGGGAAAAATAAACCTTGGAACGTCGAATTGGAAAAGATGCCAACGCAGCCCGATCCGCCAATCATTACAGTAGCGGACACTTCAGACATGATGTTGATCCCCGCAGGGCCGTTCCGGATGGGATCCGATAAGATCAGCGAAAACGGCGCAAAACGGATCCATACTGTCTACCTTGATGCATTTTGGATTGATACACACGAGGTAACCGTTGGCGAGTATAAGCAGTTCCTGAAGGCTACGGGACAGTTGAAGCGGTTACACACCCAGATTTCTAAGTATTCGCCGACAGACGATCACCCGATTGTGGCTGTGAGTTGGCAGGATGCGATGGCGTATGCGCGCTGGGCAGGCAAAAGACTCCCGACAGAAGCCGAATGGGAGAAAGCCGCTGGTGGGGGGATAATGGATACCTACTTCCCCTGGGGTAACGACGACATTGACTCCTCTAAAGCAAACTATAAAAAGATGCACGGGCACACAACCCGTGTTGGCAGCTACCCGGCGAACGAGTATGGCTTATACGATATGGCAGGGAATGCCGCTGAGTGGTGCATGGATCCATTCGACGTTAACTTTTATACCAACTCACCCGATGAGAATCCTTTTGCAGGACATAGAAGTCTTGAAGCGACCATCAATGATTACAAAAGTGTTACCGGGCTTCGCGTGGTGCGTGGCGGTTCGTGGCGTCAAGCCAAATCGGGTTCATTTCGGGTGAGTGCCCGCGGTAAAAACGATGCAACGAAAAGATACACCAATATTGGGTTTCGCTGCGTTAAGGAGGCACCACGCTCGGGAGGACGAACAACGCAATTCGGAGCAATTATAGAGGAAGATACCTCAGACATGGTATTGATTCCTAATCAGGGACCGTTCCGGATGGGTACCGAAAAAATTCCCGGCAACGAAACAAAACCTGAACATCCTGTCTCCCTTGACGCGTTTTGGATTGATACACACGAGGTAACCGTTGGCGAGTATAAGCAGTTCCTATTGGATTCAGAGTATCAAGTGTCACTACATCCTGAACTTTCCAAACATTCACCGACAGACGATCACCCGATTGTAGGTGTGAGTTGGCAGGATGCGATGGCGTATGCGCGCTGGGCAGGCAAAAGACTCCCGACAGAAGCCGAATGGGAGAAAGCCGCACGCGGTGGATTA
>JAAXHI010000228.1 GCA_012270875.1 Candidatus Poribacteria bacterium | reverse complement strand
TATAATAACTGAAAGTCAAGTCCGCGGTTTGAACGGATACGATTTCATAACGCGAGCCGTGTTCAGGAAAAATGACCAACCGCGATGAAACCGGGTCAATGTTAGTGATAGAGAACCGTCCATCCGCATCGGTCACTCCCCGTGGCCAAGATGCGAGCGGTGCGAGTTGTCCTATCTCCTGTCCCATGCTAATTTGGACCGGCTTAACAGCGAGATTGAGCTTAGCAACTGGGTTCCCATCGGTATCTACAACGCGACCCGAAAGGCTGGATTTACCCTCCTGTGCCATACCATCCCACGGGAACAGAAGTGTAAACGCGATAATACCAACGAACATCGCAATATAGGATCTGCTGAAGTGTGAAAGGTGCATAATTTAAACCCCCTTCCCTACAGAAAGATAGTTCACGATTTCGTGCCTCATACAAACACTGCAGGGGAAACTTGAAACATTTTTGCTAAAGTGTGAATATGCGTGACTGTCAGTTCCCGCTTTTCGTTAAGAATCTCCAAAACGATGTCGGGCGGACCAATTTCTGGTAGATCTGTCGGTTCAAGCTGATGTTCTTCCATCAACAATTTAAGCACCTCAACACCACTACATTCAGGAATTGGATGATGTTTCTCCTCATAAACATGTATGACTGTCCCCAGTGTATCAAGAAGTTCATAAAGTGGGTGTTGCTCGTTGGTTCCCACTTCGTCAATCAATGTGTTTAAAGTTGCAATAGCTTTATCATATTCTTTCTCGTCGCGAATCGAAAAGAGAGGTTGAAGAACACGCCAATGTGTCTGAATATCTTTGGCAATAACGCTCATGTTCTCTACCTCCGTCAACTACCGCTTTATCCATTTCAAATTGAAGGTAAACCTGGTTCGTAGTAGGGAAACCATTCATTGCCCGTTTGAACGTGCGATCAATCGCACTACTACGAACCTAACCCAAAATTCAAAGCAGATGAAACACTACATTTACAATTACTTTATTCTCCAATCCACACTTACCCAATGACTATGCCTCTGCGAACTGCGGTCTGCCGAGTGCATCCGTTCTGCCTTGACGTTTATAGTGCGGTAGATGTCCACCCGCGTCTGCAAGGATTCGCTCTTGGGCAAGTGCGATCCGCTCTGCGCCTTGATCAGCGATGTTGTGCTGGCAGTCGATGTCCGCTTCGAGGTCAAACAGTCGGATACCGTCATTAAAATCGACGCTGGAGAAATACCAACTCTTCGCGTCCTTATACCAGACGGAGTTGACATAACGACAGGTCAGGTATTCACGCGATTCAAAACCGCTTTTGCCTTCAACGAGTGGGAGCAGGCTCTGTCCTTGAATCTCGCCAGCAGGTTCCACTTGGCTGGCTGCCATAACAGTAGCAGGCACATCGAGTGTATAGACGAACTCATCGCACGTTGTGCCGCCATTTATCCCAGACGGGTGGCTTACGAGCATAGGAATGTCCATTGTGCCGGGATACATGAAGTTGGCGGGTTTGCCTGTGGCTTTGTCTGGATTCTCAGCAAAATTGGTGCCGTGGTCTGCGAGGAACATGATGAGTGTATTCTCACGCAGTCCGAGGCGATCAATCGTATCAACCAACCTTCCGAACCACGTATCCACGAGGGTTACCAAACCGGCGTAGTTGGCTTTAACGCTCGGCAGTCGCGCTTCGAGTTCGTCATCTTTGAGTGAACCGTAGGGGAGGTTAAGACAGATCGGTTCCCGATCCTCTCGACTCCCATAGAGGTCGTAATAGTGGATAGGTGCTTCCCATGTTTCGTGCGGTGTGAACCCGTCAACGTAGAGGTAAAAGGGTGTGTTTTGGTGGTTGTGTTCAACGAATTCGATTGCAGAACGGAACAACCGAGCGGTGGGCCATGTCTCTTCGGGACGTTCGGGTTGGACGTTCACGATATGTGCGCGAATACGTTCCGGATTCCCGCGATAGCGAGAGATCAGCGCAGGGTCGGCATGTGCACCACCGCGGTATCTGTCTTCGGCTTGGCCGCGAACAAACTGCCACTGTCGGAACCCGCGTGTGAAGTTCATCCCCGGCACGAAATAGTGTGGCACATCGGCGAAGAATCCGGTGTGATACCCGTTTCGGACGAGCGATTCAGCGATTGCGGGTTCATCGGAAGACATCGGTTGCCAACCGGGGGTATAGACGTTGTCCCACGGTACTGGGGTATACGTACTAAATGGATAGGCGCGTCTACCGGTATGTAGTGTGCGGCGCGTCGGAATCGTCGGTAAGCATTCCGGGTGCGCGTTCGTAAATCTGACACTCTGTTCGGCGAACCGTGCTAAATTCGGCGTTTGAATCCAATCATTGCCGTAAGGACTGAGATATGCGGTTCGCAAGGTATCTGAAACAACGACGACTATATTCCAACTCATGTTTTTAAATTTCCTTGCGGTTCGGTTAGGTGAAAACTGGTTAATTAGTGCTTTTCCGTATATCCGCTTTCCACTACGTTTCAAGCTACGCGCTTGAGTTGTAGATAGAAGCAGATTCTAAATTTCCTTGCGGTTCGGTTAGGTGAAAACTGGTTAATTAGTGCTTTTCCGTATATCCGCTTTCCACTACGTTCCAAGCTACGCGCTTGAGTTGTAGATAGAAGCAGATTCTAAATTTCCTTGCGGTTCGGTTAGGGTAAGTTCTGGTTAAGCGGAGTAATCGAAAACGAGGACATCCTCAACAAGCGGACGGATGTGTTCGCCTGCCACCTGACGGTGGAAGGGGTGTGGCAGATAGGCATCGCGTGCTGCTTCGTCTGTGAAACGGACGATAAAACCGTATGCGTATCCTTGACTTTTACCCTCAGGACTGTTGTTCGTCCCGGCAGTTACAGATTCAATGCCGGGGATTTCGTCAGCCATCCCTAAAAGTGCACCGGACAAGGTTTCGAGTTGTGCATCGGTAACCTCCGATTTCAATTTAAGTAGGACGATGTGTTCAACCATTATGATTTCCTTTTTCCGTTGTGAAAATTTGCTTTGGTAAATTCAAGAAAAGTGTTGTATAATCTTTAAAAGTATTACACAAACAGTGTTTTTTTTCAAGGTTTCTACGAAGTTTGAACAGAGTTATTCAGTTTTCGGTTTTTCAGGCATCTTCGCGGACGGATCGCGAGCACAGCTCGCTCCTACCATAAAGAGATTGATGCCAAAAATCGAAATTATGTGACAATTGAATGGATCTGGAAGTTTGAAAAGCAAACTACAAAGGAGTGTCAAAATGAGACTGATTTATGTTTGTATAGCTACACTGTTCCTCGTTGCTTCGTTAATTGCCTTCGCCGAAAAGGTGGAAGTCACGAAGATAGAAGACAATAAGAACGGTGCTTATCAAGCCACTGAATTGGAAGAAGAGGGGAAATTCTTCCACGATAGGGACTATACGATTACAAATATCCCGAAAGAATTTCTTGGCTTAACACAAGTCTCCACTTCAGCGGATTGTCCGGGTGGTCAGGACTACCGACTTACGTTTGAGATCGACCGACCGGCTTATGTCTACCAAGCATGGGATAGCCGTCATAAACGCCCAGAAGATCGCGGGCAAGAGCCGAAGGGTTGGTTCACGAAAGGATATACCGATACAGAAAAAACGCTGGTCCTCGATGCACCACACCCACCCGTCGAGTATTTTATCTACAAATCCAATGAACCGTACCCAGAAGGGGAAGTCGAGATACTCGGTATTGACGAGGTTATCGGAGACCCGGTTATCATGTGGACGATCTTCCTTGAAGAGGGGCAGCTTCCGGTAAGTCCGGTTGGAAATTTGACCACAACTTGGGGCGACATCAAGACCGATTAGCAACGATGTTATTTGAAAAAATTTTATCATTACAGGCGGGCGCATCAGCCCACCTTTGTCTTATATGGAACTCTTACTCCAAATTTTTACGATTTTTCTGAAATTATGCATCTTTTTCCACCCAAAATTGTGTCATTAACAGTTGAATGAATTCCTTACCAGCACAGGTTCGGTTCTAAATCTAAAATCACTATTTTTCGCCATCCCGTCTTTAATTCGCATAAAGAAAACCGATATCTCGCCCGCAAGACCGAAGGAGATTAAAAAATGAAATACTTATGCTTCACGGCTTTGCTGTTACAGGTAGGACTTTTTCCAATCAGTTTTGCACAGGACAATACGAAAGTTGGCTTACCTGAAGGCGCAATCGCACGCCTTGGGAAAGGCGGTATTAACCTGATGCGGTTTTCACCTGACGGCACGCGTCTCGCAGTCGGAACGGATGTCGGGATGTGGTTATACGATGTCCCCGATGGAAAAGAGACGGCACTGTTTACAGAATACCCTGGACAAGTTAATGCAATCGCATTCTCAACAGATGGAAAAATACTCGCAAGTGGTGGATTGAATAATCCTATTATCCAATTATGGGATCTGGATACCGATAGTAAACTCTCAACACTCACATTACCTGAAGAAATACAATCCATCTCAACGTTGACATTCACCAAAGATAACACAACACTTATCAGTCTGGACCAATCTGGTAACATTAACTATTGGGATGTTGTCACCCGCGAAAAATCGTTGGATATAGTTACAGAGCCGTCGTCATACAATGCAGTGACAGTGTCAAAAGATGGCAGTACCTTCGCCACTGGAAATAGACATGGCACAATTCGCCTATGGAATGCAACTATGGAACATAAGTTTGCAGATTGGGGTAATCATGTGCAGGGGCAAGGTATTTTGGCATTGGCGTTCTCATCGGATAGAAAAATCCTCGCAAGTGGACGTGAAGACAAGATAGTGCGGTTGTGGGATACCGAGAAACGCGCCAAAATTGCTACGATCGAGGGGCATGAGGCGTCGGTCGCTGCATTGGCGTTCTCGCCGGATGGAAAAACGCTCGCCACAGGAGATGCAGGTAAAGTTATCAAACTCTGGGATGTAAATACGCAACGCGAACGCGCAACACTGACAGGACATACAAACGGCGTTAGTGCGCTAACCTTCACGTCCGATGGTAAAACATTGGCAAGTGGCAGCTACGATGGTACAATTCGGTTCTGGAATCCTGACACTGGGCAAGAACTCCTTACCTTTACCGCGGGACACACAGAATGGGTGAAAGCCATCGCTTTTGCTGAAAATGGAATTACACTCGCAACCGCCGCGTTCACGGGTGTTGTTGAAGTATGGAACCTAAAAACAGCACAAGAATTGACGACCTTCACCGAAGCAAAGAATGATTTGATTGGACCCGTCGCGTTTTCACACGATGCCACGCGCTTTGCCAGTCGAGGCGGTAGTGGCACAATTGTATTTGATTCGCTCGGTTCAGGATACCGTATGAGCGGACCCGGGCGCGGTAACATTGAATTGTGGGACATAACCACTGGTGAACAGATTCCCGGAGCTTGGCAGGATATTGAAGGTGACGCGAATGCGCTCGCATTCTCATCGGACAACAACATACTCGCCGCTGGCATGCCGTGGCAAAGTATCCGTGCATGGCATATAAACACTGGCACTGAACTGCTCAACTTTAACGCAGCAGAACCGTTCGGAAGGAAGTTGGTGTTTTCACCCGACGGAACGCTGCTTGCTACAAATGGGACGCACGTCCAAACACGGGTGTGGGATGTTACCACCCAGCGCGATATCACACCCCCCAATATCATGAATGCAAGCGCATTGGCATTCTCACCCGATGGAAAAACCCTTGCTTATGGACATCCAAACGGCATTGTCTTGTCAGATATAACGACAACGGGTATAAAAGAACGCGGTCGAATTTCTAACCATCAAGGATTCAGCAGTGTGTTGACCTTCTCACCGGATGGGAAAATCATTCTCGACACGCAATTAATAGGTCGGCAACCCCGCATCCAGTTATGGGACGTGAATACTGGTAATGACCTCGGAACCCTTTCTGGGCATACAGAAGGAATAAAAATGTTGGCGTTTTCACACGACAGCAAGCTCCTTGCGAGCGGTAGTTTGGATGGCACGGTGCTGCTCTGGGATTGGGATAAAATCTCTGCCAAGATAGCAACGGATAACATGGGTAAAGAATTTCAGAGTAACTTGGAGCCTCCCCAAGTCCCAATAGAATATGCAGGAAAATCAGAAGAAGCAGAAGCGGTCATAAACTGGTTGAAGCAGCACAATTATCGTGTTAGTAAATTTGGTGACCAATATACGCTCACACATCCTAATGGCTCCGCGTCAGGTGGTGGTACAATAGGTTCAGGCGATGTTACTATCAAAATTGATAAGGCGGGTATTCTCCGTATCCGTGTCCAAGATGTTGGATCAGCACCCTTCACATTTGATGAGGAGGATAATCTTCAGTACCACAGTCTGCCGGATAGCGATTGATGGGATTTACTCGTCCGGATCGCAGAAATGAGGTATCCAGAAAGGAGCAAATATCGTGAAAACCAAACACCTATTCCTCATCACTTTTCTCTTCGCTGCTGTGATACTTTCAAATAGTTTCGCACAAGACAATACGAAAGTTGGCTTACCTGAAGGTGCGATCGCGCGTCTCGGAAAAGGCGGTATTAACCTGATGCGGTTTTCGCCAGATGGCACACGTCTCGTCGTAGGGACAGATGTCGGAGCGTGGGTATACGATGTACCCGATGGAAAAGAGACTGCGCTGTTCACAGAACATATTGGACAGGTAAATGCACTCGCGTTCTCATCAGATGGGAAAACCTTCGCAAGCGGTGGGTTTGTCAACCCCGTCATTCAAGTTTGGGATGTCGAAACGAAAAGTAAACTTTCAACTGTTCCGTTAACACGGGAACCGTATTCATTACCCGCATTGACTTTTTATGGCGAGACACTTATCAGTACAAATGGACACCGTGATATTACCCATTGGCACGCCGACACCGGTCAACAATTATCGGAGGCACGCTTAGATAACGCAATCAATAGAGTTACATTCTCTCAAGATGGCAGTACGCTTGCTATCGGAGACCGAAATGGAAGAATCCAGTTATGGGATACAACGACAAGTAGTCAACAGGCGGATCTTGAGGGACATGGTGGCGGCAGAGACGCAGAGATTCTGGCATTGGCGTTTTCGCCAGATGGGAAAATCCTCGCAAGCGGGAGTGAAGACAAAACGGTGCAGTTATGGGATATACAGAATCATAGGAAACTTGGTACGCTAATCGGACATACAGGTTGGATCACCGCCATCGCGTTCTCCGAAGATGGAAACACCGTTGCGAGTGGGGATGCAAGTAAGATCATCAAACTCTGGGATTTAGACACACAACAAGAACGTGCGACCCTCACAGGTCATAAAAACACCATCAACGCTTTAGCCTTCGCACCTGTCGGAACCCCGCTTTATGGTATGTGTCTCGCCAGTGGCAGTGCTGATGGTACAATCCGGTTCTGGAATCCGCGCAACGGAGAGGAACTCGTTACTTTTACAAGCGGACATATAGAATCGATAAAAGCCGTTGCATTCGCTGAACATGGAACAACCCTCACGACCGCAGCCTTTAACGGCATTGTGGATGTATGGAGTCTGCAGACAAGACATGAACTGATTACCTTCACCGATGGTCAATGCGACGCTGTTGATATAGTGGCACTTTCACCGGATGCTACTTACTTTGTGAGAGAAGGGTATAACGGCTTAATAGCGTTCAAACCGGATGGCTTTGGGAGCCGTGGCAGTTTCCGAGGTGGCACTCGCCTCCAATTATGGGAGATCGCCACCGAGAATGAAATTCAGGGAGCGTGGCAAGATATTGGCAGTAGCGCGTCAAAAGCCATATTTTCCCCTGTTCACGGTATACTTGCAGTCAGCACTCATAAAGACATTCAAGCGTGGCACATTAACACGGGTGATGGACTGTTCCGCTTTGATGCGCGCTGGTCGCCGAGGACGGATCCAGTATTTTCACCAGACGGAAAATGGCTCGCCACAATAGAAGGTTCGGGTAAAGCGCAAGTGTGGAATGTAGAAGCACCCAACGAACCCGCCATAATCTCAACCCAAAAAGCTGAGACAATGGCATTCTCACCCGACAGCACTATCTTGGCAATAGCAACGGAAGGCAACATTTACTTGTGGAAATTTCAAGAAGCAGAAGACGAACCGACCTCAATCCCGGGAGGTTTGCGCGGATTTAGAAATGTCCTGATCTTCTCACCCGATGGCACGACTCTCATAGGAGCGGACTTGGAAATTTGGAGTAGTCTGATTAAGTTATGGGATGTGGAAACAGGTAGAGGTTTGGGAATGTTGTCAGGACATACGGAACCCATAGAAACGCTTGTATTTTCGCACGACGGGAAGACCCTCGCCAGTGGCAGCGATGATGGCACGGTCCTTCTTTGGGATTGGGATAAAATTATCGCCAAGTGGGCACCGGATAACAAATAGTGGAGGGAGCGAACAGTCGGAGATTGGGTTGAAATATTTGCCAGCGCACGTTATAATTTAAGGAGGAGGTAGCACTCATGGCATTTAGCGATTTTAAGACAATTCCTGAAGTCTTAGAGAGGTTCAGAATCACATATACAACAAAAGACTTCGTCCACATTGAGGAAATCCCAGGCACCCCTTCCGAACAATTTCTGCAAGAATTTGAGTTTTGCATACAGAATATTGATGTTTTTGCATCGGAGGCGGCCCGCTGCGAAGCAATTATCTTTCCTGTTTTGAAAGAGATATACAAACCCTATGCCGACAACTACGCCCTCTGGATAAAGAAATCCATCACCTACGATGAAACGCTCAACGGAACGCCTGATTATCTGATCTCCAC
>JAAXHI010000279.1 GCA_012270875.1 Candidatus Poribacteria bacterium | reverse complement strand
GCACCCCGGTTTGTTTTTAGGTCCTATGATGCTTGGTTTTTAGTATGTATTCAAGTACTTTAAGCATTTGCGCATCGTTACCAGGCGATGGAGTTTTTATGTCATGAGGGAAAACGTCTCCTTTTTCATTGGGCTTTTGCTGATTCTGGTTATGAGTTCGTGCTCCGCCACGAAGTTTTTGCTTAACTACGCCTCGGGGGATGATGGGAAACCCGGAGAGATGAAGGACTGGGTTTACACGACGGAGCGAAACAGCTACCGTGTTGCTCCCCTTTCGCAGAACTGGGAGAGAGTGTCCATAGAGGGCGGGGACATGGCTTTTCACAACTCGGCCAGCGATATAGTGTTGACGGTCAGTTCCGTCTGCGCGGACCGGGATTACGACCTTGAGACGCTGTCGGACTCTTTGGTGGTCGGTCTGGGCAAGAAACGGATGAAACTGCGAAAGAATATCGAGGTCGGCGGCGCCGGGGGACTTTACACGGAGTACGGGGTGTCGCTTGACGATGAGAACTTCTCTCTTGCCACTGTGGTGCACAAGTCCGCCAAATGCGATTATGACTTCAGCTATTCCGCGGATCCGGCCGGCTTTCAGGCGAATCTCGGGAAATTCATCGATTTTCTCTCAGGTTTTGAGGAACTGTGGGCCAAATGAGCAGATTTGTATCCGAAGCGGCCGACAGTCTTCTTAATTTTATTTTCGGGGTGGGAGAGGTCTGCTTTTTCTTGTGGAATTCGATCGTGGCCACCGTTACTCCTCCTTATGATTACGGTCTTCTGACGGCCCAGATATACGATATAGGCTTCCGTTCCGTCTCGATAGTAGTGGTTTCCGCCATGGCGATCGGAATGGTGATGGTGGTGCAGATGGCGTGGGGATTTGCCTGGTTCGGGGCGAAGGGGCTTGTGGGTCCCGTGGTCACGCTTTCATTCGTAAGGGAACTCGGTCCGATAATAACCTCTCTTCTTGTGGGTGGAAGGGTCGGTTCCGGCATCACGGCCGAGATAAGCTCAATGAAGGTGACCGAGCAGATAGACGCCATAAAGACTCTTGGAGCCGACCCGATCAGAAAACTCGTTTCTCCGAGACTTATGGCGTGCATAATATCTTTCCCGCTGCTCGCAGTCATATCGAACCTCGCCGGCATAGGCGGAGCGATGATTATCTCGCAGATGGAACTTAACGTGAAACCCACTCTTTTCATCGAAAGCATAAGGGGCTGGGTCTCTCTTGAAGATCTGGTGACCGGTATTTCCAAGACGCTGTTTTTCGGAATCATAGTGGCGATTACCGGCTGCTATGTGGGAATGAAGGCCGAGGGAGGAACGCGCGGAGTCGGGAACGCCACCACTAAAACGGTCGTCGTTTCGCTTTTTCTGATAATACTTTTCGACTTTATTCTCTCGAAAATATTCGTTATAATGATTTACGACTTCTAGTCTTGATAATTTGACCTTCTCTTTCTAAGGCAACTGGTTATGCTGAAGGCAGGAAAAATTTTCTGTTCGAAGATGCGAAGCCAAAACTCCTGTCTTCTATTCTTACATAAGCTTGATCAAAGACCGGCCAATGTGGTTTTCGATAATTTTAAACGAACGCGTATTCATAAGAGTATGAACGAACGCGTGATGGACGGTTAAAACAAGTTCCTGTAACTCGTGGTCGGATTCTAGTTCCAACACTTTCAATCCAAGAATTTTACATTCATCGACATGAATATGCCTAGCATGTGACTTGTTGCCCGTGTAATCAGTCAGACTCCCGACAATCTTCTCGGCTATCTTGGTATTGTTAGGAACATCCTTGAACATAATTTCTTTTAAGTAACTCTGAGCAACTTTCTTGCTGTGTTCAATTGCATTTTTGCATTGGCTGAGGAATGTAGGATGGTACTTGGAAAGAATCGGGTTCCAGACATGAACTTTGCTGGGGTCTTCTTTGATTTCTTCCGCAGCGGTACGAAATTCCTCAATTACACCATATGCAGGCACTCCTCTTAACTGAGGGTCTATCGGTCCTAGATTTGAGTGCTTCCCCATCAGGATTTGCTTACTGGAACATGCGATAAGGGTGCCACCTGACATAGCTATCTGTGGCACGATAACACGGATGTTATCGTCAAACATCTGGCGGAGGTAATGAATAATTGATTCCGTTGCGTGTAGTTCTCCGCCCGGAGTATGCAAAATCAAATCAAGTCCGTCTGAACGATTAAGTTCGTGAACGGCCATCATAAAGCCATTCTTATCTTCGTCGTTAATGTGTATACCTTCTATATTGGGTTTTGACAGCCAGCCTGAGTAGTAAGCAATTGTGTTGCGACGGGTTTTTTCAAACAGTTTTTTAAGATATTTGCGACGAACTTGGTCGGGTGCAGAGAGAGATTTTAATTCGGCATCAACATTGCCTATTTCCCTGAGTACTTCGGACCAATTGGGCATTAGTCTTTTTCGGAAACGACCGGGGAAATTTTCATTGGTTGGCTGTGGGAACCGCCGTGGCTTTCAACCTGTTTAAGAAACGAAGGCTGGGCAAGGGAGCGAGTCGCATTCCATTCTTCGTTGTTGGGATGGTTAAACAAATTGCGATGCAGATTTTCAAGCGACTGATCGTCCGTGTCTATTGTTTTGTCCTCGGGCTTACGCTGTTTCTCAGCATCCATTTTAAATCTCCTCCTGTATCAAATAATACATGACATGATTAGATAAAGCTTAATGGAAATTATCCTTTTTTCAAATCATATGAGGTGTAAAAAGATATGTAACCAGCTTTTTACCCGGTCTGCGTAAAGTTTTTGACTTTAAAGTTACATTCAGTAGAATTCTGACCCCTAATTTGTCCGGGAGAGGATATTATGAAGTCATACATGGCCAGAAACGACGATTTTGAAAAGAGGTGGTACCTGATTGACGCGCGGGGAAAACCCGTCGGAAGACTCGCGAGCAGGGTGGTCTCGATTCTCAGGGGCAAGGGCAAGCCCCAGTTCGCTCCCCATTCGGATATCGGGGATTTCGTCGTTGTGGTCAATGCCGACAAAGCTACGTTCTCCGGCAGGAAGTGGGAGCAGAAAACCTATTACAGACATTCTCACTATCCCGGGGGGCTTAAATCCGTGACCGCGGAAAAACTGGCCGAGAAGGAGCCGGGTGAGATAATCCGCAAGGCCGTCTGGGGGATGCTTCCCAAGAACAGGTGGCAGAAGAAACTTATACAGCGGATGAAAATCTACGTCGGAGACAAGCATCCGCACGCGGCCCAAAATCCCGAGGTTCTGGAGGTCTGATTCATTATGCCTGAAACCGATATTTACAACGCCACCGGGAGAAGAAAAACGTCAATCGCCAGGGTCTGGCTTAAGAGAGGCGGCGGTTCCATTACCGTGAACAAAAAATCCGTGGAAGATTATTTCCCCAGGGAAGTATGGCGGATAAAGGCTCGCGAACCTTTGAGCGTCACCGACACTTCCATAGAATACGACGTGATGGTCAGGGTGAAAGGAGGGGGACTTACGGGCCAGGCGGGAGCCATGAGCCACGGACTTGCCAGAGCTCTTCTGAAAGCCAACGAATCGCTTCGCAAGAAACTCAAGGCCTCAGGACTGCTGAAACGCGACCCCAGGATGGTCGAGAGCAAAAAGTACGGGAAGCGCAAGGCGAGAAGGGGCCAGCAGTTCTCCAAAAGGTAATTCATACTTGACCGACCCAACTCGGAAATTTCAGAGAAAGTTCGACATCCGTCCCGCGAAGGGAAAACTGGGAGTACTGATTCCCGGGATGAGCGGGGCCGTAAGCACGACTTTCATAGCGGGCGTAAAGGCGGTAATAAAGGGAGTGGGAAGACCCATCGGCTCCCTGACGCAGATGGGGAAAATCAGGATCGGCAAAAGAACCGAGAAGAATTTTCCTTTCATAAAGGATTTAGTTCCTCTGGCGAGAATACAGGACATGGTGTTTGCCGGATGGGACATATATGACGAAGACTGCTACGCCTCCGCGCTTCGCGCCGGAGTGCTGAACCCCGAGCTTCTCGAGAAAATAAGACGGAATCTTGAAAAAGAGTCTCCGATGCGGGCCGTTTTCGACAACAAGTATGTCCGCAATCTCAGAGGCACCTACGTGAAAAAGGGCAAGACGAAGATGCATTTTGCCGAGGCGCTAATGAGAGACATACGGAGGTTCCAGAGGGAAAACGACGTAGAAAGGCTGGTAATGCTCTGGTGCGGAAGCACCGAGGTATATCTTGAGCCTTCGGAAGTTCATGAAACCGTGGAAAGTTTCGAGAAGGGACTTAGGGAAAATCACGAGGATATTTCCCCCAGCATGATTTACGCCTA
>JAAXHI010000104.1 GCA_012270875.1 Candidatus Poribacteria bacterium | reverse complement strand
CCGTTCATCTTACACGCCGCGTCCCAGAACCCGTCTGGTCGCGCTCGTTTTATTACGAATCCACCCGTCGGTCTCGCGGAACCGATGAATTTCAATCGTGAAAACCCAGACGATTTCTCGCCGGTAGAATTAGCAGTATTAGATGGATTGGGAAAAGACCGTTTGGATTTCAAGCCGACAGCACAGCGGGAACGCTTAGTGCCAGAACGCGTTAAGCGTCAAAAGAAGATGATAGAGGAGCAAAAAAAGCGACTCGCAACCGGAGAATAGGGCGAGATTAGAAAACTCGCCAGCAAAATGCGTGGTGCGGTTACAAACCACACCTACCACTTTTGGTGGATGGAGCTCATTCAAACTGGGTACGGCTTTGATGACACGCCTTGCCTTTGCCACGAATAATATCCGTCTGATGCCATGTATCAACAGCACGACAGATAGTGTCGCTTTCACCGAGACGTTGTTGCATCTCGGATTTCGTAAGCCAGTCGTAGCCACCGTTTGCGAGAGCATCAAGGTCAAGGTTTTCATCGGAAAAACCGTAGATGCGGCAGATACCGTCTTCCGCCTCAATATCTTCAATGTAGGACATCCACGACACTTCTAAATCGAGTTGTGTCTTAGCGAGTTCTTGCAGGGAGCCGATTCGTGCACCGACATCCCAACCGACGAGTTTCTCCTCTTCCCAACCTTCACCCCCCGGCAATTTCCACTCCCCGTCACGATGCAGCAAAAACTTTGATTTTTGTGTTGATGTATCCTCAATGAGGAGCCGTGTCGTCGTAATCGGTTTGTCGAAACAGACGGGTATGAGGCGTTTGCTATCGTCGCTCACTGCATTCCAAGCGGCGGGATTGTAAGGGTAATATCCGGCTGCAGGGGGTGCGTTCACCGCACAATACTTATTGAAAATACCGCATCGGTCTTCAGTCGTCGTTCCAGCAGGTGCTTTGTGCCAGACATGCTCGTTCACCACAAGCAAATCGCCTGCCTTGAGTTCCGGGTCAATGAAGGGCGCCAACTCTTTGGCATCGGGACGGTTAACGTCCAAAATATGTGCATCTTCGTCAATCACCTGTGTCAGTTTATGGGATTTCGGTGACACAAGAAATGGACCGTATTCAGCATCGAAATCGGTCAGTGGAATAATAGCAAACACCCAATTCATTGATGAACCTACAGGTCGCCAGCGTTTGTAGTCGCAATGCGCACCAGCACCCTTATCACCGGGTGTTCGGAGATATGCGACGTAGGCAGTGAGATGCGCCGGTTGTCCAAGTACAGATTCTACAGTACCAATAACCGTTGGGTGTTCGGCGATTGCGGTGAGTCCGGGTTCAGCGAGTCGGTTGCCACTGACCGTGTACTTCGCCGGTTGCGGATATTTAAGTGTTGATGGATAAGCATCGCGTTTCACCTCCTGTTGGACGACGCGCCGAAGTTCACCCGCTTCTTTCGGGGATAAAACATTACGCACGATTATATAACCGTCCTCATGGTAGTCCACGATTTGTTGTTCGGTGAGAAATGGAGTTATCGTCGCAGGCATAACGGAGTCTCCTTTAAATATAATTCGGACCAAAAATGGGTCACTTAACTTTAATAACAACAAGCGTTACATCGTCCGCCTGTGGTTCTCCATCCGCCCACGATGTGCTGGTTTTGAAAAGGTGATCAATAATCGCTTGCGGAGATTGATCGGCGACCTCTTCAAACAGTTCTTTCGTTTTCGGATAGTCTAACATCTCGTTTTCGGGGTTTAACATCTCAGGTAAGCCGTCACTCATCAGCAAGACAGTATCACCGCTCTGGAGATCAAACGATGCTTCTTGTCGCTCGGCTCCAATAAATCCGCCCAACGGCATCCCTTCAAGGAGTATCTCCTCAATAAGGTCTTCGCCCGCTCGATAGATGAGTGCCGGTGGCATTCCAGCACCCGTAAGTGTCAATCCATTGTTGTTGAATGTAGCAAGCGTCATCGCCATGTATAACCGTTTTAGATTCATGCTCTTAATACCCTGTGAGATCCGTTCAAGTGTTTCCAAATTTTCCGCTTCCGGTGCCGATGTCTTGAAAAGGCTTTTGACAGCGGAAACGACAAGTCCGGCGTTCATGCCGTGTCCTGTAGCATCTCCAACTGCAATCGTGAGTTGTCCCTCCTCCGTAAGATTATAGTCATAATAGTCGCCACCAACCTCTGTCGCAGGTCGCATCTCAAAGGCGACATCAAGGTTAGGCAATTGCGGAGCGGCTTGCGGTAGCATCGACATCTGGAGCTCACGCGCTGCTTCCAGCTCCTCTGTTTTGCGGGTGTTCTCCACCTCCAAGAGTTGACGTTCAAGTACCTCGGTTTCGAGTTTTCGACTGGTTCGCGAGAAGTTGCGAGCAAGATAAACCGACATCGAAAAAAGCGGCGCGAGGGTTATAGCGAGTGCACTAAATTGCCAGTTTATATTTTCAAATCCCGTATATGAAACGAGAAAAGCGAATAGGGTGGGGAGGATAATAGGCATGAGCGAGCCAAGACCAAAAATCCATGCGCCATCTTTTTTCTTAAAAATTGCAACGATAATCACCCGCGCCATCTCTAAAAATGTGAGGCTCGCAAACAGAAAGCAGGAAATAAAGGCTAATCCGAAATTGAACGATGACGTAAAGCCAACGTTAGCCACTTCAATTGTTGAGTGCAACTCACCTTTACCGATGAGCGGAAAGCCTGTCCTGAGGCTAAACAGACCAAAGCAGAGTATCAGAACCCAGCCAGCAAGAAAGAACCAAGACAGTTTCGGCAGCTTCGGATAAAAGATCGTGTAGAGAAATAACATTCCCGACAAAAACATCAGCACATACATACACACAAGCAGACGCAGTAAATGCAAAGTTTCTGTTACACTTGTTGCTACCAAGAAAAATTGGAAGATTAGAAAAACAAAAATCCCGATACTTCCTGCTGAAAGCGCGAAATAAAGATTTTCTCTCGCCCGTGGGTAAAAGAAAAATAGTAACAGGTGCTGCAGCATCATGAAAATCAGAATCGCTGTCCATGCCATCTGCAAAGTAGTGCCGCTGCGAACTCTGTTGACACGACCTTTAATGCCCGAATTTAAGGACCCGATCCCAAGCACGAATCCCAGCACAGGTGTTAACTGATCGGAAGAGAAGTTGGAATACCGAACGGCGATGAGATGATTAGTTTCGCCCGAAAACGAAATGACCTGCGGGTTTCGCTCCCAATAAGGTTCTTCCTCTTCTTTTGTGTTTCCGACTTTACCGAAGGAATAAATCAACTCACCATCAAGATAGATTTCAGAGGCACCCGCCTGATACATCACCTGAAGTGCCAACGGTAGATTCCAAAGCCGCTCATCAGGGACAGAGAGATGAAGCCTGAACCAACCGATACCTTCCCAACCACCTCTCGGTATTTCATTTAGAAATAACCACGTACTCTCAGCGGATTCCCACCCGGTATCGTCAAAAGCTGGATTTGCCCACTCCTGATCATCGCCTGGGTGATATTTCCAATTTACGAGCAAAGCTCCACCTTTCTCTATATCATCCAACGTCAGGACGCGTATACCAGTGACTGGTACAGGTTCACTCTCTTGCGCCGGTGCTTGGCAGATGAATCCGAATACTATTAAAACGAGGTGGGATATTAGAACTAACCTATGTTTCATTTCTTAAAAACCGCAATTTTTCAAGATCGGGTGTTCCAAAACGGAAGCAACTTCCGTCCAAGCCTCTTGGCTATGCTCACGTGAAAGGTCTGGGATGAATCCGAAATCGAGATAGACTTTAATTGCTGCTATACGTCCGGTTGATGTACCAAGGAAACAGCGTTCATGGGATTGTTTCAGGCGCGTCATCGCTACAGACATCATTGGCTTAGAAAGCCCGCGTCCCTGATAGTCGGGATGAATTACGACCCAATGGATCTGTCCCCACATTTCTCCATCTATATCTTGCCACCACGCTGTGATTGTGCCGATTTCCTCGCCTGCGTCCGTGGTGAGATAAAAATTCCTATCCTCCAACACTGAAAGATGACGCTCAAACTCGCGATCAAAGAGTCCATCGTCAATGTCAATATAGGGTTCCGCGGCTTTTAGAATCCGCGTCCAGATATGCCCTTCATTGGGACGGTAATTGCGGATGGCAAAGCCTTTTGGAATCGGGAATTGTGGGATATTCTCCATGTGCTCACGGATCATTCTGACGCTGTAGTTTTTCATGGCTGGGTGTGAGTTCGTGGAAGATTACGTTTTGAAAACCTATTTCTTGTGTAAGTTAATATAGCAGATTCTACATAGGCGTGGCAAGGATATTGTCAACTACCCAAGCCTAAAGACTTGGGCTTGCTGTTGCGTCAAACAACGTGAGTTGTGTTGCGCTCTGCAAGCCTTTGTCTCGTGCTTCGTTCTTGTTTCTCGCTTCATAGAGGGTGGCAACCCACCGCTCTCCACGAAGGGCAGCAGCTGCCCTCAAAAGTATGTTTATCGCAGCGTTGTGGTCTCGGTCTAAAGACGTGCCACAACTATCATGACGCGCAGAATTCTGAAG
>JAAXHI010000164.1 GCA_012270875.1 Candidatus Poribacteria bacterium | reverse complement strand
TCCGAGGTATGTCGGTTTGTAGTAAGGCGATTCATCGCCTGTCAAAGCCCACAGACGCACAATAATGCACGTCGCATTTGGGCGAGTACGCCGCAGAATTGCACTACTACAAACCCAGAACTATGTGCTACCCTCAAATAATCCTTCCGACAGAAGAACGGGTTGCGAGATGGTTCCAGCCACGGAGTACCAGTTTGACATTGGTGTGCCGGTTTTCGTCTTCGATCTCATCGTCACCGGCGAGCATCTGGACGAGAACGCTTTTCCGGGTCTTGTTGGAATGGTTCGGCATCGAACCGTGCAACGTGAAGTAACTGAAGAAAAGCACGTCTCCGGGTTCTGCCTCTAAAACGGTTGCTTCCTCAATCGGGTATCGGTCGCTAACTTCAGCGTTTTTTCCACTGCCCATCATACCATCTGTGCGTCCGAGCTGCTTGTGGGAACCCGGATAGACACGAACGCACCCCATCTCATCGGTAGCCTCCGAGACGTAGATAATCGCGGCGATCATGCTGTCTTTGACAGAAGGAAAATACTGCCAATCTTGGTGCATTGGGAAAGGCGAACCTGTCTCCGGCGGCTTGCAGAAGAGTTTGGAATGATGGAGCATGATATCCGGTCCGAGAATCGCTTCGGTAACATCAAGAAACTTCTCCTGCATGAATGCCTGCATCCAAACACCGGAGAAACTCTGGATATTGTGCGTGTGGATAATAACGGATTCGCCGCCATCAAGGGCATCCATCAATCTGCCACCCCAACGCGCGTTGACGTTCTCATCGCTTTTAAGGAGTTGGTCCACCACGCGATCGAAATCGCTCTCCATCGCCTGAATTTCTTCAGCGGCGTAGACTCCTTTGGCGAAATAGTATCCGTTTTCCTGAAAGAATGTACCTATATCTGACATGACGTTTTTTTTACCTCCAGACTTTTGTAGTAGGTTTTAACGTGCTACGCCTCGAACGTTAGTCGCTATGGGAATCCTGCGCTAAAAGTTTGGACAACCCTTCTGGCGAAAGTGTTTCTGTGGCCTCGGCTTCGGTGTTCGCCTCTCGCAACTCGCGAAATGTTTTGAACACAGCAAATTGTCCATCGCTTAGAATTCCGACGTAGTTTTTGTCCTGGGCATCCGTACTGCACAACCGATGGACATCATCAAGGCGGTTTGTTGCGATTACGATAGTTTTTCCCATGGCTTGAAGTTCACTAAATAACGCTATCGTCTCGACCTGTCCGTTTGGATCAAGCGGTGTGAGCGGTTCATCAAGCAGCCACAACTGCGGTTCGTGTAAAAAAGTCTTCGCGAACAAGAGTCGTTGCTGTTCGCCTGTTGATAAAACCTCGATTTTAACCTCACGTAGATGTTGGATGTCCATTAATTCGAGGACTGCATCAATTGCGTCTGTGCGCCCGCGTTTCTCTACTTTGTATGCAGCGGCGTAAAAATTGAGGTAATCCATAACAGACAATTCGGGGTATCCGTCAAATCCGACGGGGATATATCCAATAGACGGACGTACCTGTTTGAGGTTTGCGAATGCGTCAACGCCGTCAATAGAAACGCTACCTGATGTCGGTTCAACCAAGGTTGCTAAAATGTTGAGCAGGAGCGTTTTGCCTGCTCCGTTTTCACCAACAAGAACGAGGGACTCCCCTGCTGCAACCTGAAATGTTAGGTCCGTGAGAAACGGCTTCTTGTCAAAGGATTTACAGAGATCCTGGACATCCAACACTTTCACGCTCCCATGATTCGTTCTCATCCTTGGAAGAGAAGACTGGAAGATTGGAAGAAGGGAAGGATGGGGTCCCCATTCTTCCACGCTTCCATTCCAACGCCTTTTATCCTTCAATATCTACTTTGTGCCTAAGTTCTGCCCTCAACTCAGATCGACCTTGACGGGTCTACCGAGTTCGGCGGACTGCCACGCGGCTTCGGTTAATTGGATAACACGTAACCCATTCTCAACACCGATGGGGTTCTCTGTCCGCTCACCGCGGATAATCTCAATAAAAGCGACATCTTTGTTGCCTGATGCTGGCATCTCGGACTCGTCAACGGGTTCCGGATTGCCTGACTGTTCCTGACGCAGGAGTTTGCCTTCGCGGAGATGTAGCGCGCCTTCCTCCAACCAGATGGAAAATGCTTCACGCACACCACCGTAGGCGTGTCCGACAATGCTGATATTGCACAAGGCACCTGTATCAAATTTGATTGACATCGCAGTGAGGACATCTACTTCAATGTCCAAATTGTCTATCATTGCGAAAACGGTTTCTGGACTCGCTTCCAACACCCAGAGCAGGATGTCAATAAGATGGCTGCCGGAGTCGTTCAGTTGACCGCCACCGCCGAGGAACGGGTCTTGTCGCCATTTTCCCTGCTGATTCCGATACCAATTCTGCGATTGATGCGCGGCAACGAAGTTAACGCGACCTAACTCACCGCTCTGTACCACGTTGCGGCAGTATTGATAAGTCGGACTCAAATGTCTTTGATAGCCAATCATCAGATGCAAACCGGTCTCTTCGACCTTCGCAATTACCTGTTTGGCGTGATCCACCGTGCAGACCATCGGTTTTTCGGTATGCACATGGCATCCGGCATCAAGTGCGTCCATAATGTGTTGGAAATGTAGACCGTGGGGTGAACTAATGACGACCGCATCGGGTTTGGCAGCGGCTAACATCTCAACGTGGTCGGCGTAAGTAGAGACGGAATCGTCCAAGCCGACAGTCTCTTTGAACGCATCAAGCGAACCTTCACTTGGGTCTGCAAGAGCAACAATCTCTACGTCTTCGACGCTTGAGACGCTGCGTCCGTGTCCGCGTGCATTGCCACCGCATCCTATGAATGCAAAGTTTAATTTCTGTTTTGCCATATTTACTCCTAACTGTGTTTTGGTTGACGTTTGTTTAAATACCTTGAAAGGAAAAGGCTGAATATACCGGTGATGATGCCGATGATTACGGCGAGAAGCACCTGCCGAATCAGTTCCCCATATTTCTCGGAAAAACTTTTTTTCGATATGCCGTGTTTAAGCGCAAGCACATTCCCCTTCGCAACCGCTTCGTAAACAACGAACATACCTTCTTCAATTACAGTAACACTGCTTTGCCTACTCTTAACAGTTACCGTGAGAAGGCCAGTTGCGTCCTCATACCCGTCTTTATCAAGAAAAATGCTGTAGCGCCCTGGAAGTAAAACAAACTCATATTCGCCATCCGCATTGGATAAAGCATTGAGTGGTTTCAAGTCACTACCCCTAATCCGGACTTTAACACCACTTACCGGGGTTTGTTGAAAGTTAGTATCAAAAATTTTACCACGAATAACCCATTTTGTGTCTGTTTCCTGTGAAAGTACAATGTCGGTGTTCGCGGTTCCATTAGAGATAGGAAATTTTACAGCGGCAGTCGTCATCCGATTTTCTCGAACAGTCATTGAGAGCCAAGTATCATAACCGTCCTTACGAACGGTAAGGGAGTAGCGTCCCTCTGGTAAATTGTCGCGCCGATACTGTCCATCCGCGTCAGATGTTCCAGTGATTTCGACGAAGTTATTTAGCGAGCTGCCTTTGCCACCACGCCGTTGCCAAATTTTAACTTCAGCATTTTCAATCGGAGCAGGTTGCGGGGATTGTGTTGTAATCTGCAATTGAAGCGTGCTTTCTTGCCGCTCGTTGATTCTAAACATATTCTGGAGTTCGGTGAATATATTTTCCTTTTTGTTCATTGTAAGCGGAAGGTAATGAACGCCGCCCTTCGTGACCGACACGGGTTTCCCAATTCGACTGCGGTATCCAAATTTGTGGATGTTAATCAGATAATCATCCGTGGGTATATCTCTATATACGAATTCGCCTGTTTCGGCGGACTCTGTTTCATAAATATGCCCTTTTCCGTTGTCAATCTGAACACGCACATTAACAAGCGGAAGCTGCGCAGGAGTTGTATCTGTAATGTAGCCGTGAATTGTGCCGCCTTTTGCAATGCCTTGTTCTTGTGCAACAGCTGCCCCACCGTACACCAGCACGCCTACAATCAAAACGAGAGTTAACCTGAAACGTGCCATTCTACTTTTTCCGCATTCCGTGTGTGAGTTTAAAGATGCTTCCGTCGGTAACCACGGCATAACTGATAAACATACCTTCTTCAGTAACCCACAGACTGTGGTTTCCGTTGTTCGTAACAATTAGCGGTATCCCTTTTTTCTCAATATATCCCTCTTTATGGAGGCTAATGAGATAGCGACCTGCTGACAAACCTCGACACTCGTATTCGCCATCGGCGTTAGATGTGTCACTAAACACAATCCTGTCCGCGCTCTCAATCACAACTTTAACATTACTTAAGGTGGGCCAGAGAGGAATCATCTCATTAATCCTGCCGTGGATAACATTCTTTACGTTTGCCCAATCCGATTCTGGTGTTGGTGTAGTATTGGTATCTGTGTTTTTATCGGGAATTGAGAGAGATATACCGGCATTGGTGATTTGGTCGGGATGAACAGTCATTGGGCAGACAACATGATAATCATTTTTGATGAGCGTTACGATGTAGGTGCCCGGAGACAATTTGTCGCTTCGATAT
>JAAXHI010000333.1 GCA_012270875.1 Candidatus Poribacteria bacterium | reverse complement strand
GACAAGCCTACATCGTTGTCGTTTTGAGTTACGCGGTAGACATCTTCCGCTGTATTCGTGGCATCAATGGATTCGGTGAAACTTTCAAAAAAGTTCATTGTGTTGGGACATGTGGCTATCTCATACTCCGCTCCTTTGTTCACTCCGGTGCGAGCTACGTGGGTTGTGGGATCGAAGGAAATCAGGTCATCGTTGGAAGTCACGCCTTCGTCCCTATCTGTCACGACACCAGTTCTCTTTGCCTGAACATGGATGGGTCCATCTTTAAAGTCTAGGGAGGTCTGGCCTGATATGGTCCACCCGAATGCTAGCTTCTGAGTCCATGGTGCTCCCTTTGGGCCGTTTTTTAATGCTCTCACCGTGAGAGCTTTCAATTTCCTAAAAGGCTTTTAGGAGTTCTGGCGCGTCTCTGCCGATTAGGAGCTGGATTTCCGCCTCTTTGTCGGGGGGATCTCTACAACAATACTCCTGAGGTGAGGATTCTCTCTTGCGATCTCTGGAGTAGGTATCTCCTTCTTATCTTTCGGGATTCCATTTCGTTCTTAGGGTGGGGAGTCTTGAGGTTCTCCCTTATATGGAACTTATGATAAGCTCTGTTAATCTCCTCCCGTATCTGACTTCCTTGGCGCCTCCGTAGGTTGAAAGGTAATACTTCCACTCAGGACCTTCGGCGTTCAGCTTGCCCGCCGGCTCGGTGGAAATGATCGAAGCGTTGCTTTGGTCATCTACAATAGCATAAACTCGATGGACTTCATTGGGTCGATCTTCTCTATAGACATCCACCAGCACTATCTTGCTACAGGAAAGTCCACCGGGGGCACCCTTAAAAATCGAGGTGGATTTAGCATTAACGTTTTCTTGGGCCTCGTTAGCTGTCTCCGCTTCTTTAGCTGTCTCCTTCTTCTCTTCAGTGCTTAAATGGAGTAGATCAGGGTATCGTCTGCTGCCACAGATAGTACATTTCACGTTCTCCTTGCACGTGCTGGCTACGTGATGAGGCGAGAAACAACGAAAACAAAGTCTTTCCTCCATAACCCACTGCTCCCTCTCCTTGATCGTCATCTTGTTAAAGGCTTTGCACTCTGTAAGCTCTTGGCCAACGCTTTTGTGAAATAAACAATGTTTCTGTCTTGGGGGCTCTGGGGGCCCCTTTTCTGCGACGTTACCACTATCCAGGTCCATTTTAGTCTTCAGAACTTGTTTGACCTCGTCTCCAGATTGAGGAAAGTGTCTTCTTTTCTTATCCTCGCGACGTCGATTTTGAGCACAAGAGTTCCTCGCAGGGCTTCCCGCCGAAAGGTTAGAGTGATTTTTCTTTCTTGCTTGGTTCTGTATCATTATTGAGAATTCACGAAATGTTGGGTAGGCGTCGTTGTGGTCTTCTGCATAGCGCACTATTTCCTTCTCCCATTTAGATCTGAGGGAAGCTGGGAGCTTCTCAATGATTGGGCGTATTGCTATCGGATAGTTCAAGCAGACTAGGCCTGGCAAGTAAGTCATTTGAAAGTCTACATCCGCGCATAAGTCTGCCAGTTTCTGGAGTGTAGCACCATCTTTTTCGCCAAAGCCAGCTGCTGTAGATAGTCGTTCGAGAAAGGACTGCGTCAACGCTGCCAAAACACTTTTCTAATTCTGTCCAAAGTTCTGCGAGAGCCGACAGTAGGATTGTCACCCTGCCTTTTCCTGTAGTTGTCCACTAGTTGCTGGGGATCAACGCTGGTGTAACTCCTCAGGTAGTTCAGCTCCTGGTCGGCCGCCATGTCTGCATCTTTCACCATGGCTTTAAAGGATCTCATCCAAGAGTG
>JAAXHI010000533.1 GCA_012270875.1 Candidatus Poribacteria bacterium | reverse complement strand
TAATATTGTCCAAACTTTAGTAAAATATAGAAGGACAGAAATTAATCAGAAATCTGTCGTATGGAGGACCGAATGCGTTTTGAAAATCGGGTGGCATTTGTAACAGGTGGCGGAGGCCCCTTAGGTATCGGAAGAGCTGCGTGTTTGGCGTTCGCTCGCGAGGGTGCCGCTGTTGTCGTCGCCGGTGGTAGAAGCGCGGATGCTGTCGCTGATGAAGTCCGTGCCGAAGGTGGAAAGGCGATCGCTGTGCCTTTAGATGTTACTGTACCTGAGCAGGTTCAAACGGCAGTAGATACGGCAATAGATACATTTAAACGGATTGATATTCTGTTCAATAATGCAGGTATTCTGGGTCGTCAAACGTTGTTTGAACTGACACCGGATCTCTTTGATAGGGTGATGGCGGTTAATGTGAAAGGCTGTCTACTCTGTGCCCAAGCAGTCGCTCAGGTAATGGTTGCACAAGGCATACAGGGACGTATCATTAACAATTCGTCTATTTATGCCGAAGAATCACATGTCGGGGTCCTCAGTTATTGTGTCAGCAAGGCGGCGTTGAATCGATTAACGCGAAGTTTGGCACTCGAGCTGCGTCCACACGGTATAACGGTAAATGCGATCGCACCGGGTGGTGGCGCACCGACCGGTATGAATGCATCGCAGAACATTCCTGATGATGACACACTCCCTGATTTGCCGATTGCTCCCGCCGAGGCACCACCGCTTGAACGTGGGGCAACAGTATGGGACTACATCGGCGCGGTACTGTTTCTCGCTTCCGATGCAGCTGCCTATATTAGCGGCGATATTATGACGATTGACGGTGGTGCTGTTTCACGTCGATGAGTTGGTAGAGGAGAATTCCCTTGTCTGTTGATACTTTCAAAGCTTTCTGTCTGGCTGTTTTTGGATGGCTTAAAGCGCATGGATTGGTAGTCGGTATTATTTCGGGTGCCAGCTTAGTGGGTAGTATCTTCCTTTGCGCACTGGTCATCGCTTACCTACCCTGTGACTATTTTCGCGCCAAAAGACAGGTCAGTCGTATCAGACGCTCCTTTTTATGGGGTGGGATGATTTTCCTAAAAAATTTGGTTGCTGTTATTCTTATTATTGTCGGGATTATCCTGATACCTTTACCCGGGCAAGGTGTTTTGACGGTATTGGTCGGTGTTGTCATCAGCGATATTCCGGGCAAACGTAAATTGGAGCGGCGTATCATACGTTCACCAATGATCCTATCAGCACTGAATAATATCCGTTCCCGTTTTAATCGTCCACTGCTGGTATTAGATGAACCCACAACGGAATAGTTTTACCGAGGCATCCACTTCTTGTGAATCTCTAATAACCGTTGAAGTTCTTCAATCGGTTTCTCAGCGTCATCCACGCGCAGATCAATGTACCGGTCATTAAAACCACCATACCCACTACCCTCCTGAACGACAAGTAGTGCGGCAGACTGTTGTCCACGCGTGTCGCCTCCCGCTGCTTGTCCAGCGAAGAGTGCCGCCATTAATTTATCAGCGAGTTCACCTTCCGTTTCCTCAAACGCTTTACCCATTGCTTTAACAACATCTTCACCGGCGAGGATATTGCCTTGAGCGGTCCAGTGTCTACCCGAAACGGCACCCGCCCACGCGTTACATTCATCGCCAGTGTAGTTCGCAACGTTCCCCTTCGCATCCACGATACCGACCTGTCGCGTTGCGCGTCCTGGGTCATCTGCGATGAGGCGTTGTAGGGTCTGTTCTGCGGAAAGTCCGCTTTTGAGGTGTTTTAAACCTTTGGGTCCGTACGTCGTGTTTGCCCAAGATTGTGTTGCAATCGCTCCAACGCCCGCTTCCGCCCACGGTACAACCGATCCAACAGCGAAAAATTTGGATTGGACAGCGATGCCAAGGGCATC
>JAAXHI010000027.1 GCA_012270875.1 Candidatus Poribacteria bacterium | reverse complement strand
GAATACGCGAACCGTGATGAAGCCTCAGCAACGAGTTGGACGAGTGCGAGTATCTGTGTCTCTCTGTGGCGTTTTCCGCGGCGTTGAATTGCAAAGTGGATGGAATTTGAATCGAAAGAAGGAGAAAAATCATGAGTCCAAATGATGTCAAAGAATTATTAGACGCTTCAATTGCTGATCTCGAACTTCCCCTCCGCGCTTCTAATAGCGGTCCACAATTAGTGAATAACGGGGTATGGGATACATTGACACAATCAAGAGTTCAGAAAGTAGTGGATCAATGGATGAACGGATGCGGTAAGAGTCATTCTATCTCTACTGGACAAACGGCTTCCGACATAGAGAAAGCGATAACGATGCTCGATTTAGAGACACACCGTGTTCCAGCAATCAAGGAGATTTTGAAATCCTTAGTCGCCGAACAATCCCTGCCTTTGACCATTGTTGACAAGGGTTTTAGGTTGAAAGTTTTGGCAAATGAAGGCGTGGTTTATCGGTGCGACGATATGGTAGAACTGGAAGGGATATTAGAAAAAGAGGGGTTAGATGTTTCACTGCTTCATAACGGTTTTGGTCTGTGGCAGGAAGAAGACAGTGCTGAGATCCCGTTTCCGCAGTTTGAAACGTTGGTGAATCGCCTCGCAACTGCTTTAGAAGGACACGGATTGCAGGTGAAACTACTTCATAGAGGTTTTGAACTTCACAAAAACGAAGTAGATGAAGTGGATATTGCAGAGGCGAAGGAACTCACCTATCGCTTAGAGATTATGGTGGGTATCCGCTATGTCCAAGGTGGTTATCGCTACGCAAAGAATGTCGAAAATCCAGAGATTCATTGGGAATCTGCTGCTGTGAATACTGCGCTACCGATACTTTGAAACAAGCCCGATTGGCAAGAGTCCAACGTCTGAGATTCAGCCTTGGGGAACTTGCATGAACAAAACATACAAAAAGGAGAAAAAATGACGTACGTAATTTGTGAACCTTGCATTGACGTAAAAGATAGTGCTTGTGTTGATGTCTGTCCCGTGGATTGTATTCATCCACATCCGACTGATGCAGCCGATGCATTTGAGGAGGTGGATCAACTCTACATTGATCCAGAGGAGTGTATCGACTGTTCTGTCTGTGAACCCGAATGCCCGGTTGAGGCGATCTTTATAGAGGATGAAGTTCCCGAAGAATGGGAAGATTTTATAGAGATCAACGCAGAATATTTTGAATAGATAACAACGGGTTGGCACGCTTGGCTTGGCGTGTCAACCGATCAAAAAATACACAAAAGAGAGAAAAAAATGACGTATGTAATTTGTGAACCTTGTATTGACGTAAAAGACAGCGCGTGCGTTGATGTTTGTCCTGTGGATTGTATCCATCCGCATCCGACTGGTGCGGCCGATGCGTTTGAAGAGGTCAATCAACTTTACATTGATCCAGAAGAATGCATCGATTGAGCTGTATGTGAACCGGCGTGTCCGGTTGAGGCGATCTTCATAGAGGAGGATGTGCCAGAAGAATGGGAAGATTACATAGATATCAACGCGGCATATTTTGAGTAAAAAAGGACAAGACTATAGTAGAACCTATTATAGTGAAACCCGTAATTACTTTTACAGTGGCGGGGTTACAAACCCCGCCTGCAGTGCGGATATTGTTCATCAACAGTCTGAATACCTATAACAGGCATTCAGACTGGAAAACCAAACTAAAAGTTTATGCTACGAATGTGTCTATTTATTTTTACGT
>JAAXHI010000362.1 GCA_012270875.1 Candidatus Poribacteria bacterium | reverse complement strand
GTATTTTCAGTGGAAAGATCACTGTTTGTAAGTTTTTCATATAATTTGGCTGCTTCTAAAAATTGACCTTCCCTTCGGAGGCGGGTAGCCTGAATAAAGAGTTGTGTATCCCCACGGTTGGCTCGCACGTTTCCGTCGTCGGCATACACCGGCACAAGATAGGTCAGTTGGTACTTCTTATAAATTTCTATTTTTCGCCCGCCATCCTCTGTGCTGTACATAGCTTCTTCATAATTCGCCCGCGCATTTATGTAATCCTCAGCGTCAAGATGAATTTCTGCTATTCCAATATAGGCATCCGTAACATATTGACGATTTTCCGGGAATTGTGTGATGATATCTGTGTAGTGTTGGATTGCATCGTGAACTCTACCTTGCTGTCTTAGGTTAGCGGCTTCATCGTACATTACCTTGGCTTGGGATTCCGGGTCTGGCTGCGGAGGAATAAGTGCCGGTTCACCAGACGCGTCAGAGGACATTTCAGGCGCAACTGACTGTCTCGTTGCAACATCAAATAACCGTTCTATCTCTGCAACGCGTTGTTCCGCTTCGGGCTTAAATTCGGAGCTTGGAAATTCACTAATAAGTTTTTGAAAAGTGTCCTTCGCTTCCTCATACTTCTCCTGTTGATAATTAATGTCTCCAATAATGTACAACGCTTTTGCGACCCAACGACTGTTTGGAAACCTTTCTATCAACCAAGCATATTTGGCTTCTGCTTGTTCAAAGTCCTTAATTTTGTAAAGAATTTCCGCCCATAGATAAGTGAGTTCTTCTTGGTGTTTAGCAACATAGGCGTTTGACCAAGTCTTTTCAATGTACGCAAGCGCATTTTGATAATAGTTAACATCCTGTGTTTTTTCGGCGAGGTGGTAGTAACATTTAGCAATTTTAAGATTAACGAGAGTGGTGAAATCTTTGTCAATGCGTTCCGTTTTCACGCCGATTTTGTTAGATGCCTGTAACGCCGCTTCGTATTTTTGAATAGCACCGTCATAGTCTAAACGTTCATACAACGCTTCAGCCTCTCCAAAAAGCCTCTCTACCTTTTTAGAACTCCCCAATACAAGCGGTGATAATAACGCAAGTAACAAAGCAATTCCACCGACGATACCCCAAATTCTCTCATTCATTATCTTCTCCCTGGCCGCACTGGATCCGGTGTTGTTGGTATAATCTTAAAAGAAAAATCTTGAATCGCTATTGCTTCCTTCTTACCAAATAATCCAGTTTTCCCAAACAATTGGATTTGCAATTTTTGATCTCTCCCCCGCACATTTTTATCCGCCGTTATAGAGACACGAATCGTTTTCTTGCTGTCTTCACTGAGTTTTGAAATCGGCGCGGGTTTCCTAAAACGCAACCCGGCTATAGACGACGGCTCAAACCTGATTTCAATATCTCGCACCGTGCTGCCTCTGTTGGTGATAGTTAGCTTGATACGTCCCGTTTCACCAGCATCAAGGAAGCCGTTCCCTGAAGGCTCCTCTAAGGCGGCTGCTACTGATAGGTTCGGCGGCACTGGCGAATTTGACCACGGAATTAAATTTAACCTAATAGCAACAAAGGCTACCACTACAACAATACCGAGGATCACCACATAGGACAGAACTTTTTTCCGAATTTTCCGATTTCTCTCTATATTGCTGGCGAACTTTATCACTTGGAGCAGTTCACGCGCCTGATTATGGTTTGCGTTGAGCCTTAATACCGCATCCGCTGCAGTTTTGGCATCGTCAAACGCGCCTATTTCAAGGTAAGCCTGCCCTAAACCGTAGTGTGCCTCTACTGAACTCGCATCCGCCTTTATGACACGTTTGAACGCTGCAGCGGCTTGATCATACTGCCTACTGTTAAGAAAAACCATTCCGCGTTCTAAGTCTTGTTTCGCATCAGGCGGGTCTGCGGGTGGAGGCGTTTGCTGTGTCTGTTCAGGTTCGGGATGGACAGGACGCGCCTTTTCGATGTCTTCTAAAAGTTGACGGGCAGGTTGGGAATCGGCATCAATCCTTAACGCCTCTTTCGCCGCACTTTCTGCCTCGTCAAGCTGCTCCATCTCAAGATAGACACTACCCAGACCGATATGTGCTGCTACAAAATCCGGTTCCAGATCAATCGCCTTTTGGAACTCCGCAATCGCCTCTGTGTGCATTTTCGCATCTAAGTATGTCATACCGAGTTCGTGATGCGTTTCCTGTTTGGATTTCACATCCAGTTGTTCCGACGCTGATGGCGTAACGTCCTGCACTTCTGAAACTGAAGGCGTTGGCAGCGGCGTGTAACTTGGATCAATGGCTTCCAAAAGCGAGCGTGCAGGTTGGTAATTGGCATCTATTCTTAATGCTTCTCTCGCGGCATCTCTCGCCTTTCCGAGTTCTTGCTGCCCAAGATACGCCAGCGCGAGTGCGTGATGTGCAGCTTTATGATTCGGATCAAGCGTTACCGTTCTTTCAAGCGATGACACAGCCCGCGGATACGTCTCCATTTTGAGATACACTACCCCCAAGTTGTGGTGTGCAGTCACAAAATCGGCATCAAGGGTTATGGCGTTTTGGAAGGCTGTAACGGCTTCACTATAGCGTTCATCGTTGAGGTGGGTAATACCGCTGTTGTAATGCGCCTGCTTTATTGTGTCTGCGAGTTCGTGCGCGGGTCGATAATCGGCATCAAGCCTTAACGTCTCTGTGACAGCATTTGTCGCCGCCTCCAGATTTCCTGTCTCGCGGTAGGCACGTGCAAGGTGATAGTGCGCACGTTTGAGATGCGGGGCAATGGCGATGGCGCGTTCAAGGTGTGGGACCGCTTTGTCGTACGCGCCCTGCTCCACATAGGCGTAGCCGAGATTATAGTGCGCGTCAACGAGATCAGCATCTTGTGCGATGGCGTACTGTAACGCCTCGATTGCCTCCTGATATGCCTTCATGCCGATGTAGGCGGCACCGAGATGGACATAGACGTATGTGTTCCCGGAATCAGATGCCTCGGAACTATCATCTAAATCCGCGTCAAGCGTTATGGCTCTCTGAAATGCTGCGACGGCTTCAGTATAGCGTTTGTCATCCAGATAGGCTTTACCCCTGTCCTGGTATGCCTCCGTTATAGTGCCAGACAACAGCAACGCAGGTTGATGGTTGGCATCAAGTTCCAACGCTGCAGTAATCGCTGCACCCGCCTTTTCGAGTTCACCCTGTTCAAGATACGCGCGACAGAGCGCGCAGTGGGCACCTATAAAATTTGGATCCAGTTTTATAGCTGCCTCAAATTCAGGAACGGCTCTGTTGTATTGTCCCGCTTCCAGATAAGCGATGCCGAGGTTATAGTGTGCCTCTTTTATTGCATTCATTTTATTTTTATCAGAGAAGGGTTAAGGAGGTCTTAATTTTAGTACCATTCTACCAGATTCGCCTTAATCTCGCAAGCAAAATTCTTGAGTCCGTTTCAATGATGAGGTATAATAGCATCGCGAATTCATAGGCAAAACAATACACATCCTGACTGGGACTACCCATGCTGCAACACTCGTCCGCCCTTCCTACGTCTCCTTCGCGCCCAAAAATCCGATGGTGGGTTATTTGGCTCGGACTCGCGCTAATCCCCTTCAATAACTATTGGGTCTTCGCATCGCTGCGTTGGGATCAGGGGTTCCCAACAACGATGTCGCTCTTTTTCAATGCAATTTTCGTGCTTGTCGTCCTAATAGCTCTCAACACGGTGCTTCGTAGGTTCACACCGCGCGCCGCATTCACGCAAGGCGAATTACTCACACTTTACACGATGCTATCAGTAGCATCCGCTATCTGTGGACACGATCTGTTTGAGGTTATTATTACGAATATCGCCACAGTCGGATGGCTGGCAACAGAAGAAAATGAATGGGGCACACTCTTCCACCGCTATATCCCAGAGTGGCTCGCTTTGACAGATAAAAACCAGTTAACCGTCTATTTTACAGGCGAATCCAGCCTCTATCTACGTCCGCACCTTCATCTGTGGTGGCAACCCGTACTGGCATGGAGCGGATTTATCATCACGCTGCTTTTCACGACGTTTTGCATCAACGTCATGCTGCGAAAGCAGTGGATTGAAATCGAACGGCTCAGTTATCCGATTATTGAGTTACCGTATCAGATGACAACGACCCGTTTCTTCCGTTCAAAGGCACTCTGGATCGGGATAATTCTGGCGGGTGGGATAGATGTGATTAACGGGCTGCATTTTCTGTTCCCCAATTTTCCGGGACTCGGCGGTGAATTCTACGATCTGCGTCCGCTGTTCACAACAAAGCCGTGGAACGCGATTGGATGGACCCCAATCGTTCTCTTCCCTTTCGCCGTCGGGATGGCATACTTCATCCCGCTTGACCTATCGTTCACATTCTGGTTTTTCTATATCTTCTGGAAATTTGAGATGATCTTCGGCAGCATTGCTGGTTTGCAGCGGATTCCCGGGTTCCCGTTCATCTTTGATCAGTCATTTGGGGTCTGTGTCGGTGTGTTGCTGATGGCGTTATGGAGCGCACGGCAGCATCTGCGACGTGTCTTCCAGCAAGCGTGGTCTGCAAACGGTGAATCGGCAGCAAACGAACCGATGACCTATCGCACCGCAGTGTTAGGATTAATCATCGGATTTTTATTACTGACCGGTTTTTGGTGGGTCGCAGGCATGTCTTTCTGGGTGGCGGTACTCGTCTTCGCAATTCATCTGACGACGGTAACAGTGATTACCCGCGTCCGCGCCGAACTCGGTCCACCGATCCACGATTTGCGTTCGATGGGACCCGATGTCCTCCTTCCCAAAATGTTCGGGATGCGCAGGCTCGGCGGACAGAATCTGGCACTCTTTTCGCTTGTCTTCTGCTTCAATCGCGCCTACCGAGGGAATACGATGCCGCATCAATTAGAGGGTTTGAAATTGGCGGAACGGTCGCGAAGTTCTTCAAGGCGGATGGCTGTCGCAATGCTACTTGCTATGGTAATAAGTCCTTTCGCGGCTTTCTGGGGCGCGCTTCATATCGGCTATGAACACGGAGCGATCGAAGTCTGGTCGGGATCCGTGTTTAACCGCACACAGAACTGGCTCACGAATCCAATGCCTGTAAACATTCCGTCGTTGATTGCGATGGTTTTCGGGATGCTGTTCGCGTTCTGTCTCACTCTGGTTCGACTCCGATTTTTCTGGTGGCCCCTGTATCCGATCGGATATGCAATCTCAGGGACCTGGGCAGTCAATTTCTTCTGGTTCTCGGTTTTTATCAGCTACTTTATCAAGTTAGCGATTCTGCGTTTCGGTGGCGTGCGGACGTTTCGACGGGTCGCGCCATTCTTTCTCGGATTGATTTTAGGAGAGTTCCTTGTCGGCAGCGTCTGGGGACTTCTCGGTATCTTCCTACAAAAGCCGATGTATCGGTTTATTTGGTGAAGAAATGGGCGAGACTTCAAGTCATATTTACGCGTAGCAATGGACGTTTTCGCTTGACAAAGATGGGCAAATTCTCTTAAAATATAAAGAACTTCTATTGATGGGGTCTACAGCGACATGTTTGGGAATTAGAGGCTTCCGAGACTTGCTATGGAACAGATACAACAACTTCGTCGAATTACTATATGGGGGGTCGGATTAATCGGCGGTTCGCTTGGACTCGCCCTAAAAAAGAGCGGATTTCAAGGACAACGCATCGGATTAGGACGCAACATCGGTAGACTTAAGAATGCCCTTGCACACGATGCTGTCGATGTGATAACAACGGAGTTATCAGAAGGATTACAAGACACCGATCTCATTGTGCTATGCACGCCTGTCGCGTTAGTTCCGATGTTGGTGCAACGCATCGCTGAATCTGTTGACACACAACACCATCGGATCGTGCTAACGGATGTCGGCAGCACGAAGTCAGAGTTAGTAAAAACAGTTGAAACGCAGCTACAGGAACAGAGGGCGGATGCCCTCTCTTTTGTTGGTGGACATCCGATGGCGGGTTCTCATGAAACAGGTGTCGGGGCAGCGAAGGCAACGCTTTTTGAAAACGCGACGTGCATCCTAACGCCAACAGAAAACACCGACGCCGATGCCTTAGCACTCATTAAAAACTTGTGGGAATTTGTTGGGGCAGTACCACACCTCCTTTCGCCTGAAACCCACGATCTGCTCATCGGTGCCGCAAGCCACCTTCCACATCTTGTCGCAAGTATCCTCGCCAATACGGTGGCAAATGTGGAAACCGAAGCTGGTAAAGCGTTGGACTTTACAGCGACCGGTTTTCGGGATTCTACCCGTATCGCTGCAGGTTCACCCGATTTATGGACCGATATTTTCACTCAGAATAGGGATGTCCTCTTATCGTTGATTGACGACATCACTGACAACTTAACAGAATTCAAAACCTTGCTTCAGACGGATAACCTTGCTGAGATTGAACGCTTACTTCTGGAGGCACAAGTTATCGTCAAACAGCGCAGAGAACAGTTAGGAGGCGCATGAAAAAAATTGGATCTCAGGCAACGATTGCGATAGACGGACCCGCCGGGTCTGGAAAAAGCACGGTCGCACGACGCATCGCTGAAAGACTCGGACTCCTTTACCTCGATTCCGGTGCTATGTACAGAGCAGTGACCCTGCTGGCGATACGAAGCGAACTTGCGGCGGATAGTCCTGAACTGCTTGAGCAGGTAAAAGCGTGCCATATTAAATTTGAGGATAACGGCAAAACGATTTTACTCAATGCTGAAGATGTGTCTGTCCAAATCCGCACACCAGCAGTTAATAGACGCGTCGCAGACGTTGCTAAAATACCAGAGATTCGCCATGAGATCGTCAAGCATCAACAGCGTATCGGTGGCGAGGGGAGTATTATCGCTGAAGGTAGGGATTTAACGACGATTGTTTTTCCAAACGCCGATTTTAAGTTCTATCTTGATGCCTCTGTGACAGAGCGCGCAAAGCGGAGACTCGCCGAACTCCAAAGACAAAACGTAGATATAACTTTGGCAGCAGTTGAAGCGGAGATTAGTGATCGTGATGAGAAGGATAAAACGCGGGCACACAGTCCACTCCGTGCCGCTGACGACGCAATTCGCGTGGATACAACCGATAAAACAATTAATGAAGTCGTTGATTTTATTATAGCGCAAGTATGCGAAGACGAAATCGGTTGAAAATAAAATTATGTGGTATACCAACAATCAATTCTGGACACCCCGCTCACTCTACCGATGGGCGCATCGTCTCACAAATACCTTTTGTAAAACCATGGGGCACCTTGAGGTACAAGGTGTTCATCACATTCCGAGGGAAGGTGGCGTGCTGCTCGTCTCAAATCACGTCAGTTTCCTTGACCCTGTAATTGTCGGTTCCGCCGCGAACCGCGAAATTCATTTCATGGCACGGAGTACCGCATTCGACATCCCCGGCTTAGGGAAACTCATCTCAACCTATAACGCTTACCCTGTAAATAGAGGCGCGCCTGACTTAGGCGCGTTGCGAAAAACGATTTCGCTGCTAAAAGCAGGCAACGTTGTGCTTATGTTCCCTGAGGGCACTCGAAGCGTTGATGGAACATTAGGTAAGGCGCGCGACGGCGCATGTTTTATTGCTGACAGGGCGGGTGTCCCAACAATTCCGGTCTTTCATAGCGGCGCGGAACGGATGTTACCCCGCAACAGTAGACGACTGCGCCGCGCACAGTTGAGGGTCACCTTTGGTGAACCCCTCGAACTTGTCGCCGAGGAATTCGAGACGAGACGTGAAATGTATCAGCAGATGGGCAACCAGATAATGGAAGCAATCGCGGACCTACGGGACAACATGTTTAGTTCGGGTTCGCCAGAATGAGCAGGACATCCCCCTCTTGAACCTGATACGTTTTACCTTCAGCTCTCAGCAAGCCTTTGCTTCGCGCTTCGGGATAACTACCGCACGCCACTAAGTCAACCCAACTCAGCGTTTCTGAACGAATGAAAGCGTCCGCAAAGTCGGTATGGATGCGTCCCGCTGCGTCAACGGCGGTTTGTCCTTCACGCAACGTCCATGCGCGTGCCTCCGTCGGATTGGTTGTGAAAAATGTGATGAGCCCTAACAACTTATATGAGGTTTGAATAAATCGCTCTAAAGCGGACTCACCGAGTCCCATCTCTTCCATAAAAATCTCAGCGTCAGTTTCATCAAGTTGCGAGAGTTCCATCTCTAATTGTGCGGCGAGTACAATCACCGTCGTTTGCGGCTCCGACTCATATCTACTGAAATGTTCACGAATTTCATCAACCGCTTCGAGTTGCGTTTCACTGATATTACAGACCAACAACAA
>JAAXHI010000323.1:1834-2896 GCA_012270875.1 Candidatus Poribacteria bacterium | reverse complement strand
ATAGAGATCAGACATACAGATGTCAGACATGTGGGAAAAAGTATTCACGGTTGACAAACCTGAAAGAACATGAGAGGATTCACAGTGGAGAAAAGGCTTATTGGTGCGAGATATGTAGCAAAGCATTCAGTACACGTGCAAACTTACAGCAGCACAATTTGAGTCATACTGGTGAAAAAGTACATCTGTGCCACTTGTGCGATAAGGGATATTCGCGGTCTAGTCATTTGAAGATACATATGATGGTTCACAGTGGAGAAAGGCCTCATAAATGTACGCAGTGTCAAAAACAATTTAAAACATCAAGTGATTTAAAGGTACACGAAAAAACTCATTCAGGTGAGAAACCATATAAATGTGACATCTGTGAAAAATGGTTTACACAAAGTGGAAGTTTGAGGGAACATCAACGGACTCACACAGGTGAAAAGCCTTATCGGTGCAACATATGCAACATGTCATTTGCAAGATATGCGAACTTATATGTACACAAAAGTAGTCACAGTGGTGAAAAGGAACATAAGTGTCAACAGTGTGACAAAGCATATAAACGGCGAGACCATTTGAAGATACACATGATGTTTCACACTGGAGAAAGGCCATATCAATGTGAGCACTGCAGCAAAAAATTTACAACGCCAGCTCACTTGAAATCACATGCAAAAACTCACACAGGTCAAAAGTGTTACAAGTGTGACATCTGTCAGCGAAGGTTTGCCCATGGAAACTCATTGAAGGTACACATGCGGACTCACACAGGAGAAAAGCCATACAAGTGTCAAATTTGTGAGAAAGCTTTTCCATATTTGAGCTATTTCAGGAATCATCAAGCCATACACATTGGAGAAAAACCTTATGAATGTGACGTTTGCCATCAAACATTTCCTTATAAAGCCCGCTTAACGATGCATAGGAAGTGTCACACTGGAGAACGACCATACAAATGTCTGAAGTGCAGTAAGAGATTTGCTACATCAAATCAGCTGAAAGTACATGACATGACTCATACTGGAGAGAAGCCACACCAATGTATATTGTGTCATAAAACATTTGCACAGGTGT
>JAAXHI010000323.1:1301-1822 GCA_012270875.1 Candidatus Poribacteria bacterium | reverse complement strand
TTTGCTCAAAAGGCAACCTTGAAGAAACATATTTTCACACATACTGGAGAGAAGCCTTATAAATGTGTAGTGTGCCTGAAATTGTTTACACAGTTGGGTAATCTGAAGCAACATCTAAAGACGCACACTGAGAAGAAAACTGAACGTGATTGATTTTTATATTGACAATATTGTACATTTCAGAACACTATGCACATGTTTGATGATGATAGACATTATTGAATGTATGACTAGAGACAGTTGTCATTGGGAATCAGATATAGTAGTGGTATGAGAAGGATACGCAGAATCAGATAGACTTTCAGAGAGTAGTGTAAGGAACTTTAGGCGCAGAGCAATATATTTCTACTGTGGACATTATGAGTCATATGTGTAGGTCATAAATTGATCCATTCTGATTTGAAATATGTGATGGTTGATACATGGATATTTTGTGTGAAGAACAATGTAGGAGGAATTTACGGCCAATTGTCTGTTATGGGGTTGTTGTAACTTTGTTGTTTGTGTTCTGGAAGAATTTT
>JAAXHI010000323.1:0-1204 GCA_012270875.1 Candidatus Poribacteria bacterium | reverse complement strand
AGGAATGGGATATAACTTGGATGATGTAAAACGTGCAGTCGATAGTGGAGGAGTTGTTACTACTGAGGTCATGAGACTAGCCATATCACGGAAGATTGCAGCACTAGTGAAACTTCTGTTGGATGCAGGTGGAAATCCAAATGCTCTGCTACAGTACAGATTTGGAGCTCTTGGGGGTGGCAGACTACTGGGATATGCTGTAGAACGAGGAACGGTGGAGTGTGTAAAGGTCTTACTGGAGGGCGGTGGTTTGCCTGATGGTCATGGAGATGATGGTGTCACACCTTTGATGTGGGCTGCTTATTGTGATAATGTACAATGTGCAGCTGCATTGCTGGAAGCTGGCGCTCTGGTGAATATGTGTGATGATCTGGGACGCTCTGCATTGTTAGTAGCGGCTGCTGATGCTAGTTGTGCTCTAATACAGATGTTGCTGAATGCGGGGGCTGATCCTAGTGTGCAAGATAACAGTGGGAGTTCACCACTGATGGCTGCATCACAATATGGTACAAAGTGTCCATTGATGATTGAGCCTAGGCGATTGGTAGCGCAGTTACTATTACAAGCAGGTGCTGATCCAAATCATGCAGATCAAGCTGGTAATACTGCATTATTGTTGGCAACACAATATAACAGGAATGGCTGTGATGATGAGGAAAATATCATAGAGATGACTTTACAAGTTGGGCAGCTGTTGGCTAGTGGCGCAGATGTAAATGTTACTGGATGGCAAGGTACAACACCACTCTTGAATGCATGTCGGTCAAAAAAATATAGAGGTGAAAGAGTGATAACGCTTTTGGTGAATGATGGTGCTGATGTCAATCAAACAGATGTGGATGGCACATCTCCACTCATGGTTGCTGCTGTACATAATACAGTACATGTGGTTGACCTGTTGCTAGTGAATGGTGCAGATGTGAATCACATGAATAGGAATGGAAGCACTGCATTGATATTGGCATCAGCTACGAATGAATGTGAAGTTGTTGAAAGTTTAATACAAGGAGGAGCAGATGTTGATGCAATGGATTCTACAGGTACAACTGCATTGATGGCAACGTTTGCATCTAAGGAGGAACATTGGGAGAGGAGGCGGGCGCGACGGGAAATTGCACAAAGGCTACTATCTGTGGGGGCAGATGTGAATGAAGTTGATGAATATGGTAACACTCCATTGGTGCTGATAACACAACATTATACC
>JAAXHI010000285.1:18087-21096 GCA_012270875.1 Candidatus Poribacteria bacterium | reverse complement strand
CCGGCAATTGGTTCGCCTTTGACCAATTCGCGGGGTTGATCTAAATGGTTGTAGACGATGGTGTGCGGGTCAATACCGAGTGTATGGTAGACCGTAGCGAGGATGTCGCGTGGATGCACTGGTTTTTCAAGTGGTGTCGAGCCAGTTGCATCAGACTTCCCGTAGACCTGTCCACCTTTGACCCCTGCGCCTGCGATTAACCCTGTATAGCAATAGGGCCAGTGGTCGCGTCCATCAGGTGCGTTGCTGTTACCGGAGGTACTAATGCCCATCCGTGGCGAGCGTCCGAATTCACCGATCGCCAAGACGAGTGTTTCCTCTAACATCCCGCGCTGATCCAAGTCTTCAAGCAGTGAGGAGACGGCACTATCTAATTTCGGGCAGTGAAGGTTTTTCAACGGACCGAAGTTAGTTGCGTGCGTATCCCATGCTGTTGTGTTTGGATCACCGTTAGCGACAGAGGGCCAGTTCACCTGAACGAACCGAGTGCCAGCCTCGACCAACCTGCGGGCAAGCAGCGCGCTCTGTCCGAAGGTGTGTCTACCGTAGCGATCACGCATCTCATCGGGTTCTTGGGATAGATCGAAAGCATTGCGTGCGCGCTGCGACAAGATAAGGTTGTATGCCTTTTCATAATACTCGTTCAATGCATAGGAATCCGCCACCTTATCAATTTCGGGCATACCGGCGTTAATTGTTTCGAGGAGATTTTTCCGGCGTTTCAAGCGGACGGGTGGCACCTCTGGACGCAAGCTTAGGTCGTCGAGGTTGATATCCTGATTCGGGTCTTGGAAGAGGAAGTACGGATCGTAGGCTCTACCAAGGAACCCTGCGTTTCCACCTTTACCGATGATGTTGCTCTCCTGCATCGGACGCGGGAGTTGTACGGCTGCGAGCATCGGTTCATCGGGTGGCCGGTAATTTGAGATATGCGCTGCGGCATTCGGATGGTCTGCGGGTGAAGGCGGATCAAGCTGCCCTGAGGGAGCGACTTTGTCCGGTGTTTCTCCAGTAACCATCTGGTACATTGCAGCGGTATGGTTGAAAAGCCCTGCGGGTGTGTAGCTTACGGAACGGATCAAGCAGGCTTTATCCATCTGCTGTGCCAAACGCGGCATCGTCTCAGATAACTGAATTCCTGGTACATTGGTCGGGATCGGATTGAATTCGCCTCGAATATTTGAGGGTGCATCGGGTTTCGGATCCCAGATGTCGAGGTGGCTAGGGCCGCCTTGCAAGAAGAGGAGGATGACCGAATTGGCTTTTCCCCATCCGTTTAGCGGTTTCGCGGGGTCGACTGCCGTATTCGCGTTCGCTTGGAGTGACAATACCTGTGGCAGACTAATGCCGAGCATCGCCGCACCACCGACACGTAGAAATTCACGACGTGAGAACCCGTCACACAAGCGTCCGGGCAATTGTGGTAACGATAACATCTATTGTTTCCTCCATTTTTTAGAGTTATAAGTTGTAGGTTATAGGTTATAAGTTAAAGAGGTTTGCTTGAGAAAACTCCAAAGCCTCTTAACTTATAACTAACCACTTATAACTGATAACCATTTAGCGATTGAATAAGAAAGCGGGGCTGTTAATCAACGCCCACAACAGGTCCTGTGCGCCTTCTTCCTTAGATTCAGCGTTCGTGATATGTTCAACCGCTACTGCATATTCGTTCTTCTCTGGTAACCGAGAAAACGTTGCGAGATATAATTCTTCAACGATCACTCGGTCATCTTTGTCCGTTTTGATGAGTTGTGCGATACGTCCTTCCGGGTCGATGAGCGCCTCTGCGACTGTTGGTCCGTTAATCAGATTCATCGCATGGGCGAGGCTCACCTCGGTTGTCCGTTCACATTCACATGAAGTTTCGCGTTCAGGTCTGCCAAACAGCTTCAAAAATCCGTCATCCTTGACTTTGCTATCTGGTAGCTGAACGGCTCGGAAGTTTTTGGGTACCTCTTGGAAACGTGGTCTGCTGCCTGTCGCAACACCGATGGCATCTAACAACTGTTCAGCTGTTAAACGTCTGGCGACTGCGTGTGAGAAGTTAATCGTATCCGATTTGTTCCATTTGTTCGTCTTGATGCTCTGTTGATAGGTTCGGGAACGCGTGATCGTTTTCATGATATGCTTTATGTCAAACCCACTGTCCACGAAATCCTTCGTCAACGCCTCAAGCAATTCGGGGTTGCTCGGTGGATTGCTTGTACGAATATCGTCTACAGGTTCAATAATCCCACGTCCCATGAAGTAGCTCCAGATACGGTTGACACCGGCACGTGCAAACATCGGATTTTCCTTGGAAGTGAGCCACGTTGCGAGCATCTGCTGTTTATTGTCAGTTTCTGCTGCAACTTCTCCGAACGGGACGGAGGGTTCAATGACTGCCAATGTTCGTGGGTGTTTCACAGGTTCTGTGGTGTAACTGGCGTAGACGACTTCATCACCGGGGAGCTGCCCTGACTTCACTTTGACATCCGCGAAGAACGCACCGAGTTCATAGTACTGGTTTTGCGTCCACTTTTCAAAGGGATGGTCGTGGCACTTGTTGCATGAAAAACGGACCCCTAAGAAGAGTTGCGTTGTGTTTTCCACTGCAGCCGTATATTCACGAGATACACGGAAATAACTTGCCGCAGGATTGGCATAAGTGCTTCCGGTCGCCGTAATCAGTTCCCGCACAAATTGATCGTACGGTCGATTCTGAGCGATCGCCTGATGAATCCACTGTTGGAAGAGCCAGACCCCGCGTTCACCGAGGAACTTACGATTCGACTGTAACAGGTCTGCCCACTTATGTGTCCAGTGGTCAATAAACTCTGGTGTTTCAACGAGTGTGTCAATCAGTTTTTCGCGCTTGACTTTAGTCTCAGTGGTATCGGCAAGGAAATTCCGCGCCTGTTCGGGTGTCGGTGGGAGTCCGGTCAGATCGAAATAGATACGTCGTACAAACTCTTCATCTGTGCAGAGATCGGAAGACAGGATTTTCATCCGCTTCAGTTTATTATG
>JAAXHI010000285.1:5033-18069 GCA_012270875.1 Candidatus Poribacteria bacterium | reverse complement strand
ATGCCGTTTGTGCTATAGGCACCTTCGTATCGGGTGAGGATCGCGGTTTCGCCACGGCGTTCTGCGGTTACAACGCCGTCGTCAGTGATTTTTGCGACATCATTGAGGCTGCTGGTGAATTTCGCTTCACGGGTGACATCTCGCGTTGTGCCGTCAGGATAGTGTGCGATCACTAAAAGTTGCTGCTGCATTCCTGGCATAGCGAGTTCAGCGGAATCGGGTAAGACCTCTAACCGTTCCACACGCTGTGTGGTTTTGACATCAGACTTCGCCCCTTCTGTGATCCACTGATGGATGAGTTCGTAATCCCGTGAACCTGGGACAATAACTTGTCCACCTTTATGTGGCACTTCGGATGTCGGTTTTAGCAACATCAGGCTCTGTTCGGGGAAAGCGCGGTTAAATCGTCTACCGGATATATCCTCAATCAAGAGTTCGTAATCAAAATCTGGATCGTAGCCGCGTAGCGAGAGTTTGAATCCATTTTTGCCTTTTGCTGCGCCGTGGCATGTGCCGTTATTACACCCAGCGTGGCTGAGGAGGGGCATGACATCACGGACGAAACTGACAGGCGATGCGTCCATGCTCTTGACGTTTATAGGCAATTCAGTGCTCATGCCTTTAACGGTAGCGACAATTTTCGTTGTGCCGACTGTCATTGGGAATATATAACCGTCTTCATGAATTTTCACCGCGTCGGTAGCAGGTGTCAGCACAGCCCACGGTGTTACATCTACCCATGCGCCATCCTTCGTTTTACCTGACACGAGCACGCGTCTGCCATCACGTGCATGCTCAAGTGTCAGAGACTCTGGATGAACCCTCAACTCCGTTATACCAACGCTTGTAAGCCACTCTTCCGCCGTTGGAACTTTCGCATTCGCAGATTGCGCCATCTCACTTTGCGCTGTTAACTGAAAAGCGACGCAGATAGAGAATGCGAGAAGAAGTGTTGTTACAAAGTTAAACCTGGGTTTCATCAAAAACTCGGCGTGAAACCTCCGATTGTAGCCGACGGAGAGAACGCCGTCCTCCTTTTTAGTTGGATGGCTATCAGCGGTCAGGTCGGTTTTTCTGCGAAAAACCTTTCAGCGGTCAGTAACAAGAGGTTTGTGATTAACAGAAACCCTCTTTGCTGATAGCTGATGGCTGATAGCCATTCTTGTTGATTCTGGGTCGATAGTTCACGCGAGATCCCAAAGCAAGACAGAGTTGTCTTCACTTGCACTTGCGAGCAAACTACCGTCAGGCGCGTAAGCGACATTCCTGACACTGCCTGTATGCCCTGCAAGTGTGTCTTTCGATCTGCCTCTCTTGGTATCCCATAAACGTACTGTGCCGTCACTACTACTGCTTGCGAGTGTTGCGCCATCAGGTGAAAATGCGACACTCCAGACATAACCTCTATGTCCGGTGAGCGTGTTTTCGGTTTCACCCGTCACCGCATCCCACAAACGCACTGTGCGGTCGGTACTCCCACTGGCAATGGTTTCACCATCAGGAGAATAGACGGCAGAATTGACGATATGTTTATGTCCCGTGAGTGTTGCCTTGTGCCGTCCGGTGGCAGCATCCCACAAGAGCACAGTATCACCGCCACTGCCAGCAGCAATGGTACTTCCATCCGGTGAATACGTAACGGATCTAATAGAGAATTGCTCAACTGTGAGTGTATTTTTTATTTCGCCTGTGCTTGTATCCCACAAACGCACCGTATTGTCAGGACTTCCACTCGCAAGTGTTCCACCGTCAGGGGAATAAGCAACGCTTCTTACAGCGTCTGTATGTCCAGCGAGTGTTGCTGTCGGAGCACCGCTGGTGGCATCCCACAGAACGATTGTGTTGTCTATACTCCCACTCGCGATTGCATTACCATTCGGTGAAAATGCGACGCACCTGACGTACTCTTTATGTTCGACGAGTAGGTTGAGTCCTATGGCGGTATCCACATCATAGACCCAAACACCGATCTCGCAAGCGACAGCGAGCTGCGTGCCATCTGGTGAGAAGGCTATATCTCCGGTTAGGTTCCCTTGATCAAGCCGTGCTTTGACCCCTTCAGGTAGATTCAATTCTGTGTTTCCCTCAGTGTTTAGATTACGAATAACAAAGCATCCGTTTTGACGTACCCCGCAAGCCTAAACCTGCTGTTAAGGATACGAGTTGTTCAGACACCCGTTTGGTTGAGTCCAAACTTTCCGAACTACTTGGCATACATTTCATAATGGACTTTGTGAACAATAAACTTCTTTTCCACATTGGATTACCTTATCAGCATTTTGAAGGTTTAACCGTTGTTCCTTCGACTGAAGTCGTTTCTTCTTTTAGTTCAAATCCTGAAGGTTTAACCGTTGTTCCTTCGACCAAAGTCGTTTTTTCTTTTTCGTTCAAATCATGATTTGCAGCATCCCAAACTCGATCCCCACGTTCAATAGCCTCCAAGAGACTTTGTAATACATTACATGCTTTATTGATTAGTTCATTGATTACTGAGGAACGGTTGTATGCGTACGTTTTTAAGTCTAAGATGGTAATTTTATCTGTAATGTCAAATGAACCATCTTTATGGGCTACTTTTTTCATAGCAATAAGATATACATGATGTGCTGTTTTAAAAACGTGTTCTGCGTCTATACCATATATCCAGCCATCCTGAGAATTTATAGCACTTCGGCATTGCGTGATGATCTGCGTGATTTTTGCCATGATTCTCCTTTCAAAATGGACTTTGCGGAAGATAAGCACAACTTCTTTTTAACATTAGATTACCTTCATCTTCTGGATTGAAACATCTGTTTATCAAAAGATCCAACATGCTCTATACAAAACTGAGGTAATTTTCCTTTCGGACATTTCGCTACACCCAGTACACTCATCGGATAAACAGTTGCTGGCAAATTCTCATAAAAGAAAGGTTCTTGATACACTATTTTTGCCAAGCGAAATCCATTATAGGTGGCAATTGCGTATGTTTCTTGGCCAACAATATCCTCCGTTCCCAATGCCATAACGAAAATTTGAAGAACATATCTCCAATTGTCATCCTTGCCAGCAACATCAACATCGCCGAGCAGACGGAGTTCTCTTTTCAGATGGCTTTCAATGGTATTGATTGCCTGCTCATCGTCTCCACCAACATCCACAAACACCTTGAACCGATGTTGTGTGTCGGATGCAAGTGTCAGTGGTATTAGGAAGATGCAGTACAGTAGAACCAACTTTCTCATAAACTTCACGATTTTTTCTCACGTATGTTGAAGTATGTCCACACTGTGTTCCAATCCTGAGAGTCGTTAGTTGCAGAAGTAATCGGGTAAAAAAATCTTTGAGTCTTTCGTTCTAATTCCTTACGAATAGAGTTTGTGATCGAATGGTCGCGTTTAGCTTTTCGATCAATTACTTTAACGCTCAAATAATCTTTATTTTTTGAACCTTCCTCATCATATTCAAGGAAATAATATTTTTCATGTTCAAGAATATGCTTAAGTGCCTGTACAACGACTCGATCTTCTGATAATTTCATTTTTAGTATGATATTCTTCTTTTCAACTTAACGAAATTGTCCGTACTGGATTCTGCGTGCGGGTTATTTCACTTCCTCTGGATCTTTCACAGAACATTCCGCGCTATTTTTGATTTTTTAAGTGTCCCCACACTATCGGCAATTTATCACTTGCGGAAACATCTAAGAATGCGGATTCACTCGCTAACCAGTTGATAACGTTTTCTGTGAGTTTTTCTATTTGATCAATACTTTCGTTGTTCTTATGGAAATTCGGGAGCCGCCAGTTCATGTTGAACACTTTACCGTCCCCGGCTTCCCAATAACCGAACGCTGCGATCCTATCGGTGTAATCGGTACCGCCCTCCCAAGCATGCGCAAGCGTCGTAAAATTCTTCCAAATTTTATCAAAATAGTCGCCACTTACTGGATATCCGCTTGAATTGACCTGAATCCAATCCTCGACTCCGGGGGTCTTCCCATCAACATTCTCAAGTCCTTCTGTCAATCCAAGTTCGAGTGTCTCTTTGAGGACGATAATCCCGACATTGCTTCCATCAGCTGGAACGGGTCCAAATTTCCGAGGTTGTGCGTCTTCTAATCCCAACGGTGTCGCATATCGGATTGCTGCGCCTGTTAGGAGCACTGCGCCGCCGCTTTCAGCATAATCCATGAACGCATCAATTTCTGCGTTGGACAGTCCACCCGGATCGGAATCGCCATCATGCCACCAGACGACAGCAAACTGTTTGAATGTATCGCTCTTCAAATCCCCTTTTGCGAGTTGTTCCGTTTTGAACGTCTTTTCAGCAAATTTCAACGCGGGTTCAGTGAAGTCGCCTTTATCGCCAAGAGAGACAAATCCGATTTCTACTGCAGCATTGCTAATACTTATACCAAAACAGCAAAGAAATGTCAAAGAAAATATAACTATCCGTTGCATGCTAACTCCTTATGCGATTACGCAAAGTACCGTTAAAAATAGTATCATGTCCTAACGTTTTTGTCAAATGCTATAAATACCTTATAGGATTTGAGACCTAAATCGGGGTTACAAATCCCTCCTACAAGAGAAAGCGTAATTTTGGATTCGCCTATAAAGGCGAGTCCGGGTTGTTATGGCACTCGTGGAGCCGTTCATTGCCCATTTTTACGAAACGCTGTTCAATTTCAAAGCCAATGAAATCTCGCTGGTGTCGTTTACATACGACAGGACAGGTCCCTACGCCTGCGAAGGGGTCTAAGACCAAATCACCCGGTGATGAACTTGCTAACACGATTCGCTCAATTAACTTCTCTGGCTTCTGGATTGTGTTAAGAGCCTCTCTACAGACTAACTCTTTTGATTTATACGTCAGCTGCTTTATGTCGCCCCAGACGTTACCGGGATTTTTTCCTTTTGCGTTAAACTTCGTTTTGCCAAACTTGCCGTTGGTTACAGATGGCACGCTTTCACAACGGAGCCGATGCTCTAATTCGACAAGTTGAGCGACTCTGATCGCATCAAGGTTATAGCACTTCGGCTTTTTGCCTTTGATGAAATAACAGATGATGTCGTAGTTGTTCGTGTAATTGATGCGTCCTTGTGCGAGCCGACTCGGTTGATACCATACGATTTTTGAGCGGAGATTTAAGAATTTCCGATAGTCTATGAAGTCAATACAGTCAGGTTTACCGAACAGATAGAGTGCGCCGCCATCTTTTAGTTTTGGTGTAAATCGTTCAATGAGTGCGAGGTTAAATTCCTGAATTGAGGGTATCCGGTCCCACGACTTATGTGTTACACCATACGGTCCGTCGCAGACGATTAGATCTACTGAGGCATCCTCTACCTCTTTTAGTAGCGTAAATGTGTCGCCGCAATGAATGGTGTTGCGTTCAAGCATAATATAATAAAATTCTCGCGAAATACAAAATAGAGGCAAGGATACTATTGCGTCACCGCTGCAATTGCCATAGAAATCAAATCCATGATCCCAGGTGACGATATCCTTCCTCGTTTCCAAAGAAACCGCCGGGTGTCAGTAGAAAGACTGCGCAATTGGAGCGTATCAACTGCGGATAACTTTGTGAGTCCATTTGTGTCATCTGGTTCTAACCTCACATGCCAAATATTATTGGCGAAATAATCTTTCCATTCCGTTATGGGGCAGACAATAGCAATGGGTAATATACCGACTTCATCTGGGCTCACCACGACCACAGGACGCTCGTATTTGATTTCGTTACCGATGCTTCCGTGAAGGTCCGCCTGCCAGATTTCTCCCCGACTCACATAAACAGGTGTAACCTCATTATCTCTCACATTCATCAATGAAATTCCAAATCTACAAGTCTGGGTGTTCGTCAGCCATTTGTTCATAATGCCCTTTCATTTGTTTAGCTTGCTCTGATAGGAGTTGACGGCGCTCCTCCAACGAAAGGCGCATGAAAGCCGCTTGGGGCGACTGTTCATCCACTTCTCTGTTAATCAAATCAACTAACAAATGATAGGCGATCGGTAACTTGGCTTTTGGGAGTTTCTTCACGAGTTGCTCTACTTGTGTATATGTGACTGCTTTCATTTTCTCCCCCCCCCTTAAATTTTGATACGTATCCATGAACTGCTTGTAAAGATATCACCGCAATGGATAGTGTTACGTTCAAGTATAATAATACGACAGAATGTCCTTTAGATTTACATCGGTCCTACCCGCTGCGGTCCTATATCCATGGCGAACATAGACGCGTCGAAACTCTGTTTTAGCAGTTCCATTTTGATGTCCTGCTTTTCGGGTGTATGCCAGAGATTGTCAAACTCGTCTGGATCCTCGATTAAGTCGTAGAGTTCACCCTCCTTGTGTCCGTGATAGACTGCTAATTTATAACGTTCATTTCGGTACATTGTTGCGAAAGAATGGTCGCGGAGGTCAACAGCGTCGTAATATTCGCACCGGACGAAATCACGGTGATGGTTCGGATCCGCTTCACCTCGGAGGATAGGCAACAACGATCTGCCGTGCATGCCTTCGGGTGGTGTTATGCCTGCCAATTTTAGAAGCGTCGGTGTTTTATCGACGAGTTCAACGAGTGCGTCGCTTTTTAGACTGTTGACAAACTGTCCTTGCCATGAAAAAATCAGCGGCACCCTGACTAAACCTTCGTAGAATCTGCAGCCTTTCTGAATCAATCCGTGATCGCCGAGTGTCTCTCCGTGGTCGCTGGTAAAAATGATGACGGTATTTTCGCGTTGCCCTGTTTCGTCAAGTGCTTCAAGCATCCTGCCGAGCTGCTCATCAATGAGTTGGATCATTGCATAATAGGCGGCTTTAAGTGTCTTGGCATCCCTTGCCCCGACTGCCTCCGACTCTTGGCGCGGTGTCTGGGGTAAAATCGGACTACGGATGTCTAATTCATCTGGCGTGCGCACTTTGGACTGAAAATCGACTGCCTGTAACCTTGTCTGTTGTTCAAGATCGCTATCTCGGAAAAGCGGCTCTGGCATCTCTGCGGGATTAAACCGCTCCCGATGTGTCTGCGGCGGATTGAACGGCGGATGCGGATCGTAGATGTTGACGCTTGCGAGCCACGGACACGCCCGTTCTTCACGAATGAACTCGATCGTCTTTTCGGCACACCATGTCGTCTGATGCAATTCTGCTGGCACGCCTTCTGGATTTCGGTTCAACTCGCCTAAAATATAACCCTTCGAGCGCACCCAATCCGCGTAGTCGTGTCCCTGTTCCCAGTCGTCTCTCGGTGCGTGGCTGTATTGCCAATAGCGGTATCCGTCATCCGTGCGAGGCTCTATTCGGCGGTAAGCACTCGCGAGATGGAGCTTGCCAATTAGCCCGCAATCATAACCGATGTCTGCGAGGGTGCGCGTTACAAGCGGATACGCGTCTGGAAAGAAATCGTTTCCGTTGCGATTCGCGTGTGTTGCGCTCGGATACATACCTGTGAGAAAACTTGCTCGACTCGGTGTGCAAATAGGACTTTGACAATAGGCATGCGTGAAGGCGACCCCGTCTTCTACGAGGCTATCAATGTTCGGTGTTGACACGAACGGGTTGCCGAGCGCGCCGATTGTATCGTAACGTTGCTGATCCGTGCAAACCCAGAGTATATTGGGTGCTTTAACAGCCATATATCAGCCTTCGCGTTTCTGCGGATTAGAGAAAGAAACTTTTAATAAGCGCAGCAAGCGCAATGACAGTCGGTGCGATCCACGCGGCATGCTTCCAAAAACGCAGCGCAAATGCTCGCTCGCCGTGTTGAATCGCGACAAGTTCCAACACTTTATCAAGTTTGCCTTCCATACGATCCATACACGCTTCGAGGCGGTCTTGGCGGTTTTCCAATCCCTCAAAGCGTTGGTCTATTGCCTCAAAGCGTTGGTCTATTGCCTCAAACCGAACATTAAATTGTCGCTCTTGTGCCTCAAACCGTTGAGAGATCATCTTATCTTGTGTCTCAAACCGCTGAGACATAATCTGTTGAAGTTCTTCGACTGTCATGAAAAATCTCCAATATCTTCGAGCCTTACTTGGTCATAGCACTAAACCCTGTCTCTTTAACGATGTTCGCGAGGTCAGCAGCAGTAGCGGTGTTTTTTCGGACTTTAATGACGGCTTGGTCGGGTAGAGAAACTTCGACGCTGATAACGCTTTGGTGTTGTGTGAGTGCAGCCTGCACTTTTGCGACGCAAGCCCCTCACGTCATACCTGAGACGACCAAAGCGACATCCTCACTTCCCTCTGGCTCAATCGGCACGGACATAAAGGCGTCAAGCAATTTCCCGGAAGCGGTGTCAAACACTCGAATCTTCCCATCGAAACCCCCTGTGGCGAGTTGTTTGCCATCCGGGTGGAACGAAACTGTGAATACGCCGACTGCATCGCCTTGCATTGATGCTAAACGCGTTCCGTCGGCAACGTTATAGATCCGTGCTTCGCCGCCAGCGCAACCCGTGGCAAATTGGGTGCCGTCTGCTGAAAACGCAAGCCCTTCAATCGAACCCGATTGTGCTTCATAGGCTTGGATGAGGTTAAAGTCCGTGTTTCCTACATCTCTCCGTATTTCTCGGAAGATTTTGTAGAGTCGTGGTATCCGATCTTCACCGCCATTTAGAACCTGGTCTTCAGTCGGATGCCGTGCGATGGTATTGATCTCGCCGTAACCTTTGTTACTGGAGTTGATGTCATCGACGAAAGAGCCTGTATCTACCTCAACCAATTTGAGAGCAGTATCTCGTCCGGCACTCACGAAGTGGGATCCATCGGTGGAAAAGATGGTGCCGAAAACCCAATCGCTGTGGTTATCAAATTTAATGAGTTCCTTCTCATCTGCGACGGATAGGACCCGTACTGTTTGATCTGAGCATCCGAAAGCGACGCGACTGGCATCCGGTGAGATAGAGAGTCCATAAATCGTATCATAACTGGAACGGATCGCTTTGATGAGCGTGTTGGTTGTGGTATCCCAGAGCTGTACTTCCCCAAATTGTGCGGCGGATCCACCTGCCATGCCCAAGATTTTGCCGTCTGCTGTATACGTTAGCGATTCGATGCGACGCGCTTTACCTACCAATCGCGCTTTGAGTTCAAAATTGACTGCGTCATACAATAGAACTTCGCGGACACCTGACACTGCAAGCGTGCTACCATCGGGCGAGTATGCCAGCGCAGTAACCACCGGCGGTACGGTATAGACTGGATAGTCTCCCTCATCCATATCATCGACTTCGGCGGGTGTGTCGTCGGTCGCGCCTTCAAGAATCCAACGTCGGAACAGTTCGACCTCCTCAGCGGAGAGCGGTTCCATGTTTTGCGGCATTGCGGGTTCATCGCCGGAGATGAGTTCAATGATGAGACTGTCATCGGGTTTCCCCGGGACGATTGTTGCATCGCCCGCCATCCCGCCGTTTTTGAGGTCGGTATAGGTTGTGACAATCAAGCCGCCGTTTGGGTCACCTGGGTGATGGCATCCCTGACAGCTTCGTTTGAGAATTGGGACGATCTGTGAGTGGTAGCTGACGGGTGGATCCCCAGCGTGATTATCTGCCGTTACAAACGGGATCCATACTGCCAAACAGAGCAGATAGATCGCTAAATGCGTTGTGAACTTTAATCGCGATATTTTCATATTTGTTGAAACCCCTCCCGCTCGTCATGATACGGTTTTATGGCGAGTCGTGCCAAAAGCGTTACTGTTCATACATTATTTTAATAATTATATCACAATTTCATAATAAAATTCAAAAAAAAACGAGATTTGCGTTAGGTTTGTCCCGTTTTCGGCTTTTTTGTCGATTTTAGAGGGACAGTTGCGCCCCCCAAGAGAACTGAATGCCTCTGGAAACTGCTTGTTTTTCGTTGACGCGTTTAAAAAAATGGGGTATACTTCTTTTGTCTAATAGGCGCATATTTTTTAATGAAACTAAAAATCAATAAGGAGATATTTTTCAATGAAAATGGATTTAGGATTGAATTTTCGGGGCGTTTATATTGGAAGTCTTGTGATCGTATTACTCATCGGTTTTGTTGGAATTACGCAATCTGCGTATGTAGCAAACAGGTATGAAATTGACACCGCGCATTCAATGATAATTTTTCGCGCAAAACATAATGGCGTTAGCTACAATTACGGCAGATTCAACGAATTCACCGGCGAGATCCGGATAGTTAAGGAAGATGCAGCAAAAAACACGGTGGAATTTGAGGTCAAGGCAGCAAGCGTTGATACAGGAAATGAAAAACGTGATCAGCATCTCAGAAATTCCGACTTCTTCAGTGCGAAGCAGTTTCCGCTCATCACTTTTAAAAGCACGGAAGTCAGTGAGAAGGAAGGGAAAGAGGATATATTAGAGGTCACGGGCGATCTTGAGTTACACGGCGTTAAGAAGTCTATCACGGTGGATGTCGAAATTACCGGGCGCGCGAAAGGGAAAGATGGCGAATCGCTCATTGGATTTGAGAGCACCTTTACGATTAAGCGGAGCGAATTCGGTATGACTTACGGTATGGGCGGAATCAGTGACGACATCCGAATCACCGTTAGTGTTGAAGCAGTGCACAAATAAGGCAATCTATTGTTCCCCAGATGTTAATATTCAAACAACTGATCCTCGGGTTACTCTTACCAGCTGTTGTCGGCGGCGGAATTTTTATATTGGCAAAATCACTCACCTCGAAAAGAGAAAGTGAGCACAAGCAAGACTGGCTTTCGGGAGGGTTGGTTGCTGTTGCGCTGAGTGCTGGTTATATCGTTGGATATATCGGTTTAGAAAGTTTGCCTCCATTTCCGCCGCGGGAAGGTGTTCATTGGCTCTGCTATCTCGCCATCATTGGACTGATCTCAGGTGCTTTTTGGCATGCTTCGCGTTGGGGACGTTTGATCGGACAGATAGGGTTGTCGATCGTTATACCGCGACTGCTGCTGAATTCCGCGTTTAAGTATACGTGGGGCCAGTTTGAAGGTGTCATCTGGTGGATGTGCCTCGCCGTTGCGATTTTCATTTTTTGGCATATCGTCCAGGAGAGTTTTACGATCTTGCCGACTGGTGGTTCAAGTCCGTTTGTCTATTTTGGACTCTCCGGTGGCACTGCGCTGATTCTCGCGGTTTCGGGGAGTTTGCGGTTGGCACAGCATGCTGGCATTCTGGTAGCAATTTTCGCTGTGAGTTGGATTCTTACGCTTGTTGGACAGCGTTCTGAGAATAAATGGCAGGCTTTTTCGCTCGGCGCATCACCGGTTGTGGCACTTTTACTTTCGGGACTCTGGATGAATGGTTATTTTTATGAAGAGGTCCCTGCGATGAGTGCTATGCTGTTAGCAATCGCGTTGTTCTTAGCACCCGTTGGACGGATAGAAAAGATTCAACAACTCGGTGCGCGGCGTTCTACTGTTGTTCAGATAGGTGCTATCGCGCTCCCGGTTGTTATAGCGATAGGCATTGCTGTTGCGCGCTCTGGTCTTTTTGGTGAAAGCAGCGGTTATTAATATCAGGACTTACGCAAATTGAGCAAATATCGGACATTTAAGCCCAAAAAGCGGTATTATTCCTATTTTAAACCCCCTAAATCCCCCTTATCAGGGGGACTTTAAGAGGAAATGCGTAAGTCCTAAATAATATGAACAAATGATTGGCGCAGCCTGTCTTAAATTAGGGGTATTTTTAGCACTAAACTGTTACCAACATTTGCCCCATTTCGTGCAATTAGATATAGGCATGCCCGATATTGTGCGTTTTTCCATACATTTCGCAAAGGATCCGACTCATAAAGTGGCACCAAATTTGCTTCAGCATAAATAAATAGCATCATCTCGCGGAGAAAGAGACCCAATAATCTACCCTCTCCAGCACCGGACGGAGACTTCGGAGGTAAACATGAGTTCAACACGGAATATGAATTTAGGTGTAGTTTGTAAATCGAAACATCTTGTCAATAGTCTTTTCATAGTGCCTATACTTGGAATGCTGCTGCTTATTAACGGTTGTGTCAAGATGGAAGCGACACGGAAAGCAGATTGGGAGACGCATTTCACAGATATCCACTTTGTCAACCATAAACAGGGATGGATTGTCGGGGAGGGGGGTCTGATAGTTCATACCGCAGATGGTGGAAAAACGTGGAAGCAACAGGAAGTCGATACCACCGGTCCAGGGTTTCGCATAGATGACCTGAAGTTAGATTTCAAGGCGGTTTATTTTACGAACACAGATTACGGCTGGGCAGTCGGCGATGAAGGTTTAGTTGCCACAACTGATGATGGCGGTAGACACTGGACGCTGCAAAGGAGCGGTACCTCCGCGATGCTCCTTGATGTCTATTTTGCGAATTCAAAAGAGGGTTGGATTGTTGGTGAAGATTCGGATGTCCTTTATACGAAAAACGGTGGAAAAACGTGGCAACGCTACGAGTATGTTAGCGAATTTATGCTGAATGGGGTCTGGTTCGTTGACAATTCAACGGGTTGGGTTGTCGGCACACACGATAGAATTTTTCATACCAAAGACGGCGGTAAATCGTGGCGCGAGCAGAGCAACCGTTTTGAAGGTGAACGCGACCGGATGATCAACGATAATAAACAGGTCTTTTTTATCAGCGATAACGAAGGTTGGATCGTTGGCAGTGATGGTTCTATTTTTCACACGATGACCGGGGGTATCAACTGGGAACGTCAAGACAGCCGTATTCCGCTGATTAACGGACACGTCCGAGATACCATCAACAGCATCCATTTCACAGATGATAACTATGGAGTCGCCGTGGCGGATGTCGGTTTTATCACGCGTACGGAAGACGGTGGTGATAACTGGCAATTGATGGATAGCGGGACCGAAAACAATTTAACAGGTATTCAGTTCACGACCCCTACAGAGGCGTGGGCGGTTGGCTGGTACGGTACGATTCTACACACAACGGATGCCGGAGCAACGTGGGAGATGACGAGCGGTACGACAGCGAACGATCTCCAGAATGTCCAGTTCACGGATGCCAACCGCGCGATCGCAGTCGGCAGGCGCGGCACGATGGCGATGAGCAATGACGG
>JAAXHI010000285.1:0-5010 GCA_012270875.1 Candidatus Poribacteria bacterium | reverse complement strand
ATCTATTTCGCGACCGATAAACACGGCTGGGCAGTCGGTGAGCGCGGGCTTATCGTTCATACCAACGATGGTGGCGCGAACTGGGAACGTCAGCGCGGTCCTTCGGCTTTTACGCTGCGTTCTGTCCATTTTGTGAGTCCTGAAGTCGGATGGATCGTTGGGGATCTCGGTACTATTATACATACGATTGATGGTGGTAAAACATGGATGCCACAAACTGCGACAGGCGATTTTCTTTCCTTGATGCTGAAGGGTGTATTTTTCCTTGATGAAAAGAGAGGCTGGGCTATCGGATGGCCCGGTGTTTGCCTCGCGACAGAAGACGGTGGTTTGACATGGACTCAGCAGACGACTGGCACTTTCAATGAACTCTATGCTGTTTATTTTGCGGATGAAAATGTCGGATGGATTGTTGGGCAGTTCGGCGAGATTTTACACACGAAAAATGGCGGAAAGCGGTGGAATTTCCAGCGTAGCGGCACCCAAGAAAATCTGAATAAACTCTATTTTGCCGATACACGGCACGGCTTAATCGTTGGTGATAATGGTGTGATGCTTACGACTTTGAATGGTGGAAAGAAGTGGGAAATGCAGGAGAGTGGCACCGACAACGACCTTTACGGTCTGGCACTCTCGCCTGACGGTGTTGTTGCGGTTGGTAAGGGTGGGATTGCGATGCGGTACTCGGTTGAAGAGGCACAATTGCCCGCCAAATTGCCGCCTGTCGCTGAAGAACCAGAGATTGTCACTGCCGAAGAAGAAACACCTGTTGCCCCCGTCGCCTATCATTGGGATATTATTCGTCAGGCGACATGGCGTACCGACTTTTCGGATACCCATTTCGTGGATGCACAGAATGGCTGGGCAGTCGGGTCGAGTGGCGTCATCGCGCATACCACAGACGGCGGGAAGACGTGGCTACCACAGCATAGCGGTGTCAGCGAAAATTTGCGTCAAGTGGAATTCGTTGACGCGAAGCACGGCAGAATTCTTGGGGCGGGTGTTTTACTCCAGACGGAAAACGGTGGTGAAACATGGCAACCGATTCTTCAAGCAACCAAACAAAATCTGCCTCGTGTTAGCAACATGCACTTCTTGAACGCCGAAGAGGGATGGCTCGGTGCCACGATTGGGCAAATACTGCACACGACTGATGGCGGTAAGACGTGGGAGATTCAGAAGACTGGAACGACAACCGGGAACATCACCGATATTCACTTTATTAACAGTCAAGTCGGTTGGGCTGTGACCCCTCAACGTCGAGATGGTGGGTTTATTCTCCATACTGTTGACGGCGGTGATTATTGGAAGATTCAGGCGAAAACGAATCAACCGGGCATTGCTGTCCACTTTGCCGACGCAAATCGCGGCTGGGTGATTCTCGGTAACGGGAACTCCTTATTGACTGAAGACGGCGGTGAGACGTGGAAATTAAGAACGACCTCGCAAAGCACACAGGGTTTGCGACGTGTCACTTTCCGTTCTGATACACAGGCGTGGGGCATCGGCGGTGGTGGTGCGTATATCACTGAGGATCAAGGGGTAAATTGGCAATTAATTCCTGTTTCGACAACAGCGGATATCCTCGCTATGCGAGAAACCGAACCTGCAACCCCCGAAACGTCCGAATCAGAATCGGCGGAAGCGGAAGAAGCGGTTACGGAGGGACCAACGTTGACCTACGACGAGACCCCGGAGGAGATACAAAATCGGCTTCGGACAGAGAGACAACGTTCGGGACGTTTTGCCCCTGAAGGTGAACTTCCACCGAATGCCGAAGGCGAACGCGCGACCCCGGCACCACAGCAACAACAGCCGCCACCGCCACCTGAACCTCAGAGACGGCGGCGACGCGGTGGACAGCGCGTCGCGAATGTGTATTTCCTTGATGCAGAACACGCTTGGGCGGTTGGCAGTGCGGGCAGCATTTACTACTCCACAAATGGTGGCAACACATGGGAACGCCAACTCGGTGAACAGGAGCGTAATGACTTCCGAGAGGTTCTTTTTTACGATGACAAGATCGGCTGGATCGCGGGCGATGGTGGCGTGTTATTGGAAACGCAAGATAGTGGTCAGACATGGCGGAAACTTCCGAGCCAAACGCGTCAACGTCTCATCGGTGTACACTTTACGAGTTTAGAACCGAAATGGGGCTGGGTCATGCAACGCGATGGCACGGTGCTCTATACGACGGACGGCAACATTTGGACAGCAGGCGATACACCTGAACGTCCACCCTTTATGGAAGGCGATGCTCCCGGCAGATTCTCGCTGAACGATGTGAGTTTCGGCAAATTTTCCGAAGGCTGGGCGGTCGGTCAATTCGGAGACATTATCCATAACAAAGACGGGGGTCCTACATGGACACTGCAGCGGACGACTGCGAACGATAGACTCACGAGTGTGGATATGAAATTCGCACCGCTCGGTTGGGCAGTCGGACAAGGTGGTGCCACGCAACGGACAATCAACGGTGGTCAATATTGGAAGATGCATGAAACGAACGTTACATACGATCTCAACGCTGTTTCATTCATCACGAAACGGAAGGGATGGGCAGCTGGCGAGGCGGGTATCGTCCTAAGAACGATTGACGGTGGGTTTACATGGGAACCTAAATTGACCGGCGTTCCCAAGAATCTGCATGGGATCGTTGCGCACTCCGAAGAGGAGGTCTATGCAGTCGGTGAGGAGGGGACAATTGTCCGCTCAACCGATGGTGGCGAAACGTGGGAGCAAGAACATACCGACATCGATAACAACCTGTATGTTATCACGCGTTCTAAGGACGGTAAGGCACTGTGGGTTGTTGGACAGTGGGGTGTTGTCCTCCGCCGGAAGTTAGAGGCGCAGGAACGGATGTCAATGCGGTAGAACATGTTATCCTCTATGCAAGATGGACAATTTTAACTTCATTGATCTCTTTGCTGGCATTGGTGGGATCCGGATTCCATTTGAGAAGTTGGGTGGAACGTGCGTATTTAGTTCCGAATGGGATAAGCACGCCCAACAGACCTACGCGCATAACTTTGGTGAGACACCTGCTGGGGACATCACCAAGATTAACGAAGCCGATATTCCAGACCACGATATTTTATTGGCGGGTTTTCCGTGCCAACCCTTCAGCATTATTGGAGACAAGCAAGGTTTTGAAGATACACGCGGCACACTGTTTTTTGACATCATTCGGATTTTGAAACAGAAGCAGCCGAGTGCATTCCTCCTTGAAAATGTCAAGCAGCTGCTTACCCACGACAAGGGACAAACTTTCGCGGTCATACAAGAACAATTGTCCCGATTGGGTTATACCATTTATCACAAAGTATTGAATGCTCTCGACTTCGGATTGCCGCAAAAACGAGAACGGGTCTTTATTGTCGGATTTAGTGAACCGATCGCATTTGAGTTCCCAAAGTCTATCGGTGTATATAAACCGCTTTCAGAAATATTAGAGCCTGACGAAGATATTGAACCCAGTCTATTTGCATCGGAGCGTATCCAACAGTCACGACGTGAAAAGTGCAAAGGTATACCCTTTTTCCCTTCTATTTGGCACGAAAACAAGGGAGGGAACATTTCGGTTTTGCCTTTTTCATGTGCGTTAAGAGCCGGTGCCTCTTATAATTACCTGTTGGTGAACGGTGTTCGACGACCTTCCAATAGGGAACTGCTGCGCTTACAAGGGTTTGCTGAAGATTTCGAGATTATGGGGAATATAATGCAGGTTAGGAAACAGACCGGAAATAGTGTTGCTATCCCTGTTGTTCAAGCTATTGCAGAGAAAATGTTACAGGCATTAGAACAACGTAAACCGATGATACAACCTGAAGAACAATTGCTTCTCTTTGAAAACAAAATCAACGCCTATGCCTAATGGACAATCAAACAGCCAAAGACCAACTTGACATTGTTATCAGAAAAGCCAGAGTCCACTTTTACAAACCGATACAAATTGCGGAGATACTTTATAGGGACAGGATTGAAGGCGATATAGACCTTGGCGATTTGGAAACTTATCGAACGCCTTCAAGAAAATGGCGAGATGCGATTTCTCTGAGGTTTATCGGACGGATCTCTACATCAAGTGCAAGGTATCAAGACGACCTTTTTAACGCCAACGCTACACCTCCAGCAGTTTTATCGCAATTAGGGAAGATAAATCAAGACAGTAACGGCGGGGTTGAAGCCTATATCTATACAGCGTTAAGAGACAGGCTTTCTCAAATGTCGTCGGGTCTATCCGCAGTTTTACAAGGGGATAACAATTCTTTTGCACTAAGGGATTTCATAGATAGTTTTACGCGGAATCCCGGGCTTTCACGGAGCGTTGATAAGATATTTGAGATTGTGGTTTATGCCTTGTTCTCTACATTGTTGGAAGTACTTGATGTAAAAATCGGAGTCCACATCAACAACATCAACACTACAATTCTTAGGGACTTTTCAGATTTCACAGAAAAGGTTCTGGGATTGTCTGCAGAAACACCAGAAAGGTATCAAGAAGCGAAGGTTTATCGGGTAGGTGTCACCAACGCGGCAGACAGAGGACTTGATATGTGGGCAAATTTTGGGGTAGCTATCCAGATAAAACACATATCTCTAACGCCTACGACTATTGAGGATATAAGCAGCACGATTTCTGCAGATCGGATAATTATCGTCTGTAAGGAATCTGAAAAAGATGTCCTTGTATCTGTTCTACAACAATTTGGCAGTGCTAATCGAATCCAGAGTGTGATAACCGAAGCCGAACTTGATGCCTGGTATGAGAAAGCTTTGCGCGGACAGTCTTCCGAGTTAATTGGTGATAAAATATTGCTGAAACTCGCAAACGAGATAAAAGTTGAGTTTCCATCAACTACCTCAGAATTTGATGATTTTTTCAAAGAACGTGGCTACGATCGTCTATCATTTGTTGATTTTTGATAACCTCGGATTTGGTGAGTTCTGATGGAGAAAAAAATGCGTAAACGTAAATCTATTTTTGGTCCATCTAAAGACGAAATC
>JAAXHI010000038.1 GCA_012270875.1 Candidatus Poribacteria bacterium | reverse complement strand
CCGCCGGAAGCCGCAAACCGGTTGAAGCCGTCCCCGGGGGCCGGGAGGATCCTCGCCAGCGTGGCCAGCGCGGAAGCGCCTCCGGGGGCGGCTCCCCTCGGCGGGACGGAGAGCGAGGAGGAAGCCGGGGCGCAGGCGGCGCCGCTGATCAAGAAGATCAATCCGAAATCGGGACCGGTGGGCACGGTGGTGAATCTCCGGGGGAACAACTTCCAGTCCTCGCAGGGGACCAGCACGGTGACCTTCAACGGGGTGGCGGGGACGCCGACCAGCTGGAAGGGGAAGCGGATCGAAGTGCCGGTGCCGTCAGGGGCCACCACCGGGGCGGTGGTGGTGACGGTCAACGGGCTGGCCAGCAACGGGATGACCTTCACCGTCACCGGAGGGGGGCCGGACATCAGCGGGTTGAGTCCGGACTCGGGGCCGGTGGGCACGTCGGTCGCGATCACGGGGACCTGGTTCGGGGCCGTGCAGGGGACTTCCACGGTGACCTTCAACGGGGTGGGAGCGGCGCCCACCAGCTGGAGCGACACCGGGATCGAAGTGCCGGTGCCGGCGGGAGCCACCACCGGGGCGGTGGTGGTGACGGTCGACGGGCAGTCCAGCGCCGGGGTGACCTTCACGGTGACGCCCGGGATCAGCGGGTTGAGTCCGGACTCGGGGCCGGTGGGCACGTCGGTCGCGATCACGGGGACTTCGTTCGGGGATACGCAGGGAACCAGCACGGTGACCTTCAACGGGGTCGAGGGGACGCCGGGCAGCTGGAGCGACACCGGGATCGATGTCCCGGTGCCTGAGGGAGCCACCAGCGGCCCGGTGGTGGTGACGGTCGACGGGCAGGGGAGCAACGGGGTCGAGTTCACCGTGACCGGTCTGGCGCCGTCGATCACCAAGCTGAATCCGGACTCGGGTCCGGTGGGGACGGTGGTGACGGTCCGGGGGAACAACTTCCAGTCGTCCCAGGGGTCGAGCACCCTGACCTTCAACGGGGTAGTGGCGACGCCCACCATCTGGAAGGGGAAGCGGATCGAGGCTCCGGTGCCTGCAGGAGCGACCAGCGGGCCGGTGGTGGTGACGGTCGACGGGCAGGGGAGCAACGGGGTCGAGTTCACCGTGGGGGCGAACCAGGCGCCGGTGGCGGTGGGGACCATTCCCGCCCAGACGGTCGACAGCGGCGCCGATCTGTCGCTGGATGTCTCGGGCTACTTCAGCGATCCGGACGGGGACCCGCTGAACTACACGGTCCAATCCTCCGACGTGGCGGTGGTGACGGTGACGGTCTCCGGGTCCACGGTGACGGTGAGCGGAGTGGCCAGGGGCGACGCCACGGTGACGGTGACGGCCAGCGACGGCAGTCTGACGGCGGAGCAGGTCTTCACGGCGACGGTGCCGAACGGGGCGCCGGTGGCGGTGGGGACCATCCCCGTCCAGACGGTCGACAGCGGCGCCGATCTGGCGCTGGAGGTCTCGTCCTACTTCAGCGATCCGGACGGGGATGCGCTGAGCTATACGGTCCAATCCTCCGACGTGGCGGTGGTGACGGTATCGGTCTCCGGGTCCACGGTGACGGTGAGCGGAGTGGCCAGGGGCGACGCCACCGTGACGGTGACGGCCAGTGACGGGAGCCTGACGGCCGATCAGGCCTTCACGGCGACGGTGCCGAACGGGGCGCCGGTGGCGGTGGGGACCATTCCCGCCCAGACGGTCGACAAGGATGCCGATCTGTCGCTGGATGTCTCGGGCTACTTCAGCGATCCGGACGGGGACCCGCTGAACTACACGGTCCAATCCTCCGATGTGGCGGCGGTGACGGTGACGGTCTCCGGGTCCACGGTGACGGTGAGCGGAGTGGCCAGGGGCGACGCCACGGTGACGGTGACGGCCAGCGACGGCAGTCTGACGGCGGAGCAGGTCTTCACGGCGACGGTGCCGAACGGGGCGCCGGTAGCCGTGGGAACCATCCCCGTCCAGACGGTCGACAGCGGCGCCGATCTGGCGCTGGAGGTCTCGTCCTACTTCAGCGATCCGGACGGGGACGCGCTGAGCTATACGGTCCAATCCTCCGACGTGGCGGTGGTGACGGTATCGGTCTCCGGGTCCACGGTGACGGTGAGCGGAGTGGCCAGGGGCGACGCCACCGTGACGGTGACGGCCAGTGACGGGAGCCTGACGGCCGATCAGGCCTTCACGGCGACGGTGCCGAACGGGGCGCCGGTGGCGGTGGGGACCATTCCCGCCCAGACGGTCGACAAGGATGCCGATCTGTCGCTGGAGGTCTCGGGCTACTTCAGCGATCCGGACGGGGACCCGCTGACCTACACGGTCCAATCCTCCGATGTGGCGGCGGTGACGGTGACGGTCTCCGGATCCACAGTGACAGTGACGGGAGTAGCCAGGGGCGACGCCACGGTGACGGTGACGGCCAGCGATGGAAGCCTGACGGTCGATCAGGCCTTTACGGC
>JAAXHI010000444.1 GCA_012270875.1 Candidatus Poribacteria bacterium | reverse complement strand
TCAAGGTCCAGCTTCGGTTGGAGTTCCTCTGCCGTCAGCTGTTCGGAAGCGTATGCGTCAAAAAATCTCTTGAATTCGGGAATATTTTTGGTTTCGATTGTTAACCCTGCTGCTGCTGCGTGCCCACCGTGTTTCACCAGTAAATCCGTGCAGGCGACGAGGCTGTCGGCGAGATTCATTCCATCAATACAACGTCCGGAGCCAGTCGCTTTATCGCCGTTAATCGCGAGGACAATGGCAGGTTTGTAATAGGTTTCTTTCAACCGTCCGGCGACGATGCCGACGACACCTTTCGCCTTTTCACCCCATTTGTCACTGGCAACAACAATGCCGACTGTCTCATCGTCAATTTCGCTTTCAATTATCTCTACGGCTTGTTCTTGGATATGTTTTTCTAAATCTTGTCGTTCCTGATTTACTTGATCGAGCTCGGATGCGATCCGAGTAGCGACATCCTCAGATTCTGTGGTGAGGAGTTTAACCACTTTGTCTGCGGTATGCATTCTTCCTGCTGCATTGATACGGGGTCCCAATTTAAAAGAGAGTGCGTATCCGTCGAGCGGTGTATCAATTTTATGCCCTGCGGCTTCGCATAAAGCGTGAATGCCAGGACGTTCGCGTTTGTCAAGTTCCGCTAATCCTAATCGGCTCAAAATGCGGTTCTCCTCGGTCAGCGCTGCCATGTCCGCGACGGTTCCCAATGCAACCAGATCCAATAACGATTCAAGAAAGGCTCTATCGTCTATCAAGCCTTGTGCCAATTTGAACGCCAAACCGACACCGGCGAGTTCGGTATAGGGGTATTCATTTCCTGGCACCTTCGGTGAAATCAGTGCATAGGCGGGGGGCTGCTCCGCTGTCGGTTGGTGGTGGTCAGTTACGATGACATCCATACCGAGTTCATTGGCTAATGCGACTTCCTTAACCGAGGTGACACCGCAGTCTACCGTAATTAGCAATTTCGCGTTGTTTCCTGTGTGGATCTTGTTTATCGTATCCTCGCTGAGTCCGTAGCCTTCATCAAAGCGATTCGGGATATAGTAGTCTGCTGGCACATCCATCTGTCGGAAGGTGTTGAGTAGTAGCGCGGTTGCGGTGGTACCGTCAGCGTCATAATCGCCATAGACACAGATTTTCTCACCGCGCGAGATCGCCGTGTATATCCGTTCCACGGCCTTGTCCATATCGGCTAATTCAAAAGGAGAGTGCAGTTCATCAAAGGTCGGGTAAAGGTATGCTTTCGCTTCGGCAGCAGTTCTTATCCGACGATTGATCAGCAGTTGCGCAGCGAACGGAGAGACACCCGCTTCGGATGCCAATGCTAAACTACCGTCAATATCTGAATCTCTGAACCGCCACTGCTTACGGGTGGGTTTTTTCATCTGTTCCTACCGCCGTTGAGAAGGGAAATCTGTGCTTTGTGCTACATCCAAGTGGACTTGTAGGCGACGTTTTCCTGAATATTGATATACTATCACATAAATTTGAGTTTGTCAAATTTTTTGCAACGCCGCTTGATTTTCTTTTCAGTTGTTCTCCTCTGGGACTTCAAAACTCTCTCGGGTTCGCATATCAAACACGCTTGCCCCGGGCGGTGGCTCAATGGAAAACCGAGCGTCAGGGATAGGTTCGTTAATCCGAATGTTTGTGAATTGTACCGTTTTGGTTGCTACATCGGTTTTTGTGTCGGTTTTTAAATCAATCGCGGTCGTAACCTCCTTGGCAAATTCAGGAAACCAGAGATCGGGTGCAACCTTTTTGAACTGGACATCTGTCGTGATAATACGCTTAAGGTCGTTTACTAAAGCAGGTGTAGAAAGCACATAGCGTTCCGGGCGGTAACTTTTCTTCGGATTCAACCACAATTCTATTACCATACCGAACATATTTCCTTTGAGATGATAGACCTCGCTATTGTTGAAACGTACTTCTGTAATACTTTCGACCTCAATCCCATCAATCATCATCACCAAAGAGGTTCTGGCATCACCGAAAGTCCATCCCCAAGCGCGCGGGTCATTGGACGTATCGTATAATATTTCGCTTCTCTGCTCTAACAAAAGACCGCGACTTGTTTCTCGAAGGGTCTCAAACGTTTCACCATCATAAGCGAATTGTTCTGTTCCCTTGATAGGGAAGTTCCTGTCGATGTCGTACTGAACCGCATCTGCTGTCTCAATGCCTCTCACTTTGGGTCCGGAAAACTCAATAGTACCTTTCCAAGTACCACTGGAGAAGCGCCGTATTCCAGGATATAAACCAGGGAATTCAACGCTGGTAACCGTCCGAAGAAAATCAACGCGTCCGCTTTCAAGGAGGCTATCGTAATGGACGATCCCTTCGCGGATGAGTTGCAATAGTTCCTTTTCGTCTTTTGAGAGTGGGTTTTCTGTCTTTTTTTCACTCTTCGCAAGAATCTCAGGGTCTATCTCACGGCGGATTAACGGAATCTGAGAACTCGAACTATCCTCATAGCGTTGATCTAACACTTCATCAAAATGATAGAGTCCTATGGTATTCGTATCTACGGTGAAGGCTCTTATTGGTACATCGTAGTTCCCTTTATAGCGGACGACGTTGCTAATTCTGAGTTCATCAATATAGACCCCTGATGCAAACCGCTCTTTTAATCCGGGTATAGGTGGAATTGCAGACAACGTTGGCAGTCCGCCAACCAAAAGATGATTATCATTCGGCACAGCGAGTTCGCTCTCCTTCTCCCATTTACCCGCGATATATCCATCGCTTCCGATAGCCGCACCACGGTCAATAGTCGCCACGTAATGTACCCATTGGCGAATCGGGAGCGTTCCAGTTGTTACCACTGAATTGTCAGGCGTTCCCTGTGACGAGATACCGATTTGCGTATCCATGACATTATCTTCATCTTCGTCTACAGGCAATCCAAGTATAAAACAATTGAATCGGTCTGTTTGTCCGACAAGCGAAAAGACGTTCAGATTCGGTAGCGACTCATCGACGTACACCCACGCTTCAATCGTGAGTTTGCCGGTGAGTTCTGGGAACCAAGGCGCATCCGTTTGGAGCTGCCCAAGTTTAGGGTTCAATTCAAGCCAACCCCCACCAGCGGGTGACGGTTCGTGCGGTGCTGCGAACAATAGGATTGGAGTCATTAAAATGCCGATTAAGATTATTAGAAATGGATCTCTGAGATATTGCATGGAATAGTTCCTTATCTGTTGTCAGGATATTCGGAAGGGTTCAGTGATTGGCGGCTGCGCTACAACCGCTTGTGGTATTAGAAATAGTGCTGCGTTTAGCATAAGGAAGAAAACACATGGTACATGCACAACACCTTACAGTTGCGTCTGAAACACATCTCATTTGTTTTTTTCCTCTGGAACTTCAAAGTTCTCTCGGGTACGCATGTCATACCCTCTCGTTCCAGGGGGTGGCTTAATGGAAAAGCGGGATTCAGGAATAGGTTCGTTAATCCGGATGTTTGTGAATTGCACGGTTGTGGTTGTGATATCGATTTTCGCGACGGTATTAACCCATTTAGCAGATTCCGGGAACCAGAGGTCAGGCGCTACCTCTTTGAATTTGAAATCCTTTGTCATCGAAAACATAGGACTGGAAACCTTATAGCGTTCGGGACGGTAACTTTTCTTCGGGTTCAGCCACAATTCTACAGCGGTACCCAGCATATCTCCTTTGATATGATAGACATTACTATCATTGAGACGCCCCTCTTTAATACTTTCGACATCAAGTCCATCAATAAGCATTACGAGAGATTCTTCACCACCAGTGAGATCCCATCCCCAGAAACGTGGATCATTAGATGTGTCCCCGACGATTTCGCTTCTGCGACTCAGTATAGTCCCGTTAAATGTTTCTCGGAGTCTCTCAAAGGTTTCGCCATCATACGCGTACTGCTCTGTCCCTTTAATTGGATGGTTCCCATCAGGGTCATACTGGACGGCATCTCGTGTCACAATGCATCTCATTTTGCGTCCCGAAAACTCAAAAGTTCCTTTCCAGGTGCCACTGGGGGCACGTCCCAGAGGGAATCCAGCAGCCTCAACACTGGTAGTTTCCCTAAGAAAATCAACGCTTCCGCTTTTAAGCATCGCATCGTAATAAGCGACCCCTTCGCGGATAAGTTGCAACAGTTCTTCTTCACTTTTTGACAGCATGGACGAGGCTGTCGCTGCTTCATTTTCAGCAAGTACCTCAGGAACTATCTCACTTCGGATTAAGGGAATCTGGGATTTTGAACCATCTTCATAGCGTTGATCTGACCCTTCATCAAAATGATAGAGTGCTATGGTATCCGTATCCGTGTTGAACGCATGTGTCGGCACGTCGTAGTTGCCTTTATACCGGACAACGCTGCTGATTCTCAGCTCATCAATATAGACTCCCGAAGCGAAACGCATTTTGTCCGGCATTGGCATCTTCGTCAAAGTTGGCATCCCGCCAAGCACGAGACGGTTCTCATTTGGCACTGGCAGTTCGCTCCCACCATCAGGGTCGCCGCCTCTAATAAGACCGTCGCTGCCGATAGCGGCACCGCGGTCGATTGTTGCTACATAATGCACCCACTGACGAATCGGCAGACTTTCCATCTTCGTCACCATTGAAGGTTCTTTAGTTCCATTGGAAAAGACACCAATCCGGGTATCCATAACATTATCTCTATCTTCGTCCACAGGCAGCCCAATCATAAAGCAGCCGAACCGGTCTGTTTGACCGACGAGTGAAAAGGTGATTTGTTTCGGTAACGTTTCGTCTACGTAGATCCACGCTTCAATCGTGAGGGACCCGGTGAGTTCTGGGAACCAAGGGGCTTCGGTTTGGGTTAGCCCGAGTTCAGGATTCAGTTCGAGCCAACTACCCCCAGCAGGAGAGGGTTCGTGTGGTGTGGCAAATAATATGACTGGCATCATTAAGATGCCTATTAGAATTAGAAATGCCCCTTTGATATATTTCATGAGGTAACTCCTTACGTATTCTCAGAGAGTTTGGACACATAATCCTTTTACTTTGTAACGAAAGCAAAAATTGGAATCTTGACAAGGCGCATCTTTGGATGGCTCGTCCGGAGCCGCACTTCGCCTTTCAAAACACCTTTTGCTAAAGTTGATGGTAACGTTAATGTTAATTGATAGTTGTTACTTTTCTCTTGCCGTTTGACTTTAATTATTCCAATATCGGTTTCGATCTTTTCAATCTGGAGTTCGGTATCCGTTAAGTTTTTAAGCACTAATACTTTCGTATTTTCTTCGGCGGAATTAATTTGCCCGAAGAAAAATTGGTTAGGCGCGAGTGTGTAGATTTGATTCACTTCCCCAGATATAGGCAGCGTGATTGTTCTTATCTCCCCTTTGTGATTAATGTATTCAACTGTGAGTTTCTCGTTAAAATTTCCTTTGGGCATCTGCTGGGTTTCAAAATTCAACTCAATATCAGCAGTGCGCCACGGATAGACGACGTTATCGCTACGGAGGAAAGGCTGAATCCACGCCTGTGAACTCTTAATATTCTGAATCATCAGGGCAGTTTCACGTGGGTTTTTCAGCCCGGCAATCTTTTTTGGTTGCGATTCGCCAGTACTTTCCACATAAATCTTCTCAGGGACGAAGACGACAGGAAATTCCCTTGCGCGTCCGAAAGAGATAAAAGTGAACGGACGTTGTGGTGAATCTGTCTGAATATGGACCGTCATAAAAGAGGTCCTGTAGACTGCAACTGCAGTCGAACCGATTCCCAAAACAGCCTCTTTCCCCGCAGGGATGACATCTGCTTTAGGTTTCGCGACGACGGTATGTCACGTACTGGCTGCAGTAGAAACGATTTGTATCGGCACATCGCTTCGGTTTTTAAGACGGACAGGAAATTGATATCCCGCTAAGTCCTGATCCGCGGCGTTGTGCTGTAGTGTGATTAAGGCATCCAAATCCAGCAATGTAGGTGAAACATTTAAAACGGGTTGCTTTTGCTGACGTTGGTTTTCCGAGAGTGTGAGCACCCGTCCCGTCCAGCGATCCAAAAAGCGGTCTCGTGAGACAACAATGGCTGCCTGATATAGAAACCTGCGTGGTGTATCAAAGAGACGCACCCACTTTTTGTTCGTGTATTCAACAAGGATGAAATGCCCATCGGTAGGTTCCGCGTTTGCAGGGTTTTCGTCCTCAAATGTAGTCCTGAGATGCGCGATGACCGGCGTTTTGAACTTCCGAAGTTCTTCGTAATTGAGATTGCGTTCTTGCAGTTCGAGTCCAATCTGCTTGGCAGCATCAATAAGCACTGCGAAATCGGCGACACGATGCTCCGAAGTTTTCGGCATGAATATGTTCTCAGTTTGCGCCAGTGATACCTGAATGCCTAAGATATTGGCGAGATGGTAAAGGCTGGTAACATCAGAAGACTGCTTATCTTCTGCTGCAGAAGCGAGAGGGAGTATAAGTAGGACGATAAAAAGGGCATTTATTAAAATTTTCACGGTTTTCTCCTTATGTATCACATACTGCCAGTGAAGTTACAGACATAACCATAAGTGTCAATTTTAGAAAAAATAACCGCCTGGGTCCCCAGGTCCGGTAGGTTCGGTTTCCTAACCGAACCGGATTCGACGCAGAAACATTGAATACCTCAAAAACCTCTTAAATCCCGTAGGAATGGCATCTTTGTAGAAAAATGCCACCTCACAGACCCAAGCCCCGTAGGGGCGGCATCTACGGAGAACTGGCACAAAAATGTCGTGGAAAACCCCTAAATTGACACCTATGGTGAAGTTACAGACATAACCAACAAAAAAACCAGCATAAGTCTTGAATAAGATAAGTTATCTCATAACTCCCGCCCACTCTTCTTCTCCAAGCGAGATGTGAAACAGCCCGCGTTGTTCGGTTGCGATGTAAAGTTTGTCGTTGCTAACGCTGAGGGATATAACTTTACCCGGAACATCTGGACCCATCTGTTGCCATTCGTCTGCCAAGCGATAGATACCGGTATCCGCCGCGCCGTAAAGTGTCGCACCCTCTACAGCGAATCGATCTATGATGGGACAGGTACCCATCCTATCCGTTATTACGCGCCAATATTCTCCACCCTGTGAGGATAAGACTCCACTACCTGTCGCGACGTAAACCGTTGCACCGACAAACACAATTTCGTTGAAACGGTTAAAATGGAGTGGCAGGCTCGACGTAATATTTTTCCAACTGTCTCCGCCATCAAGCGATTGAAGGAGTTTACCGTCGCGTTTGCCGACGTAGACGGTTTCCGCTGAAGCGGCTAATTTGAACCCGCTATCGGATGTGTCGTCAAGCTGCTCAGTCGTATCAATCAATCCGGTGTTTTTCCATTCGGCACTCCCCGGTTTCCATCTGAAAAGCCTTCGTTGGCATTCCACGTAGAACGTTTCACCACCGACAGCAAACCCCCCGGCTCCCCAATGCTTTTTCATAAAATATAAGGTAACCGGCAGACTCTCATCTTCTTCGAGACCGTCGGATGCGTAAACCTGTTCTACGTGTTCAACTGTCGTCCATAACTCAAAGGCTAATGCCTTCCTTGTGAACACGTTAAAGGCGGGTGATCGCTTGGCAAGAGAAGGAATCCTATCAACAGGAACGAACATATCGCTATTTAGCAACAAATGGAAAACGCGTAGATCATCTTCTTCAGGTATAATTCCATAGAGAACGTTGTCAGCAGTTACCAATCTTGAATTGCGCGGGAAATTACCTTGAGATTGTCCGCTTTTTACCGATCTAAGACCTCCAGAATGAATCGGAACATTTTTCCACGAGGCACCCGCATCGGTTGATTGGAAAACGTCGTTGCCGGTATGCATGTATAGGTTGTTGTTAAACACCACCACATCGAGTATTCGGGTACCTGTCATCCCGCGCGTAAAGGGTTGCCACGATTCACCAGCGTCCGTTGTCTGATGAACGCCGGATGTGCCGACGTTGTAAAATGTCCTGTCGTCTATTGCTACAGTCGAAAAGCTGCCTTGTGCGAACAAGTTCTTGTTGGGTCCGAGGTCTTTCCACGTTTGTCCACCGTCCTTTGATCGCAATTGCGTGGTACCGAGCAATAAGAGCGTCTCATTAGCAACCACAAGTTTCATACCGGTAGGTGTCCGCTGAAATGGGGACCTGTTTTTCGGTGTTATCTCAGTCCAAGACTCACCTAAATCAGTCGAGTAAAAAATCCCGTTTGAACTTGCTTTGTAGCCGTGCATAATTTGTCCATCGTCCCTGAACCTCGATTCAAGCAACCCCAAGGTAAAAGGATCGTGTCCTGTTACAATATAGAGATCTTTTTCGGAGACCACTAACGAATGGATAACTTCGGATGCAGCGACAGGCATCTGCTCCCAAACCGCCGAGTTGAAGCGATAGAGTCCACTGTTTGTGCCAGCAAATACAGTATTTCCGACTGCAGCGACTTCAGAAACATCTTTATCTGTCAGTCCGTCCTTAAGAAGCGTCCAGTGTACCCCAGCATCGGTAGATCGGAAAACGCCTTTATCCTGAATGGCGAGATACATTGCGGGAGATGTGTATGAACGGTTATGTTCTGTCTCACTTACTATAACTAACCCAACGGCATGTCCCTTTGGACGGGGTCCGAGCACCTTCCATGTATTGCCGCCGTCGTCTGAAGAAAAAATCTCGTTAGTGGAGACAATATAGAGGGTATCGGCGTACTGTGCCATGGGCATCCGTGTGTTACTGATTGGGACACTTGTATCAATGAGCGTCCACGCGGTCGTGCCTGTTGTCAGTCTGTGGATACCGGACCGTGTGACGGCGTAAAGTGTCTTTTCAGGCGTAGCAAAGATGTCAAAGACAGTGCCGCCTTTCGGTCCATCTGTCTGGGTCCACTGCGAAGTAGAAAACTTAGGGGAAATTTCCAGCGTATTGGTCGGTGAGACTGTCTCAGAAACTTGTAAGCCGTTCCCACCGTTTTTACTGCGGATAGAAGCACGTCCAACCTGATTTCGCACAGCCGGTTTTGCGTCAATCTCAAGCGTGATCGGTGCGTCAACGATTTCAATTGTGGGTTCAGATTGTGCTTCAAAACTATATGGATGCTGAAAATAGGTAAGGTATTGATTGCTGACACCGAGCAGCAACATGACCAAAACAGCAGCGGTTCCAAAAGCTGCCCACGGTAGCAACGGTTTCCCAACTGGAGCGGGTGTCTGTTTTATGTCGGCAATCTCTCGTATAATGTTATCGGTTAGGTTGGTAGGTAATTGGACACTCCCAAGCGTTTCACTGATTAAAAGTTCTTCTTGATTTTGTAAACGCGCGCGTGCTCGGCGAATCCGGCTTTTAATTGTGTTTACGGATACACCTAAGAACTTAGCAATTTCCTTCACTGTCATTTCACCAAGATAATAGAGTGTCATTACTGTGCGTTCACTCTCCGGCAATTTCTGGAGAAGTTTTTGAGCGATTTCGCAGTGGTGATCAGAGGCTTCCGCCTCGCGTTGCTTTGACAGATAATGCGTATAAGCAGATTCCTCTATTTCTTCGATAGGTGTGTCTTCCAAGGATTGTATCGCCGGATTGTTTTTTTCGCGCCAATTAATGCAAAGCCGGTTTGCGATGACATAGAGCCATCCAGCAAACTGATTGGGATTTTTGAGCGTTTTAAGGCTTTTGTATACTCGGAGGAAGGTATCTTGCGTAATCTCTTCAGCAATATGGAAATCCCCAATCTTCCGCCACACGAGGGTATGGACGCTCTTTTGGTGCTTCTGGACTAAGGTGCTGAATGCCGCGTCGTCGCCTGATAAAATTCTATGAATTAGTTGAACATCGCTTTCAACCATCAGAGTTCTCCATAATCGGTTGCCGTTTCCTTAACCATCTCCGAATATCTAACTTGCCTTGTGAAAAACCCCAGATAATGGCTATACCTATCAATACCCAAGCACCATACCATGCGATAGGAGTAATAATGTCAAACACTGTATCCCTCAATCCATCATAGCGACCATCCATATAACGGTCAGAGAGTCTGCCGACTGTAGTACGCTCTATAAAAGCCAGTCCGGCGAGCCATAAGTAAGCAGCCACAATTCCTAATAAAACCCTCAGAAGGAAAGTTCCAAGCAACCGAAGACCGGTTTTGAGTTTCCGCATAAACATAGTTTCCGCCTCCAGTGAAATCGGGTTATTTATAATTGAGGGTGTTTCATAAATCGTTATTTTTATCGAAAGAGGGTTTTGATGTAGGTAACATTTCGCGTCGGTAACCCGCATCGGACATTCATTAACATTGAAAGTTGGAGCAACACGATGCCAATGCCCAAAAAGGTGGAAA
>JAAXHI010000597.1 GCA_012270875.1 Candidatus Poribacteria bacterium | reverse complement strand
ACTTATTTTCGGGATCTACTATAATTTATCGTAGCATCCATCAATTCTTAAGGATCTACCGAGAACCCTTTGCCCAGCTGCGTCAATCGTTCAGGCCGTCTCTTGCTCGACCCAATTGCCATCTCCATAGGAGTATTTCTTATTGTTAGGTATTGTGGCCGGGTCCAAACCAACAACCTACCCAAACCTTTCTGGACGATAGGACGAGAACCAATCCACCTGAACATCATCCGCGATCTCTACGGTCGCCATCTCACCCACCAAAGGTGCCAGCGTTACACCGCTGTGCATGAGCGCGATATATAGGTTCGGGACCGCTTCAGTAAACCCAAGGACCGGAAACCCATCAAGCGGCATCGGACGATAGCCAACAGGCGTAGGAATCGCTTTCGCGTCCGCTATTTCTGGCAAATAGGCTTTCGCACGCTCAAGAAGCGCGTCAGCATGCTGTTGCGAGTCATCACGGTTGATCCCCTCTTGCGTACCCTGCCCGATCCTGAGACTCCCATCAGATAGTTGCCGGAGGTGGAGGTGTTGATGCTTCTCATCTATTGCGGGGGCATGAATGACCGCCACATTGCGTAAAACCTCAGCGCACGGTGTTGTCTTAATAACTATACCCGGACTCCGCTGCTGCGGAATATGGACTTGCATCAGAGATGCCAGTTCGGTTGTCTGAACGCCGCTTGCCAAAACAACAACATCACACGAAAACTCACCATTAGTTGTTTTCACAGCAACGATAGTGCCATCACGCATGACAAAACCTGTGACACTGGTTTTCGCATACACAATCGCCTCCGCTTCGCGCGCAGACCGGAGACAAACGTCAATAAATGTATCAGTTTCAATGTGGATATCCGCTTCAGAGAGGGACGCAGCTAATACGGTGCCGGGGTGTAGGTGTGGTTCAAGGGACAACATCTCGTCACGGGTGATAAGGCGACACGGATAACCCCACGTCTGGATTTGGTGCACACGTTCACGAAGCTGCGCTGCGCGTTGCGGGTTGTTCTCCCACCGCATCTCACCGCCGTAGTGGATACCGATATCCGTTCCAAGTTGATGCGCCAGCCGATACCACATATCCAACGAACGTCGATTGAGCGTATGATACTCGCGCGGGTCTTTCCCGAACGCATTTGCCCACGCGAAAGAGTGTCCCGATGCACCTGTACCGGGAATGTCGCGCTCCAGAAGCGTAACGTCGATACCGTCTCGCCGAGACAGATGGTAAGCAAGTGTGGCACCGATAATACCCGCACCTACTATTACAATTTTTTTCGTCTTGGAATTAGGGGAACTATTCGACAAGGGTTTCCTCTGCGAAACCGTTCAAAAAGTATGATTACACGTATTCTTTTAACGATGCACTACGACAATAAATCCTGTTAAACCCGCAAGCAGCAACTGAAAGCCAGTTTGATAAAATAGCATTAGAAACGGTTGACAGAGTGCAATCATACCCAACGCGATTAAACCGATAGAAAGCTGCTCACACAAGGTTTTCTGTGAAAAAACAATCGAAAAAACGATGACACCGGGTAGGAGCAGATGTAGGGCAGTGCTACCGAGTGATGGAAAGAAGGGTTGGTAAAGGAAAATGATGCCGATGCACACTAAGAGTGCTGAACCAATAGTTGAGATCCGCTTCGCAGTTGTCGTCATACCGAAAGCGATCGCACAAGCAAACAAAATGTGGAATGCTGAACCCTGAAAAATTGATGGGAGAGGTAGATAGAGAAATCCAAGTCCAATCACCAAACCGATGCCTGATATAATGACGATCCGCTGTTTGTTCTCAAAGGCTATCCCACCAAGAATCGCAGCAATACTCAGCAACACCAGCGAGACGCCCTTAAGCAAAACACTATTTTCTGTCATAATCGCTGGTAGCAGTGAGAGACCCTCTATATAGAGAAAAACAGTGCCAATTACGAAAAACCCGATTGCAATTAATTGATTTCGTTTTTCCTTTGTCATAGTGTTTCAGGGAATTGTAGTCTGATTCGCCGATTATCTTTCAATCTTTCCGTTTCAACAGGCGACCTACCCAACCTTTAGACTGTTCCTGCCTCAACTGATTTGTTAAATCATCAACTTGAGAGGACCAATCCCCTCTCTCTGCTTGGAAAGATTCAACAGTCTCGCGAAGCTGCGTGTTTTCAGCAATAAGTGCTTTATTTGCCGCTTCTAATCTATCACAAGTTTCCCGTAGGTATGTAATATCAATAATTTGGCAGCTGAGATTCTCAATGATGTCATCCGTTGGGATATTATAGGTGAGTTTCTTTATCAGCGGCGCGAGCCCATCAACCCGTAGCTGCATTTGCGGTTTTGTGGAACTTCCCGGTTCTTCAGACCGAGCAGACACGACACGCAGATACGGCTCAATCTCCTCATCTCGCCGTTCTAATGCGCGGCTGATGATTCCCTCTTCCACACCTATTATTTCCGAGACTTCGGAAGGGTTCATATAGAGGTCCATTCCCAAACTTTCCTAAGTCGGCTATCAGCAATCAGGGCGGTCAAAAAAGAAATGTTGGGTGAATCTAATGCCTTTTTACTGACGGCTGATGGCTAATGCGCTAATTTACGAAATCCCGTCCCAATACTTCCACATATCGTCAGGGGTTTCAAACTTAATCTCGTCAAGATCCTTTCGGCGGTACCTGCTGATAACAGCGATTCTGACATTGTGCCCACAATTCATACCAGCAGTATGGCTCATCTGATGATGCCAGAAACAGACATCGCCGCCTTCACCTGTGAACTCATAACTCGGTCCCAAATCGAACGGCGCAACCCCACCGGGAAGGCTATCCAAGTCGTGGTGTCTGAAATATTCTGCCCAAATGCGATGGCTCTCGGGCCAGACGGTAAATCCGCCACCCTGCTTTTCAACTTTGTCAAGATAGACGGTCGCACCGAGTGTAAACGCACCGACGACCCCCTTCGGCACACCGTTCGTAGGGGTGTGATAACCGTCAAGGTGTCCTCCTGGTTCGCGCCATTCTCTGTCTGGATCCGGAAAATTGATGTGCGGTCCCGCGCCGCCGCCGGTGTTCAATTTGTCCTTACCGACGAGCTCCTCCGCCATAGCGAAAACTCGGTTACTGTACGTTGTACCAGCAATAACGGCTTCACTACCGATAGGCACCGTACGATAGCCTTTACGAATCCAAGACTCCGGGTCGTCTCTATCTTCGTCAAGTGCTTCCCAAAGCCTATCAAGCGCTGCATCAACCGCCTCTGGTTCTACCGCACCACGCATCACCAGATATCCATTTTCTTTGAAAAAAGTTTTATCGGCATCTGACAAATATCCCATAACTTTTTGTCCTCCTCGTGGCTTTCAAATACTTTATGCTTTGCTGGCAAGCCATTACACCCGAACATCAAATCCGTTCTCTTCACGCGCTTTTTGGTAAGGTATCTCCTCTATATTCAACCCGAAACCAGGACTTTGCGGCACATTTACATAACCGTTGGATACGGAATACCCTGAATCATCTATCCCAGGTGTCGTCGCATGATCCCATTCGGTGAACTCAAACCGCTCCACCTTCGCCGCAAGATGACAGGTGACAAAATTACCGTAGTAGCCGCCGTAGTGATGCGGTGCCGTGCCAACGCCGGAGGCATCTAATTCGGGTCCCAACTCAAGCCAACGTGAGAAACCAGGGTGGAAAATATCGTACTGGACGATGTCGATGAGCCCGTCTTTTGCCCAATTCACAAGGTGCGGCGATGCGCCACCCTCGCCATCCGCAATACGGGTTTCCAAACCTTCGGCATTTAGCCACTCTTTCAACAAACTATAGACGCGGGCATCCTCGTGGAACGCTTCTTCCATCCAGTAGACCTTTGCATCGGCAGCTCCACCCAATACTTGCTTGGTAAGGTTGAGGTTATAACCGTTGTTCGCATCTATCAAAATCGTAGCATCGGGTCCGACAGCCTCGCGTACAGCACAGATAACATCAATATCGCGCTGTGTGCCTTTATCAAGCGGCATGTGCATCGCGCCACGTCCTACTTTGATCTTATAGGCGTTATGTCCGCGCGCCTTCCCCTCTAACGCCTCGGAAGCGATGAGTGCTGCCGCTTCAGCGTTGTCCTCAAGGTGCAGATCATCAATGTAGAGCGAGGTGTCATAACACGGCGCACGAAATGCCCCGTTCTGTCCAGAGAGCATCGCATACACCGGTTTCTGTGCTAACTGTCCGGCCAAATCCCAGAGTGGATACTCCAGCATCCTGAACTCTTCAGTGACACCATTTTCTGCCTCAAACGCCTCACTGAGTTGAAACCCGACAATCGCCTCCGCTTTCTCACGTGAAATCGATGAAAACCCAAAACCGCTAACGCCATCTGTCGTCGTTAGGCGGGCAATCGGGGGACGGACATGCAACCCGTGTTCACCCAGCCGTGAATTGCAACCCGCTTTCCGCGGACGCTCGCCTGTTAAGCGTGCCCATTCAATACGTTCAATTTTCACATTCTCTGCCATATATTCTCCTTATCGGCGGGGTGCCTACAATTGGGTCTCAAGTAGCGCGAGGCTTTTCGGGTCCAACTTATGGTAGTTCTCAATCTCATATCGGTTGCCGTCGGCATCCTTGATCAGAACGCGTCCGTTTTCAAGCGTGACAATATCGTATCGGGTACGCAGCCCGAATTCTACATCTCCCTGAGAGGTTTCAACTACCCACTGCGTGATACCGAACTGTCCATCCAACTCATGGATTTTGGTAATCTTCGGCATAAAGTACCGTTTCTGTAACTCCTCAACAAGCACCTCACGAGACGCGCGTGGCAGCTGCTTTATATCCTCAATAATGCCGAGCTCATTGGATTCTTCATCTACAAGGGAAATATATCGACTGGTTTCGCTTACAGGAAAAGCACAGACTGGCTCAACCTTCGCGTGGGTTGTTCCATCCGGAAGTTGGACAACGAGTTCTTCAAATGCGTTCCGCTCAATCCTGACATGGCTCGCATCAAGAAACTCTAATTCATCGGTTACTTTAATCGCTTCCGTCATCAATGTGCCTCCTTCCATCATGGTTAAATTACCATGCGCGAATTTTCGATAACTCAGTCTGCTTCTCACACAGCCCGGCGTAGGTGCCTTCCTTAGCAAGCAACTCCTCATGCGTCCCGATTTCGTCTACTTCTCCCTCTTTCAGCACAATAAGCCGATCAGCATACTTAAGGGTTGACAGTCTATGCGCAATAGCAAACACAGTTCTTCCTTGAACGAGCCTTTCCAATGCTTCTTGGATTTTGGACTCCGTTTCGGTATCAACGGAAGAGGTCGCTTCATCTAAGATAAGAACGCGCGGATTTTTCAAAATTGCGCGTGCGATAGAGATACGCTGCCGCTCGCCACCTGAAACTCTCGCGCCTCTTTCGCCTACCATCGTGTCGTAACCATCAGGGAACTTGATAATAAAATCGTGGGCATTTGCCGCCCTCGCAGCCGCAATAATTTCCCGTCGCGATGCCCCGGGTTTTGAGTAACCGATATTCTCGGCGATCGTGCCTTGGAACAGGAACGGGTCTTGCAAGACTACACCCACCTGTTGCCGCAACGCCTTCACCTGAATGTCACGACTGTTGTGACCGTCAATCATTATCGCGCCATCGTTTGGATCATAGAAGCGGGTGATGAGGTTGATAAGCGTACTTTTCCCGGCACCACTGTGGCCAACCAATCCTATCATTTCACCGGGTTCCACCTGAAAACTAACACCGTTGAGCGCATTTTTTTCGTTATCATAAGAGAAATAAACATCCCTAAATTCCACAGCACCGCGAATATGCCCAAGAGCCACTGCATCTTCTTTATCAGCGACGCTCGGGGGGGTGTCCATAATTTCAAACACGCGTTCGGCGGAGGTACCTGCTCGGATGAATCGCTCGTTCATTTGACAGAGTGTATACACAGGTCTAAAAAATCGCATCATATAACTTTGAAACATCCATAGCATCCCAAGCTTCACATCACCTTGGAAAATCAGCCATCCACCCACCAACCAGAGGATAATACGCCCCGTAAAGACGATAAACTCCATAATCGGGCGGTAAAGCGTGCCAAGTTTCGCAGCGTTCAACTCACCGCTAAATACCTGATATGTCAAATCACTAAACCGGTTTATCTCGTAGCGTTCGCGAGCAAATGCCTTAACAACGCGGACCCCTGGAATCGTGCTTGCGAGAATCGTACTAATGTTCGCATACCGTTTCCATAAAACATGGTATACCTTGCTCATCTTTTTGCCAAAAAAGATTGTGAAGAAGATAAGACACGGAATAGGTATCAACGTCCAGAGGGAAAGTTGCCAATTGTAACCGAACATGATTGCACAGATATAGATAATCGTGAGAGAATCACCGACGATATCCTGCAACCCATTCGCGATAAAATCTCGGAGCCTTGACACATCGTGCGTAATCCTTGACATCAAGTTCCCCGTATCCCGCTCGTGAAAAAAATCAATGGAGAGTGCGTTCAGATGTTCATAGGTTTCATTCTGAAGCCGCCGAGTGATATTCTGTCCCACCCACGCCATCATATAGCCGCGTACAGCCCCAGCTGCCATTGTGAATACGTTAATGCCCGCCATCAGGAGCACAATCGCTACCAGATGTCCGAAACTTCCACCGACAGGTATGTTTTCAAACCATTCGCCTAAGAAGTTTACAGTGCCCTGAAGGTGTCCCCAATCTGTTTCGGGAATCGGCAATCCTGAAGCAATAGCATGTCCAGCAGGGTTGATAATCCTGTCGATCAGATCCATCATGAGTATCTCTGGGTAGAGCCCGACCAAACGCATTACCATCATTATGAGGAACGCCGGCACAACGACGTGCCAAAGCGGAACAGCGTATTTGATGAGTCGAAAGATGAGCTTTCCTTTTTGGACGCAATTGACACACACACCCGACCAACTCGGAATAGGTTGGTCACACTTTTCACAACG
>JAAXHI010000224.1 GCA_012270875.1 Candidatus Poribacteria bacterium | reverse complement strand
AACTATTTGCGTAAGTCCTGATTATATGATATAACAACGGGTCCGTATGAGTTCAATAATTTGGCGTTCAGTGCTGAGACGCGCCCGATCCTCGAAAAGATGCGCGCCGATGTTCGCTACTGGATGCAATCACAAAGTCAACTACCCAAGTCTAAAGACTTGGGCTTGTGAGAAGCGCATGCCGAGCGTCCACTCCACAAGTTAAACGGTTTTCTACAGTAATATATCGCGGTATCTTGGTGTGGCAACCAATACAACGTTTTGGATGCTCCCCAAGTCTGATTCTACTTAGATACTGCGATCTGGATGGGGAAACATATACCCTGCAAAGGAGAATACAAACTTATGTTTGTGCCTGTCAAAACCAAAGACGGACAACAACTGATGCCTCTGCATGCTGCACGCGCCAGAAAACTTATCAAGCGTAGCGAGGCAACACCGTATTGGAATAACGGTATCTATTGTATCCGTCTGAACAAAGAACCCTCTGACAGAGACATACAAGATATTGTTGTCGGTGTAGACCCCGGTAGTAAGAAAGAGGGGTTTACAGTCAAATCAGAGAAACATACCTATTTGAACGTGCAGGTGGACGCTCATAGCCATGTGAGTAAAAAAGTGGCGAAGCGTCGTGAGTTGCGTAGAAACAGACGCTCTCGCAAGTGTCCGAACCGAAAGAACCGCATGAACAGACTCGCAAACAAAGAGCGTATCCCCGCAGGCACACGTGCGAGGTGGGATTGGAAGTTAAGAATACTTCACTGGCTTTCAAATCTGTATCCAATCAGGCATGTTTGCGTAGAGGATATTAAGGCACCGACGATAGAACGTGCTAAGAAGTGGAATACCTCTTTTAGTCCGCTTGAAGTCGGTAAGCAGTGGTTCTATAGCGAAATCCGAAAACGGTGGGAGTTGCTAACGCTTCAAGGGTGGCAGACAAAAGAAATACGCGAGCGGTTAGGGCTAAAGAAGTCGTCAGAGAAGATGTCAGAAACCTTTGATGCCCACTGTGTAGATAATTGGTGTCTGGCATATCACAGCGTAGGCGGTGCGAATATACCTGACAACACAGATATATTTTGCATAGCACCTATACCTATCAAACGCAGATGTTTACACCGTGAACAAGAAGCGAAAGGCGGGCAACGCAATAGATATGGAGGAACTGTATTAGGAAATGGACTTATCAAAAACACTTTGATCAAGCACGTCAACTATGGTCTCACACGCCTCGCTGGCGTTAATGCGAAAGGCTTGTTTTCCATATACAACTTGGCAGGCAACAAACGCCTCACGACGAGTGCGAAACGAAACAGTTTCACAATCCTAACACGGCTTAACTTTAACTATAGGAGCGGGCATTCCTCCCCAAGCTAAAGCGGGGGGTCTCCAGCCCGAAGATTGATGATGAAGGGAACCCCTGAAATATGCAATTCAAATTGATAACACATTATCTCATAAACCCGAAACGGAAAACCCCGTTTTCCGACACTTTTAGTTTAATGAACCTTTCAATCCTACTCGCTGCTGTTATCTTCTTGTGTCCGGCATGTGACAAACCGGAGCAGACGTTACAAAATATAATATCTTCAGAAGATACCGTCATGCAACTTCCGTTAGGTGAGGGACTCGCTGTCGGTGCAGCGGCACCCGAATTCTCGTTGCCGGATGCAGATGGAAATATCCATAATTTCTCAAATTATAGTGGACAAAAGCTGGTCATCGTCTTCTATCGGTTGGGTACGTGAGGCTTCTGTCAAGCGCAACTCGGCGAGTTGCAAACAGGTTATGAAGACATTAAAGCACAAGATGCCGAAGTAATCGCGATTAGTGCCGATTCACAGGCACTTACAGGCATAACAAGGCAGAATCTCGCGATAACGTATCTCATACTCTCGGATGAAAATAAGGCAGCGATTAATGCTTATAATGTTATTGACACAGGTAACATGCGTATCGCGCGCCCAGCAACCTATATTATTGACCAAGATGGGCATATTGCATGGAAGTTCCTTGATGCCAGATTTGATACGCGCGTTAGTTCCGATCAAATTGTGACTGAATTAAAGAAATTGTAGAACTTATACTATTTCTATGAATAAAACTTTCATTGTGTAGAATAAACTTTTAGTTTCCTTG
>JAAXHI010000128.1 GCA_012270875.1 Candidatus Poribacteria bacterium | reverse complement strand
TAGGGTCTTATGCTAGTTCCTAATGGCCAGGAAAAGCTAACTGTTTCATCTGTAAACACGCTTCTTTTTTGGTTAGCTGATTCAGATAAATGCTAAGCGTGTGAGCGGTGAGTTTGGCGTATAACCGCGTGCATAATCCCCAGAACGTATGCGCATGATTCTTTTTTATCTGAAATTGTTGACTCAATTGCCCATTAACGGTTTCCACTATCTGCCGAATTTGGTTAATTGACCGCTTGGTTTGTCTGGAGATTTGCTGTTTCTGGTTACGGCGAGGTACGGTTATCAAATCGATACCGTTGACTTGGGCTAATTGTTCTTTGATTGGGGTGCTGATATACGCTTTATCCCCTATCACTTGCTTATTGTGGTGTCCGGTGAGCAATTCATTGCCAACGGATAAATCGGTTTCAGAAGCAGGTGCCAGTTCAAAATCAATAATCACTCCACTTGCGGTGACTAACAGATGCAGTTTATAGCCGAAAATAGTCTGTTTAGTTGATTCAACTCGCCCATAATCAGCACCGTAGCACGACCAATTGTTTGATGACGAAGGTACAAGATGAAACTGCATGACGGGAATCGGTAAACTATCAATAATACACAACTTCTGCTCGGCCCCTTCAATGTCTGACAAGAGCATCTGCCGAATCCGATTGATAAGTGTCCCCAAGTTGCGTCTGCGTCGGTTGAACCGGCTCTGACAGGGCAATATAGGGAATAGATTCGGGTATTGGCTAAAGTCAGATAGCAGTTGCGTTTCGATGTCCCACCCCTTACATTCGGCAACCAATATCATAGTGATTAACTCACTATCACTACAATCGGGACAGGGACCGGGACGCCGGAGTAAGGGTGCGAGTTTTATCAATATGTCATCAACAATGACATAAGTCCATAGACACAGGTCATCGAAATCGGTTATCATTAGGGGTATCCTCCAGTTTTAGATGGGTTGTCAAGTTCATCTATAGTAACAGACTGGAGGACTTGTTAACTCCCCTTTTTTTAGTGGCTATAAAAAGAGGGGAGTTAACTAGCATAA
>JAAXHI010000004.1 GCA_012270875.1 Candidatus Poribacteria bacterium | reverse complement strand
GCCCTAATAAATGGTGGCACTACACAACGTTGTAGCAGCGTTAATGAGTATGTCACGTTTTTTCTCGTCGTCTGCAATGAATTCTAACCTTAAATCAGAAGGTGTTACACTAATTGCTTCCAATAATTTGACAGTGTCGGGATTCTCGTCCAGAGAATTGAGTTTCCATTCATTATCCCGAAGGAGCCTGGCAAGTTCCCGAGCGTTTGGATTGAAACGTTGCTTGTCTTTATCGTTATGGATCCAGAGGTTATTTCGCACTGGTACCAACCATGCAGCCATGTGATATTTGTGAGAAATATCACCTTCGCAGGAGTTACAGGTTGCTGTTCTAACCTCTAAATATTGACTGTCCGCTTTGATAAGCCATTCAGTGAGGAATCGCCAGAATAGATAGGCACGGTCTCTCGTATTGCGTACCCAATCCATGACTGCGACCCTTTCTACAAAATCTGTTACACCAATGATAGGCTCAGCAGTTTTGTGATCCTGTTTATCTTCAGATACTTCTGGAGACAGCAATTTGAGATCTGTCACGGGGCGTTGGATTATCATATCCCATCTGATAAAGCCTTGTTCATCAAGTTGTTTCCAAGTTTCTGGGTTAGACACCTTTTTAAAAAACACATCAGCTAAGATACGGTCAGGCGGAAAGAGTTTGGAGAATTGTTGCAAATCTTCGTCCCATGCACCGGTGGGTGCTAGTGGTGGTTCTCCAGAATGAGCAGATGGCAGATCAAGAATGGGACTGTCAGATTTGCTATCTTTTGCAAATACAGGAAAACCCCGTAAGTTATTCCAGTCCTTTTGACCTACTATCCAAGCAAAAAGTCGCGCACTGGCCGCCTGGAAGTCGTCGTCTGGGTTCTCATCAGCACGGTCTCGGAGTTTTTGGCAGAGCGTATCAACAACTTCGTTACTATCCATATCTCCAGCCCCCTCGTCTTCACTTACCGATGTAAGCCGAATGTCCCGAAGTTCCTCTCGAATCGACCAAGCAAGCTTCTCTGCAATTTCTTTTAATTCATCGTTTATGCCCGGATCTCTATGCAGGGCGGATAATGTGTCAAAGAAACCTGCTTGGTCAATAACAATAGGATAGTCAAGGGTTTCCTCACGCAACCCGTTTTCATTAAAGAAACTATGTAATCGATTCAGCCATTCAACCGCAGAAATTTCCTCAGAAATTTCCTCTCGGAGTAAATCTTGAAGATCTTCAAGCCTGCTACAATGATCCTCAATGAACGATGCCAATTTTGGACCATTACTCACTTCAGAAAATAAAGAAATCGGTTCGTTCTGATATACATCCGCCCAACTCTTGATAGCATCACACCATCCTGTTGCCTCTTCTCGTTTAGGCAGAAGTTCACGTTGTCCTTTTATGTCTTTAAATAAGTCCCAAAGGTCCTCTATGCTCGTTTGACTGCCTGCAAACGGCAATTTAACCTGTTCTGGGTCTATAGGATTGCCATCTGTATTGAGCACCATCAAGGTTTGGCGCATTTTTTCAATAAGATTGTCTCTAATACAATCTCTAAGCCAGTTCGCATCAAGCCAACTCTGATTCTCGATAGGAGGGACGTTCACCCATTGGTGCACATGCTTCCACTTTTTTAATGCAGCATATTTGACCAAATCACCAAGCAATTTGCAGGCTTCCTCAATAATATTTCGGTTTTCGATAGTTGCTGCGTCTCCGTCTTTTGCAAGCCAGACTCCTTCTCGATCAGGTGTTGCGGAAAATCCGAAACTATTGATAACAGCTGGAAAACTAAAAGACCTTGTACCCACCAAAGGAAAACCTAAGAAAAGCCGTGGGATCGCTTCAATAGGTAAACATTCTGAATCATCGCTATTTAGGACAGCAACAGATGCATTATCACCTTCTGCCAGCAGATATTTCTTTACTTCCGAATTGCTTTCCGCCACTGTGATTTGCTCAATCCCAGATGTCTCCAAGGGGCTGCGCTTAAGAACTTTAAAACACAATTCTTCGCTACAATCTGTGTTGTCAATGTTAATGTTAATCCCAGAGAACTCTGGATTGAAAACAACCACGAACGGGGCACACTCTCTCAGCATTGCGATTCCTTCTTCCACGGCTTTTCGCGCCTCTTCTGTGTGAATAGGGTATGCAAATCGGGTAGTAAAGCCATCGCCAGTAGCGAAGTCATCGTCTTGGATTGGAGATGAAGAAGGATTGAAATTTTCCCATGCTTCGTCCATTGACTCGCGGAGTGCTACTTCGGAGTCAGGTTTCCGTTCCAAGCAGAAATTAAACCATTGTCCGTTAGGTTCGCTTTCGTCAAGTTGGCCTGAAATATTTATTGCCCATGACAACAGATGCGTTGTTAAAAAACCGCTACCGTATTGCCCAATTTTGCCTTCATCCTCAGTTTTCGTTGAACCATGAAAAATGAGATGACCTATCTCCTTTTCTTTGAAACCGTGTCCATTATGCAAAAAGACGAGTTCTTCCGATCGATAGTCAATAGAGGCAGTTAGCGTATTGGGACCTTTTGAGGCATCACGAGCGTTCTGCAAAAGTTCCCAAACCCACCTATATATACTGTCTGGGGTCTTCAGCAGTGTTTGAAGATGATTGTACACGCTCTGTGCTGTGTTTTCAGTGAGAACATTATCCTTAATTTTTGCTTTGTTCATATAGTTCCTTTCTATGAAAAAATTATAGGACTTACGCATTATCCATTTTGGACGAGCGAGTTTCTCGACCTTGTTGCTGTCGATTGGACACCCTGTCATCTGTTAGAACTTCGCACGACCACTAGTAGTCTTTCAATGTTGAGTTTACGATAAGGTTGTTGACTTTTTGGAGATTTCGTGATATATTCTTGCTATGATTGAATCCTATCTCCAAGAGGTCTACAATGAGAAAACAAACACATAAAGTTGAGCTGACATCTGAAGAACGTCAGACGCTCGAAACGTTAGTTCGCAAAGGAGAGCATTCCGCACTGAAACTCATGCGTGCCCACATCTTGCTGAAGGCGGATCGCAACGGTCCCAGCTGGACGGATGCGAGAATCTCCGAGGCGTTTGGCTG
>JAAXHI010000530.1 GCA_012270875.1 Candidatus Poribacteria bacterium | reverse complement strand
GATTGCGTTGCGAGGAAAAGTGCCGATGCGACAACCTGCTCCGGTTCCTTCCACGGATCGCTTTTTGTCCTGAAACTGTCTTCGCTTTCCCAAGCAGGCTTTGAGAGTTCCGTTTTCACGGGACCGGGGATAAGCACGTTGGCGATGATGCCGTCTTGCCACACCTCTTCAGCGATCGCCTGCGTTAATCCGTGTAAAGCGGCTTTGGAGGCGCAATAGACACTGAGGTTCGCATGCCCGACCTGTCCCATACCGGATCCGACGTTGATGATATTACCACTTCCCTGTTGCTGCATAATTGGCAGTGCAGCACGACAACAGTGCACAACACCCATTACATTAATCTGCCACCCCTGCTCCCACTCTTCATCTGTGGAATCTAAAAATAGACCCCTCGGATTGATGCCTGCGTTGTTCACAAGTATATCTATCCGTCCGAAGTGATCTACAGTCTTCTGAACGAGGGTCTCCACTGCTTCGCGGCTTCGCAAGTCGGTTGGTACGGCAAGTGCTTCACCGCCTTGTGCTGTTATCTCTGTCGCGACTCCCTCAAGTTGTGCGGCACTTCGTGCAGCGATGACGGTGCTTGCACCTTCAGCAGCATAAGCCATAGCGATGGCTTTGCCGATACCGCGTCCCCCGCCGGTGATAATAGCGACTTTGTCTTTCAGTTGCATGATGATCCTTTGTAAAAACGCATCTATAAATTACTTTTAGTGCTTCGTTGTCATTGTGTACGCCGCCACATATTGATCAGGCTTGCCAAATGCGCTTGCCCCGCTTTAACTTTCCGCTCCAAATCTTTTGCGAGTCCGGAGAGGAGATCTGTCCCGGCGTTCTTAGCGTTTTCCACCTGTTGCTTCAGTTGATAGGTGCGTCCTGTTTTGAGTCGATTTATCTCTAAACGCAGTTCACTTGCTGCGCGGTTAAGATTTCGGAGTTCTGCTTGTAATGCTTTCCGTTTCTCGGCAGCGGTTTTTTCAGAGATGTGAGGCTCTGTATCTCCGAGGCTTAGCCGTTCGAGCATCTGAATGTCCTGTTCATGATATGCCCGGTTAATAAGCGGCATCAGCTGCTCTCGTCTGTGTTGTTCTTCGGCATCTATAGTTTTGTCTGGGTGGTACCGTTTGGCGAGTTTGCGGTAGAGATTTTGCAGATGTTTTGCCTGCGGGACAGGGAGTTGCTCGTCTTCGGATGTTGGTTGTGAATCATCTACCGCCTCGTATGCCTCAATACGTGCGTGACTTGCTCTAAAACAGGATTCCACACGCGCTTCGATCTCTTCCTCACTGACATTTTCCCGACGCAATTGGAGTCGGAGGCGATATTCCTTCGTTTCGAGTTCAACTTTATCAAGTTCAAGGTAGTAGCGGCTGATATGCGCATTGTAACGGTGCTGAAATGTGTCAACTTCTGACTTAATTTTTTCAACCGTTACTGTGAGTTCCTCTACCTGCCCCCGTTTTGCCTCAATAGCATCGAGGAGTCGAGATGTCTCTTTTTCATCGGCGTTATTGATACGAACTAAAACGGCAGGTTCCATAGCATTTCTCAGTCAGTAAAGTAGTTGCTTTGTAACGGATGCACGAGTGACAAGTGCGCGGTCGAAAACCGCGCCGACAAGTCTCTTTGGAAAACTACTTTTTCCGGTAGGTAATACGTCCCCGCGTGAGATCGTAAGGCGAGAGTTCTACAGTTACCTTGTCGCCTGGCAAAATTTTGATAAAAAACTTCCGCATTCTGCCGGAGATGTGGGCAAGGATCTGATGTTTGTTATCCAATTCCACGCGAAACATTGCATTTGGTAAGGGTTCGACGACGGTGCCTTCAACCTCTATTTTGTCATTTTTAGAGGGTGCTTTCTCTTCATCTTCGACTTCGACCTCCATATCGAGATCGGTATCGATGTCTTTGTCCTTTCGCTTTTTGGATTGCGACTTCCGCTTCGGACGCGGCGGATTCGCATACCGCGTCTGCGGCTTACGTTTATTTTCTTGTCTATTTCCTTGTTTATTTCCTGAAGGTTTGCGATTCACAGTATAAATCTCCTTTTTTGTAGGTGCGATACAAGGCTTTCTCCGGACGAAACGCGGTAAAACACCTACGCGTTGGTGTACTTACGAAGCACACCTATTATTCTTCCTCAAAACTAAAATGTTTCCCTGTTTCAACGACAAGTTCACGAAAATAGTCGGCGGCGAGTTGTAATTGGGTCTCAGCATCCGCCTTGTCCGTGCTTGTCGAGACTAAATCTACCGGCATGGTATTTCCGTCCGCTTTGCGGAGGGAGACATACGCCTTTAGATAAACATCTGGATGGCGTTCCATCACCTTTTGCATCAGTGGTGAAACTTCGGCTTCAAACATACTTACATAAACCCGCGTTGTGGTAATCTCTGCGCGGTACCGTTCAGCAATCAACGGTTGAATGTGGGTCTCGAAAATCGCTTTCATCTCACGCGGTGGACCGGGCATCATCATAAGTGTAGACGCTTCGTGTTCAACGCTAATACAGGGTGCCCAACCTGCTGGATTCTGTAAGACTGTGGCAGTTTCTGGTACAGTTGCCATCTTTGTGAGTGCTTCGTTGATCACGTCGTTCTCTGACATCTCGCGGCGTTTCCGATATTCAGCGACAGTCTCTTCGCTCACCACAGATCCTGTGCCGATAAGAGATGCCACAACCTCAACAGTCATATCATCCGGTGTCGGTCCAAGTCCACCTGTTGTGAGGATAAGCGACGTTTCCCGTTTGACTGCCGAATCCAGTGCCTCGTACATCTCCTCGGCATCGTCGCGTAGCATTGTCACCCGTCGTAATTCTCCGCCGATTTGAAGGATCTGCTGCGCGATCCAATGGGCATTGGTATCTTGAATCTGCCCAAGTACTAACTCTGTGCCGATCGAAAATAGTTCAATTGCCACACGCTCCTCCTTTTACAGAACCCGCTTAAGAAATTTAAATGCCCCAACACCGTAGAAACTATGTCCCGCCTCAAACACCTCAAACCCCAATTTGTCGTCAGCATCGAAGCAATTGAAAATCGCTTTTGCCTCATTAACCGCGAACCGTGTGGCTTCAATCGGAAAGATAGTATCTTCGGTACCGGATTCAACAAACAGTGCCCGTGGGGCAATCAACCCCGCGATGTCATACATTTCAGCATATTGTAACACATTCGGTATGTAATTGTCTATACAATGGCTCAGACTCAGGATGCTATCCCGAAAAGTATTGAAATAGCCGCTCACGACCGCTGCTTTAACACGTGTATCAATCGCTGCGGTGAAGAAGGTGGTTGTCCCGCCACCAGAGATTCCCATGATGCCGAGGCGGTTCATATCGACCTCCGGACGGGTCGATAGATAGTCAAACGCACGTATAGCGTCGTAGACCCGCCATCCGACCATTGTTTGTCCTAACAGCAGTGCGGCACCCGCGCTCGGTTGACACGAAGAGCTACCACCGCCTTTTTGGTGAGCAACGGCATCGCGCCGGTGTCCGAACCCAAATTGTTCAATGGCAAGCACGGTATAACCGTGTGCCACACATTGGAGTGCGAAATCGTTCTGATAACCGCCAAATTCTGTCCGCATACTACCGTCTTCCTCAATTCCGACGATATCGTCTACGCCGCGCCCGTGCCCTGCTAAACAGAGGATCGTAGGGTTCGGCGTTGAACTGCTAAGATTTTTCGGCGAGAGGAAGTACCCAAAAATAACCGAATGCTGACGACTCTTGAACTGAACCGTTTCACGGGTATAGCCAGCGAATTCGCGCGACGCTAAAACTTCCGGTTGCAAGTCGCACTTTTCTTCTGGAAAACCGCCGACCAATTCGGTAAGTTTTGCTCGCAGGTCGTGTTGCCACGCTTCTGCCGCAGCCGGGGTAGTCGCCTGAAATGCCAGTTGGCGCGGTGTCTCAGCATATAACTGGTGCGTAAATGCTAAAGTGTCTCTTTCGTGTTCGTGATGCATCGGTTCACCTTCAAAAGTCCTATCAATTAACGACGTTATCGGTTCAATAGGTTCAAAACGAAGCCGGTTGCCATCTTCGGATAGAAGTAGGTCGATTTTTGTGGCATTGTTGAACCTGCCATAGCCACATCCAAAACCTGTTCAACAGGTGTCGGGTTCATAAGGAGTGCGACGCGATCCGCCCCCGCCTTCACGTATGCAACGGCATCCTCCGCATAAGCGGTGTAACTGATATGATCCGCTAACGTCTCAATCTGGAACATCTCCTTGATGAGGGTTTCTTGAACGAGTGTTACGTCTAATTGCCCAGATCCCACTGAATGCGGAACCAGTAGACGATAATTATCGTCTGGGGTATACATCCCGACAGCGGGTGATTTTCCTTTACGTGCCTCCAATTGTGCCATAAGGTCTGCTTGTGTGTCAACCTTATATACTTCAAATACTTCGGGGAGTTTAGCAATAGCGTGGGCAATTGCATCGGGACTGAGTTTATCCAGCAGCCGGTGAATCGCTAAAACTGCCAACCCTGGTGATTCCATCCTGACAAGGTTCACCATCATATAGCCGTAGCCGGATAATCCGGTATGCGCCATCTCTTCTTGAAAAGCGAGGGCAGTTTCATAACGGTGGTGTCCATCAGCGATGAGGAGCGGTATTGATGAGAACAGGTTTTGAATTTCTCGGTTCCGCTGAGCATCCGCTAAGCACCACAATTGGTGCGTGCTACCAAAGGTTTCTGGACACTCAATTTCAGGGGGTCGGTCATCGGTAAAATCTTCCATTATCTGTTCAATATCGCCAGCGGGATCGGCGTAAATCAGGAAGATTGGACTTAGGTTCGTGTGGCATTCACGCATGAGATTAAGCCGGTCCGCCTTCGGTCCTGCGTGTGTTTTTTCGTGTGGTAGCACAACGCGATTTTCAAAAGGCTCCAATTTCACGAGACCGATCAAGGCGCGACGTGTATAGTTTTTTCCGTCTGGGGCATTAAAGGATTGATCGTAAATATAATAGTGGGGGGTTGCATCCCGTGTGAAGATACCGTCTGAGATCCACTGATTCATGCGTGTAGCGGCACGTGTATACTGATTTGCGTTGTCAGTGTCATCATCGTGTGGTTGGCTCAAAATTAAGCGGATGATATTGGCAGGGTGGCGTGCCTCTAAAGCGACCCGTTCTTCGGGTTTGATGACATCGTACGGCGGTGCTATGACATTCGCGAGGTCTCCGACCTTTGTCGTGTTATAGCGTAAGCCACAAAACGGAATAACTGCTGTTTCCATGAATCTCCTTGGATTAATCCCATAATCTTGTGCTAAAGTAGCGTTCGCCAAGGTCGTTAAAGACTGTGACAATCACGCCTTCCTGCATCTGTTGTGCGACTTTGTAGGCACCGTAAAGGTAGCCGCCGGAGGATTGCCCAACAAACCATCCGCGGCGCGCGAGGCGACTGCACATTTCATAAGCGTCTTCAATTGTCGTGGGGATACGGCAATCAATCACCGATTCGTCTAAGATTGCTGGCACAATATTCTCTGGGTCTCCGAGCGGTTTGAGTCCCTCAATACCGGGGAATACCTCTGGCGAAATAGAGCAGACTTGGATGTTCGGGTTGTAGTTTTTGAGCCGTCTGCCGACACCGGTAATGGTGCCGCCAGTCCCGACACCTGCGACGAAGTGTGTAATTTTTCCACCCGTTTGGTTCCAGATTTCGACCCCCGTGGTTTCATAATGTGCCAGCCAATTGTTTTCATTGTCGTATTGTGAGTTAAAAAAGTATCGGTCAGGTTGCGCTTCATAGCGCCGATCAACTTCGCGTAGTGCTTCATCGTAACCGAGGAGGGCATCGGTATGGATGATGTTTGCGCCGTGTGATTGGATACGTTTTATCCGTTCTTCGCTGGCATTGTCTGGGATGACGAGTTCAACTTTGTAGCCGAGGGCTGCGCCTATCATAGCATAGGCAATCGCGGCGTTGCCAGAGCTGGAGTCGAGGATAACCTTTTCGTGTGTGAGTTCTCCTGATGCAATCGCCTCAGTGATCATTTTTAGGACGGGTCGGTCTTTAATCGAGCCGCCGGGGTTATAACTTTCTATCTTCGCGTAAATGTCAACATTCGGCAATTCGTCAGCGAAGAGATCTATCTTCGCGAGGGGTGTCTGTCCTATGATTTGCAACAGTGGATGTTCTGAAATGTCCACCTTTTCAGGCTTTCGCATGCTCATTGTAGCGTTATTTATCCTGCCTTTTGTTTTATTTCAAAGCGATTGAAGATTGATCAATCCGTTCGTGAAGTAAGTTTTCCATGTAAGTCTTTGCGGTATCACCACTGAGTTGTTTTTTCAAGATAGGTCTGACTTCAAATTCGGTTAGCCGGACGGTTGGGTTTAACCCGTGCAGCGGTGGCAGCCAATCCCGAAACGTATCGAAGAAAGCGCGTTGTGCAGCACGTCCGTTTATGTATGGGAAATCTGCTGTCCGCCGTCGGAATCGCTCGGGGCCTTTGGCGAGTGCTGCGATATGGTGTTGCTGACAAAACTGCCGATATTTTTCTGGTTCAAAGGCGAGCGGTATATTCTCTGGATAAAACTGGAATGTCCGTTCGCGAAATTGCGTAAAATGTTGCAGTTCATCGAACTCAAAAATGAAGCGATAGGGTTCAGGAAAATAGGCATCAGGAATCAGGTATCCGTCGGTTTTCGCAGTTGTACCTTCCCAATCGCCTCCGAGTTCAGCGTAAAGCACCATCACTGCGTCATAGTGTTCGCCGAAGTGTTGACGACACGGTTTATTTCGGAGCCAGTCAAACTGGGCGCGGCGTTCTGCTGCTATTCCAAAGACCTCCTCTACCAATGCGATAATGCCGACCTCTAACCGCATGCAGCCCCCGCTTGTTTTCTATCCCCTGTTTCGGAGCGTTTCTGTCAATTTTACACGGGGTCTGTGTCGAGATTCTTCAAGGCATCCGTGTTTGTTGTATCAATCAAACTTGCGAGGTAGTCGCGATCGTTTCGGAGTGCCTCCAATTTATTATCACCGTGGACGAACTCTACTTCCAGGTATCCGTCATATCCAGCCTTACCGAGAATCTCAACGATTCGGGTGTAATCGACGACTCCCTCTGCGATAGGACATGCTTTACCGTTTTCATCAAAGTTTTGTGCGTGGACATTTACGATGTGTGGTGCAAGTTTTTCAGCGGCATCATGCGGTTCATCAGCATCCGAGCGTGCAAGCGGTTGATAGTAGGTTTTCAGTGCGGGCAGTTTAACGTTTTCAATTGTCTCTAAGATGCTTTCGGCACTGTCAGTCAAATGGTTATTGTGCATTTCTAAGCCAAGTCGGATGCTACGGAAATTTGCCCATTGCGTAATACTCACCAATCGAAAGTGAATCAAGCGTTTGTCGGTGGGCGCAATAGATTTTGAAGGTCCGCCTGCGGACCAGATTCGGACAATGTCAGTGCCAAGGTCATGTGCTATTTTAAAGGCTTCTTCAAAATGTTTTTGATGGAGATGCATTAAGGGATCAATATACGAACCGAACGCCGAAATCGTTAGACCTTTCCGTTGTACCATCTCTTTAACGTTCTTTGCGTAGTCTTCGTCGTAGTCGGCTGGCAAATGTGGTGGCTTTCCCCAAAGTTCAATGCCATCAAAACCGTGATCCGCTGCGATGTCAAT
>JAAXHI010000428.1 GCA_012270875.1 Candidatus Poribacteria bacterium | reverse complement strand
CAAGTAGAGATGTCACAGATTTAGTCACTGCTAACGGTAAACTCTACGCGAAGATAACAGATGGGATTGTTACTTCAACCGACGGTGGTGATTCGTGGACACCGATTCCTATTGGTGGCATTGATAATATTACGGATTTAGCAGCATTTGACGGAAGTGTTTACGCAAGAGGCGAAAAAAATATGGTAACCCGATTTTTTCGTTTATCTGTTGATGACGACAGATTTATTGCCATTCTTAGAACTCCCAATTTTGAAAAAGTCAAGCCAGATGAACAGGAGTGGTTGAACAAAATAGAGGTTCCATTTCAGGATGCCCTTACGGAGGAGTTCAAGCAGAACCGCATGGTGCAAGAACCAATAGACCTTGAAGATTACGATCCGGACAAGTTAAATGCCGCACTCACGAAGCGTTTTCAAGACTTAGATGCGATTCTCTCGTTGTCTCGTTTAGGAGACTTTGTCGTCAGTGACGAGACATACTATGTTGAACGCGGGCAGAAACTTTTTAGATGGAAACCCGGGGTGACTGCATGGCATGATACTGGATTACCAATAGAAGAAGCACGGACGACTCCTGTTCACTCCAATAAAGTTCCTTATGTTCCCGGTTTTCAAGTTCCTGCTGGTCTAAAATTTGCTGTGTCGGGTCAGACCATTTACGTCGGCACAGGGAATGGAGTTCTCTTTCAATCGTTTGATGAAGGCGACACTTGGAACAATGTCACCGCTGACCTCCCATTTCCCATTTCGCGATTCAAAATTATCGCCTTCGCTGGATCAACGGTTTACATAGCAACCGACAAGGGTATAATATATTCCAGTGAAGGGACCGATTGGCACAAGACAACCGACGTGGATGGCGCAATGCTGATTATAGACAAATTTGCTGTGGATGGCACGACGGTATACGGTGTTTTAGACATTCACGCACATCCAGCGCGGCAAGTGTATCAATTGAAAGAGAATTTTAACACATGGAAACAGGTTACACCAGAAATCTTGAATCGCGTCACTTCACTTGTTGTTGATGGTAATACGCTTTATGTAGGGACTATTGGAAGAGGTGTGCTTCGCTTCACGCTTGAGGAATAGTGTTTCGGACGATTGAATGGGTCTGAATAAAAACCGATTTGAATTGCATTTTTCTCCCGTATGTGATAGATTATATAATCTCCAATTCCAAATTAGCACCAAAAAATGAGTTCTCTGCTTGGTATATCTGACACCGATTTACCTATGCACGGAGACCAAAAGGCAGAGAATCAGACAAGCCCATATTGAGGGGATTAAATTAAGTGGGAAGAACGGAATCCGAAATTATTGAAACATTGAGTGATTTCCTGGAATGGGCGAGTCGATTCGACGACGGCACCTATGTATTTCGAGGTGTTCCTAATGACGAATATGAAATACAAGCGTCCGCTTATCGCCGAGTGCCGGAAGCCGACCAAAATTCTGAGGACAAAGGTTTCCCAACATTTGTTGAAATTAATACGGCACTGATTCGTGAAGCACGGCTTCGAGGATACGACCAGAGAGATGGACGGTCTCTCGGTGATTTAGAAATACTTGCGGGTCTTCAACACTTCAAGGCAGCGACATGTCTGATAGACTTTACCTATAGTGCACAAGTAGCACTCTGGTTTGCTTGTGCCCAAGATTCTAAAACTGATGATAGCACGAATGGTAAAGTGTTCGCTGTGCATAAGGACGCAGATAGGTTTATAGAAATTGAACCTGATTCTCTAACAGAGTCCCTTCCTTACTTTTTAGACAGTAGTGATCCTCAATTGTACCATTGGCAACCTCGGCAGCAGAATGACCGCATTCTTGCACAGCAGTCCATACTCTTCTTTGGACACTACGAATTTGAGGAAGATGCAGCGTGTGTTATAGGAAAATGTAAGAAGGAAGATATTCAGGCCGAATTGGAACGAGTCTCAGGCATCACTGAAATAGGGCTGTTTCCGGACTTTGAGGGATTCGCTTCTCTACGCGATGACCGCGCATCATATACACCACTGAGTGCTGATGAACATGTAAAGCGCGCGGAACAATCATTCAAAAGACATAAGTTTGAGGAAGCTATTGCGGACTATGACAAATCGATCTATCGAGAACCTACTAATGCATCTCTCTATTACTCGCGCGGACTTGTGAAGGCACAACAGGAACAACACGAAAACGCTATTATCGATTATGATGAAGCAATACGACTAAACCCCAGTTATGCATCTGCTTACCATCAACGCGGACTTACCAAAGTACAACTGGGACAACATGAAAACGCTATTACCGATTACGACGAAGCAATACGACTAAATCCTGACGATTCATCTGTTTACTACCAACGCGGACGCGCAAAGGCGGAACTGAGGCAACATGATGCTGCTATCGCCGATTATGACGAAGCAATCCGGCTAGATCCTAATAATACACTCATCTACAATCAGCGCGAAGTTGTGAAAGCACAACAAGAGCAATATGAAACAGAGACTTAAGAAAAATCTTCTTTCAAAACAACATGGATGAGCGCATCCATTTAGTCACAATAAACCGGAGGCAACAAAAATGATGAATCAAACAACGCTGCATCTATTTTGGGTGAAATGTGAGAACAACGCGTGGTGTTCATTGCACAACGTGGATTTAAGCCATAGTTACTATGATCGCTGTGAAGGAATTTATATCATTTGGTATTGGGATAACTTCGGGAACCCTGTAACGGTCAAGGTTGGGCAAGGAAATATCCGGAATAGACTTACAGCACATCACACAGACCCTCGAATTCAACAGTATGCCCATCTGAATTTACTCGTTACATGGACGAGTCTACCATCACCCTACCTCAACGGCGTGGAGGCGTACCTCGGTAAAATTTTGAAACCGAGAGTGAGTTCACTCTTTCCGGACGCTAAACCTATTCCTGTGTCACTACCCTTCCGGATGGATCTACTGCCGAGTCGAGTTGACCAGCAAGCGCGCCCATATTAATGCATTCATTTCATGTAAAAACCCTCGAGAAAAACTACAATGAAGGAGATTATCAATGGCTAAAATTAAGGTGCTGATTTCCAGTGGGATCAGCCAAGAGGTCGCGGATATGCTGCAAGACGCGCCACCAGAGATGGAAGTCAATTTTTTACCGGAAGGCGAATCTCTCAGCGATCACCTTTCAGATGTCGAAATCCTCTACGGAACAGTGCCGGAGTCGGCACTCCCTCATGCGAAATCCCTTCAGTGGGTGATGCAACCGTTCGTCGGCGTGGAGGGTTCAATGTATCCCGCCTTTAAAGAGAGTCCTATTACGTTGGTAAATAGTAGGCGGTTGTATGGACCGCAACTTGCTGAGCACGCCTTCGCGCTACTCCTTTCACTGACCCGTGGGATCCACACACAACTCGACTTGATGCGAGAGAAAAAGTGGGAGTGGTTGCCGTGTGTTGAGGTATCAGGAATGACGATGGGGATCCTTGGACTCGGTGGTATCGGTAGGGCGGTCGCACAACGCGCGAAAGCGTTCGATTTCAATGTGATTGCGGCGGATCCGGAACCGATGGATAAACCCGACACAGTAGATGAATTGGGACAACTCGATTGGCTGCCGGAGTTTTTGTCTCGTTCTGAAGTCTTAACGGTATGCTGCCCTATTACACCGGAAACCCATAAACTGCTATCGCATGCAGAGTTTGAGGCTTTACCAGAAGGATGCTATTTCATCAATGTGAGTCGCGGTAAAGTGGTTGACGAAGAGGCACTTATCGCTGCACTGGAAAGTGGAAAAGTGGCGGGTGCGGGATTGGATGTCACCTATACCGAACCGTGTCCACCGGACAATCCGTTATGGACGCTTCCGAACGTGATCTTAACGTCGCATACCGCTGGCGCGTCGCAGAACATCGCCAAACGCGCGATGGAGTTGTTTATTGACAACATGCACAAATATGTGAACGGCGAACCCTTGACTAACGTAGTAGACAAGGAAAAAGGATATTGAAACGGAGCGTTTCTGATGGAATACAAAATACCACTTCTTCTAACGCCGCAACCTGAAGGCGGATATACAGTAACTTCTCCGCTGTTGCCTGAGTTCGTCACCGAGGGCGATTCATTAAACGAGGCATTAGAAAACGTCCAGGATGCTCTTGCTGCCGTCATTGAACTATATCAGGACATGGGACGTTCATTGCCAGAATTAGCCTAAGCCTTTATTGTAAAGGCTTCCAACGCCTCTGTATCAATAGTTACACCAATGCCGGGGGTATCATCAAGGACGAAGGTTCCATTTTCGACCGTCGGTTTTCGTGTGGTGATCTGTCCTTTCATCTCATACGCATCAGGGGAATGCTCCATAATCAGGAAGTTCGGAATCGTCGCGGAGAATTGGACTGTCGCTGCAATCGACAAGATACCGCCGCCGCCGATGTGAGGTGTCACCGGAATGTTATAGGTATCGGCAAGGCTTGCGATCCGTTTCCCTTCTGTGAGTCCGGTGCGCGCGATATCGGGCATCGTGATGTCGCAGGCGCGGCGTTCAAAGACCTCCCGCAGTTCAAAACGGGTGCGTGTCCACTCGCCAATGGCGACGGACATATCCAATGCTGCCGCTAATGCGGCTTGCCCGGGGATGTCCTCGGGTGCCGTCGGTGATTCTAACCACATCACGTCCAATGCCTCAAGTCCGCGTCCGAGCATCGTCGCTTCTGGAACGCTGTACTGCGTATGAACATCGACCATCAACTTGACTTTGGGACCGACTTGCTCACGGACGGCTGCGACGAGTTCCAGAATTGTCGCGCGGTCTTGTGTTGCGTGAATCTTTAATCCGCCATAACCCTGTGCAACATATTCAGCTGCCCTGGCTGCCGCTGCCTCTGGCGTACTTCCACCGACACCTGCGTACAAAGGAATAGTCCCCCGATACCGACCACCAAGCACTTTGTGAACAGGTTTCCCCGTCGCTTGTCCGATGATGTCCCACAGCGCAATATCGCAGCCAGCGAGTGCATCGATAAAGAAACCTGTATAGTGTCCGCGTTCCCGCATTGCCGTGAACATGCGTTGCCAGAGGTATTCCACATCAAACGGGTCTTTTCCGATGAGTATCGGACGACACAACTCTTCGACGATCGTTTTTGATGTACGTGGCGAGACCGGACTCTGCCCTTCACCGTAACCGACGATGCCATCCGATGTGGTGATTCGGACGACCATTGTTTCATGGTGGCGTGCGTAGATACAACGCCAACCTTCATCCGGCAAGTAATAATTGTCGGCATGTTGTGCTGATGATTTTTCGGTTTGGAATCGGAGCGCGAAGGCTTCAATTTGTGTTATTTTCATGGTTATATGTCCTTGCAGTTGTCAGTTTTCGGTTTTTTCAGACATTTTCGCGGACGAATCGCGAGCACAGCTCGCTCCTACCATAAAGAGATTTGTGCCAGAAACCGAAATTATGTGCCAATTGAATGCCTCTGCAACTAACAACCATTCCTCTTGAACTTTTATCTGAATAAACGTAAAATATAAGCGGACGGTTCACTTTTCTGCAGTAGCACACCGAGACTTTTATCGACTGTTTGGTCACTCACTAACCCTCATGATGTCCGCTTATGCCGACGCACGAAAAAATCACCTTGCGTACCATTCTCATATCGCTGCTACTCTTGCCGTTTATCTACAAATGGCATATTGAGTGTGAGGCACTCCGGTACACCTTCCCGACATTGATGGCACCCTTCTATAGCGTTGT
>JAAXHI010000084.1 GCA_012270875.1 Candidatus Poribacteria bacterium | reverse complement strand
AATAACGATTTATGAAACACCCTCATATAATTATACCACATATTGATTCGTATATCAACCAAAAATTGCATTTTTTTATGGCTATCAGTTATCAACAATCGGCAGTCAGGAGAATAGTTTTCAGTTTACCTCACAGTGAGAGTTACCAGTTTTCAGTAGGTATAGGTTCATGCGGATTAAGGAGCATCATGAACCCCGTAATTACCTACACACTCATGGAAGGTCGAAAGTTGAAACCGCGCCAGCGAAGGAGTTGTGTAAGTTTTGATTAGGTTGGGAGCCTTGAATGTGCTGTCACATGTAGCGGTAAGAAGAACGGACGTTTTGATGCGATAACCTCCTGCCGAATGCGTGCGGCTAATGTATCCACATCCACCTGCTCTGCTGTAGCAAGTCCATACTTTTCGAGGAGTGGAAGGAGGCTCTGAAAGATAGTCGCCATGTATCGGTAACCCGCCCATGTTTTCGCGGCACCGATCGGGGACTCAAGGTGCATTGTCGGCGGCGGTAAACCCGCATCAACGAAAGCCTGATAAAGCCCTATGCCCATGTTGAGGTGTGCATCCGAATGCGCGAACACATCCAAAATCCATGTGATCAACTGGTTCATGAGAGGGGTATTTGGATGTAAGAAGGCGGGGTAGAGCGTATACTCTGGCTCCTGAAACGCGGCAATACCGCCCGGTTTTAAGTGTGTTATGAGTTTGGCGAATGCCTCTCCTGGATCCGCCATATACATCAACACGAACCGTCCGACAATCGCGTCAAATTTGTCTGAAAACGCAAAGGTTCGCGCATCGCCTGCGATGAATTCGAGGTGCTGTAGTCCTGCTTCAGTTGCCCGCAGGCGCGCTGTGTCAAGGATTTCCGCATTGACATCTACCCCTACGATCTGCCCTGTTGGTCCGACGAGTTCAGCAAGTGTGAGCGCGACATCGCCGGCACCGCTACCGATTTCAAGGACTCGCATCCCCTCAGCGATACCGGCGCGTTTGCAAAGACGTCGCGTTGATTCGCCGTAGATTCTTGACTGCTCTATAAGACGCGTTGTTTCGTGCGAAGTGCGTCCTAAGGTGTAGGTAGCATCGTGATTTGATGCGTGCGAATAGTTCTCTGAATGATCTTTCGCCATGTGCTGAACCCGTTTACGTTGCTAATGAGGCGTGTGCTGTAATATGCGGTGGCAACATAATCGGTCGTTTCGCTGCAGCAACTTCTGCCTGTATCCGTTCTGCCAGTGTGTCCACATCTACCTCATCGGCAGTGGCGATGCCGTAAGCCTCCATCAGCGGAACGAGGCTTTGGAAACTGTTGGCGAGATACTCGAAGCCTGCCCAATTTTCGGGACCCCCCATCGGTGCCTCGAAATGCAAAGTCGGTTCAGGCAAACCGGCATCAACGAAGGCTTTGTAAAGATCCATCCCCATCTCGAGATGTGCACCTGACCGCTCAAACACGGTGCGTCCCCAGTCAATCAATGTGTTCGCCAAGGGCGTATCTGGATGTGTGGCTGCAGTATAAGGCGTGAAATCGACCTCTTGGAAAGCGACAATCCCGCCGGGACGTAGATGCGTCGCCAAATGTTTGAGTGCATCCGCTGGGTCTGCCATATACATAAGTACAAGTCTTCCGACAACGGCATCAAAGTCGTTTGGGAGTTCAAGGGTTCGGGTATCACCGGCGATGAATTCGATGTTTGAAAGACCCGCTGCATCTGCTCGTGCCTGTGCTGTTTTGAGAATATCAGGGTTAAGATCCACGCCGACGACGTTTCCTTCCTCACCAACAAATTCAGCGAGGGTAAGCGCGACATCACCCGCACCGCTACCGACATCAAGTACTTTCATACCTTTTGCGATACCGCTCCTGAGAAAAAAACGGCGTGTCACATCGTCATAAAGCTGCGATTGCTCTATTAGGCGTTGCGTTTCTTCTTCGGTACGACCCATTGTATATTCTGCATCTCTGTTTTGATTGCTCATTTCAAGTACCTCATTTCAAAAAATTTGCGAGGTCCATGAACCTCGCGTCATATAATTGCAAGTATTACGGTGAAATAAATTGATGGAACTGTACCCGTCCATCTTTGATAGTATTGATAACTAAACTCTTGACGGCGTGCCGATTTTCATCATAGTGGGATAATACGGTTGCGCCGCTGTAGTCCTGAGTTGCCTCAATTTGGTCTCGAATCGCAGCGGGAGTTAGGTCAGTTGTTGTGTGCATCGCCTCAATGAGAATGGTAGTAGCATCGTATCCGAGTGCTGCGGGTCCGTCGGGCGCGATGCCGTATTTTTCGGTATAAGCGTCAACAAATCGACGCGCCGCTTCGGTTAATTGACCGTCGGATGAAAAACTGTTGGCAAAGAAACTGCCTTCAAGTGCCATCCCACCGATTTCAACTAAATCCGGTCGATCCCAGCCATCACCGCCGAGAAAGGTAGCAGAGATACCTATATCGTCAGACCTTGCCTGCTTAACCACCAGTGGGAATTCGGATCCCAAACCTGCCAAAAAGATAATATCAACAACAGGTTCAACAGCAGCGATCGCCAACAATTGTTGTGTGAAATCTGTGGCACCCGACTCATAAAACTGCTGGACAGCAATTGTGCCACCTTGCGCGGTAAAATCGTCAATAAAAAAAGTTGACAGTCCTTCGGAGTGCGAGTCGCCTGTTTCCGTGAGGACCGCGGCTGTCATCGCTTCCAATTCCTGTATGGCGAAATTCGCCATTATACGTGCCTGATATGAATCAATGAACGCCGTCATAAAGATATAATTCCCACTCTCGGGAACCTTTGGGTTCGTTGGATAGGTGGTTACCATAGGGATGCCGTGTCGTTGGGCAACCAGTCCCGCTTCGAGAGCCTCATCACTGTAGTCGGGACCTACGATTGCCAATACTCCGGCAGCGATTAGTTCCTCCGCGTGTTGGGCACTCAGGAGAGGTTCCCTCATACTCTCTCTAATAAGAAGTTGTATCGGTCGTCCGTTGATTCCGTCTGCCTCATTTGCGAGTGCAACCGCTAACTCAGCACCATTCCGAGTCGTTCCTGGATCAGATGGACTATAAATGAAACCGATTTTGATTGTCTCCTTATCATCAAGGATATCCGAGTCTGCAGGCGGAAGCACCTGTTGCGTTCGATCACAACTTAAAAAGAAAACGCTTATTAAGAAGATTGAGGCGAAAACTCCGAAAATAGTTATATATCTGAGGGTGGTTCATAAATGATTCAT
>JAAXHI010000143.1:653-7209 GCA_012270875.1 Candidatus Poribacteria bacterium | reverse complement strand
TTTATGTCCGAAACTACTTATTGCGTGGCGAAATACGGCTCTGTTGACGGTATTGCAGCAACAGGCTATGATGCCATGAAAATCTTGAAAATGGCAATTGAAACAGTGGGATCAACCGATGATCCGGCTGCGATTCGAGATGCAATCGCTAAAATCACAAACTACGAAGGTGCTACAAGTATCTCCCATTTTGATGCGAACCGCAATCCAGTCAAAAGTGTCGAGGTACGGCAAATTCTTAATGGTATGCCGCAGCCTGACATAATTGAGGCAACGCCAGAGATGAGTGAATCTGAGTAGGTAGTTTACGCAGTATATTTCTTCTTCACTGAAGCGAAAAGGGTGCAGGTTTGATAATGAACAAAACCTACACCCTTTTACTTTTTATAGTAGATTTCAGAATTACTTATACACTCGTATGGTAGCGCAAACTGTGAACCTATAAGAGCGCAATGAATTGCGCGACTACGAGCCGGGTTTCCTTAAAGTTGATACGGCAAGTGTAAACTTCTTTTCGGATTTTACTATAAAACGTTCTTGTCTGTCAGACTTAAGGTTGTGGACTTGGATATGCGAAATGTGCAACGACACCAGCGTGGTCGGATGGCCACAATCCTGAAGGTAGACGGTCTGAGGGTTTATCGCCGACAGTGTACGTTAAAACAGATGCTGGTAGTTCCAGGTTTCGGACAAAAATCTGGTCAATCCGTTCATAGTGCGCACTCACTTCATTTTGAAGTGCACTCGGTTGACAGCAGGTGTAACCGGTTCCCTCGGAGTCCATCTGCCACGTGTCCATATATCCTGCTGAGCGTAACAGTTGGTAAGCCGTGCTATCGGGAGCTGGTGTGTTGAAGTCACCTAACAGGATGATGGGCAAGGTTTCGGTCTCAAGGCTATCTATCAACTGTTGTGCTTGTGCGACCCGAATATCCTGCCCGAAAAATTCTAAGTGTGTATTGACGACGCGGTAGGTGACTCCAGAAATGGTGGCATCTATTGCGACATAACCTCGCAGTATTTCAAGGAAGAGCGCCTCAACCGCAAAAACGGTGTCATAATTCATGCTCACGGGACGCGAGACTGTAACATCACTTCGGGCAAGAATCACATCAAAATCAGTCAAGCGAACATCATCATATTCGGTAAAGGAGCCTTCCGCACTCATGGGCATTTCCACATCAGCATTTTGGACTTTCGCAGCGACTTGGTAGTTTAAGCCTTCCGCTTGAAGTGCTTTCATCAAAACTTCGAGAAAGTCGAGGACGACTTCTTCAGCAGGTTCGCCGCCTGTCAGTCGGTCTCCCGGACTCTGTCGGCGTAGTAACGAGATTTCTTGGAGCCCGATGAGGTGCGGTTGATGTGCCTTTATAGCACTCGCAATCCCTGCGGCACGTCCCGAAAAATCTGTAGCCATGGTCGCCGCGTACATTTCGGCAACCGCTGCTGGGACCTCAAGGAGATTCGTTACACCTAAAAGCGACTCTACACTGGCACCCACGTAGACGTTGTAAGTCATCACTGTGAAGGGCTGCGGTTCTAATGTACTGTCATCCGGTAGCATCGGGGTTGGTATTCTTTCGCAACCCGAAAGGCTCAACAGAATTCCAAATAACAGCAGAACAATTTTTATGGAACTTATAGGTTTTGAAAACTTACTATTGAAATTTAAATTTTTTAACATATTTACCTCTAACGCGCAATGTTTGAATTGCGGCTACCTTGCTATAGGCGCGATCTTCCGATCACACCTTATCTTGATTTATTCGCGCGTGTTGAGAAGAAAACCGTGTGCAAAGGAAGATAGCATAAACGCGTTTATAACGTGAGTTTGATAAAAGTGAGATGTTGGGTTTCGCTTAGACGAACAACAAGCAACTTAGGTTATTATATAGTATTTCTATTGAAAAGCAAATTAATTTAATAAAAACTCCGGAAGTTTGATAATTAAATGTCGGTTGGGGAATAAAATACACCATAGGTGTCAATTTAGCGACTTTCCACGATATTTTGTTCCAATTCTCCGTAGATGCCGCCCCTACGGGGCTTAGGTCTGTGTGGTCGCGTTTTTCTACAGAGATGCCATCCCTACGGGATTCAAGAGGTTTTTGAAGTCTTCACGGTTTTCGCGTAGAATCCGGTTCGGTTGGGAATGCAGATCGCATTTGGGCGTGTACGCCGCAAAACCGAACCTACCGGACCTGGGTACCCAAGCGATTATTTTTCTAAAATTGACACTTATGGTTGGGGAATAAAATACACCTATGGGAGCTTCAATTTTTATTTTCAAACTCACGTTTTATATCTCAAACCAAATTATCTCGGCAGCCTTCTTATACTTCTGCTTGACATTTGCCTATTATTCAAATATACTTAAGGAAATTTCTAAAGGACTAATAACTAATGGAGGTATCACCTTGAAATTTTTCTATCAATCTTGTGGGGACTCTTGGAAGTTGACACTTATACCTATTTTGGTAACAACCGTATTCCTAATTGGATGCAGTCAAAAAACTGGTATGTCAGAAAGTTCACAAATGGCATCACTCTCTGGCACAATCGTCGAAATTGACGATCACGGCAATGCTGTGACGGATCTGGAAATTGCACCGTTTACCGAACGCGGTTGGAAACTCGGCGATACGCTTGCAGCGGCATTTGAGACAGGACAGAAAATTGAGATAAAATTCGTTGAAAACTACGGGGATGTTCCAGTTGGGGACTACTTGGGCAGGTTCTCGACCTCTACGAAACAGTTTAAGATTGCGATTAATATGGGCAACATCACTGAGACCTTAAAGTTGAAGTCCCAAAGCAAGGTAGTTCTCCAGAAAGTGGAAGTACCCTCAGCAGATTAATCGGATCCGCCAAGGCGGACAGACCTTCTTTACAGCATAAACGTAGGCTTATTTTTTATCGGATACATATCCGGTGTGAGGATAGATATAGAAAAATGCTTCTGACACTTAAACAGGCAAGCCAATGGGCTTCCGAACAACTAAATAAAAACGTTACGCCAGCAAACATCACCTATTTAATCCAGTATGGGCGGATTGAATCCATTGTTGATAATGGGTCAACGCGGGTTCCTCTGCAAAGTCTTGAGGATTATTACAGCCTAAATCGTCGAGAGACGAGATGGAAAGATGAACTCGGCGATGACTTGAATTGGACATTGGCTTTTGAAAAAGTTAAAGAAGCGGAAACGACAAAACACGTTCACCGTCTACATCCTTACAAAGGCAAATTTATCCCACAATTGGTTGAATATTTTTTAGATGCACATACCGACACCTTTAAGTCCGATGTCTATTTTCGACCAAATGATATTGTACTTGACCCGTTTTGTGGGAGTGGTACGACCTTAGTCCAAGCAAGTGAACTTGGTATGCACGCAGTTGGGATTGACGTTTCAGCGTTTAACGCTTTTATCGGCAATGCGAAGGTGGGAACATATAATTTGACCCATCTGTATACGGAAAGCCAGAAAATCACGGCAGCTCTCAAAAATTTTGTTGCTACATCCAAGATACTTGAGTTTGACGCTAAACTCGCCGAAATGCTTGCAGATTTCAATAATCAATATTTCCCAGTATCCTTCAAACGCCAAGTCAGAGCCGGTGAAATCAATCAGAAGCAATACGGTGCTGAGAAGGAAGCCATTTTTTTAGAGACGTACCATAACCTTGTTGCTGAGTATCAAATTGACATACAGATGCCAACTGACTCTGCCCGTTTTATGAAGCAGTGGTACCTTCCGGGGATTAGAGCGGAGGTTGATTTTGTCCATAACGCAATTCGTAAAGTAGAAAATACATCAACCCAAAAAGCCTTGATGCTAATATTAAGCAGGACTATTCGTTCCTGTAGAGCTACAACACACGCAGATTTAGGCACATTGCGGAAGCCTGTAACAACAACCTATTATTGCCGAAAACATGGGAAAGTCTGTAAACCCCTCTTTTCAATCCTCGGTTGGTGGGAGCGGTATTGCAAGGATAGCATCCAACGATGGGTCGAATTTGGCAGGTTAAAAACGGACACCTTTCAACACTGTTTAACGGGTGATTCACGAACTATTGACATCTTTGCGATGTTGAAACAAGCATCTCCGCAATTCGCTGAAATTGTTCAAAAACAAAAAATCAAAGGGATTTTTACAAGTCCGCCTTATGTTGGACTGATCAACTATCACGAGCAGCACGCTTACGCTTATGATCTCTTTGGGTTCAAAAGGTTGGATGAATTAGAAATTGGTCCACTGTTTAGAGGAAAAGGGCGGGAAGCGAGAGGGTCATACATTCACGGTGTTGCAGAGGTTTTTAAGAATTGTAAACGATTTTTGGCTGATGATTACGATGTCTTTGTTGTGGCAAACGATAAATTTAATATGTATCCGACTATTGCTGAAATGGCGGGGATGTACATTGTCAACCAACACAAGCGACCTGTATTGAATCGGACCGAAAAGAATCGGGAATCAGCATATTCCGAGACGATATTCCACATGAAGGAAAGAAGGGATTGACAAATGTCCTCACAACGACAGATGATGATTAAAGAGAAAATCAAAGACTGTATGCGAGAAAAATTCCAGTCGTATAGTCCTGAAACAAGTTATATGCCATTTCACCATCGTTTGCTCGGTAAAGATCGGATGGCCCTATATTCTTTTATTCAATCCTTGAATACAACTTTTGGGGTCTCAATTTATGAGCCAGTAGCTATTGCGTTAGCGGGTGAAAGGTTTAAGGTCGCAAAAACGCAAGTTAAACCCTTTAATCAAATCAGTACTGAGGCACAGCGACAAATACAGACAATTATCAATGAATTAGTAATTGGGACAGATAGGGAACCAAATAAATCTCTGGAAACACAGGAAATTAGGGAAGTTTGTCAAACTGGAAACTTAGAAACAGTAAAACTGACTCAGGTGGATGTTTGGTTGGAAAACTATGAAGGCGAATTGTTTTTATTTGATCTAAAAACTGTAAAACCTAACAAAAGTAATTTCGAGAAATTCAAGCAAACTCTTTTGCAGTGGACTGCTGCTGAACTAACACGAGATCCAAAGGCAGTTGTAAACACAATAATTGGCTTTCCTTACAATCCTTATGAGCCGGAACCGTATAAACGATGGACACTGAAAGGAATGTTAGATTTAGGTTGCGAGGTTTTAATAGCAGAAGAACTCTGGGATTTTTTAGGTGGTGAAGGCAGTTACGCGGATCTGTTGGATGCCTTTGAAATTGCTGGTATTGAATTAAGATCAGAGATTGATAGTTATTTCGAGAAATTCAGACATGAAAGTTGACAACGCTTTTGATAAAACGGAATTATTGGAATATCTGAGTACCGCCTACAGTTTGCCTTTGCAGTCCATAACCTTTTTGCCTGAAGGTGAAGATAGTTACGGTTATATTGTCGCTTCTGAAACAGGCGAGCGGTATTTCGCCAAAGCTTCTACTTCTGTGCCAGATATCTGTTTGCAAGTTGCATCACTTCTGCGGTGCCAGTGCAACATATCTGGTGTTGTCGCTCCGTTGGAAACGCAGGACGGTATGCTGAGCATTTCGTGGCAGAACTTTAACGTCTCATTCTTTCCGTTTATTGAAGGTAAAAGCCGGTGGGATCTGTGGAAAGTCGGAGAGGATTTCACCGATGCCGAACTCCGTCAGACGGCTGCGCTGCTGGCAACAATCCACGACGCTACGGATTCGGTCAATCTGAATTGTCTACCGGTAGCAAAATATGACTTACCTTTACGGAATGAACTCTACAGCGTGCTTGAAGCAGCGAAAAAAGGGACATCGTTAGAAAATAAATATCAGAAGCAGCTGCTTGAGGCACTCACGGCGCATCGGTCTGCTATCCTACAGACATTAAATAGGTATGATGGCTTGGGACGCTCAGCGACGGCTCTGCAAACACCGTTTGTGATTACGCACGGTGACCCGACTCCCGGCAATCTTATTATAGATACTGAAGACCGACTTCACATAATTGATTGGGACGGTGTCTGTTTAGGTCCGGTTGAGAAGGATCTTGTCGCTTTTACGGGTGAACGGTTTGATGTGGTTTTAGAAAGTTATCTGGTGGACAGAGAAAACGGGACGACACTACATGCAGATATTTTCGGTTTCTATATCTACGAATGGACGCTCAACGAGATCCGAGATTACGGCACTAAAATTCTTTTTAAAAACGATGACGCGCAGCAGAACGAATACGATTGGGAGAGTTTGCAAGACTATCTTCCACCTAATCAGGAACTGATGGAAGATGGCATCGCGGCTGTCCGAAACACACTCGGTAGATATAATTTCCTACCGAAAAATAGTGGAGGTTAGATAATGTCTGAAATTAAATCAGTGTTCCTTTGGGAAAACCAACGGCGATATGTCCGTGAGGCGATTGATGCTGGCACGCTCACAGGTGCGATCATTCCTACGGGTAGCACGGAGCAACACAACGAACACTTGGCAATGTATCACGATACGCAAAGCGCGGTTTATGTCTCCAAATTGGCGGCTGAAAAGTTGTTTCCGCAGGTGAT
>JAAXHI010000143.1:0-640 GCA_012270875.1 Candidatus Poribacteria bacterium | reverse complement strand
TTATACGATGTCGCTGATAGCATGCGTCGGCACGGGATCAGCAACATCTTGATTGTCAATGGGCATGCGGGTAATGCGGGTCCTGTCCATGAACGTTTGGACGGTTACAGAGAGAAACTCGGCATTAACATAGAATTCCACTCCTACTGGGAGGCGTACACCCCAGAGTTAGTCCAAGAACAGATGGAATCCGGCGTTTGCCCTGGGCACGCAGCGGAGTTTGAGACGGCGTTTGCCCTCGCTGCTTTTTCGGAAAACGTTGATTGGAACGGCGTGGATTACGACAGCGCAAAACTCACGATCTCCAATGAAGGGCAAGCAAAGTCTGACCGCGAATATCATCATCAAGCGAAACTCGCGACAGCAGAGAGCGGGCAAGCCATGATTGATGTCGCTGTGGACTGGGTTGCAGATAAGATGCAGTCGATGCTTTAATGGTTGTCAGTTGTCAGTTGTCAGTTGTCAGTTAAGAGGGGTCTTGGGATATCAAGATTTCTGGTAAAGTCTATAGGTTGACGCAATACCACAGCCAACCTCTTTAACTGATAACCGATAACTGATAACCGATAACTATTCTAATGTCCGTCAAGTGCCTTCCTGACTCCGTCTCCCTGTTCACGCCACCAGCTGTAGAGGATGG
>JAAXHI010000459.1 GCA_012270875.1 Candidatus Poribacteria bacterium | reverse complement strand
TTATTTATGAAACACCCTCAATTATATCACACATTTCCACCGAATGCAAGAAGAATTTGTTTTTCTTTCAGAAAATGATGCAAAATCCCAAAAAAGACCCGTTTTTCTCCTTCGCGAATCTCGATAATAGTGAAACGCAGCTCGCAACGGGTGCGCTGCTCATCGCGCAAAGCGAATATCCTGAACTCGATATTGAGTCATATCTTCGCCAATTGGACGAAATGGCGGACACGGTTCGGGAACAGATCCAAGAGACGACATCACCTGAACAACACATTGCCGAACTCAATCGCTATCTCTTTGAAGAACAAAAGTTCACAGGAAATACCGACAATTATTACGCCTTAGGAAACAACTTCCTCAACGTCGTGCTGGAAAAAAAGACAGGTATCCCGATTACGTTAGCGGTTATCTACATCGAAGTCGGTAGACGTGCTGGACTCCCACTCGTTGGTGTCAACTTTCCGGGACATTTCCTTGTCAAATACCGACTCGAACATTTAGATATCCTCCTTGACGTATTTGAAAACGGGGTCCTCATGACGGAGGACACGCTCCGTGCCAAACTGCAAGCAAACTTTGAGGAGACCGTGTCATTAGAGCCGAGTATGTTAGCCGAAGCCACGGATAAAGAAATTTTAGCGCGTATTCTTCGGAATCTGACGCGTGCCTATACACTGCTTGAGAAGTACGATAAGGCGGTTACTGCTGCTGAACGCATCACGTGGTTGCTGCCAGAAACTGCTGGCGATTATCGCACACTTGGTTACCTTCACTACAAAAATCACGCGTATAGTAAGAGTATCACCGCTTTTGAGACGTATCTCGAACTCGCAAAGGAGACCCCGGATGCCGAGGCAATTGCGCGGAATATACAACAACTCCAAAAATTGCTTTCGCGTCTAAATTAAGAATATACTCATTATTACCACCCAAATATGACGATTTTTTCTCGAACGTGATATACTAAGTCCGAATATATTGTTAGCGGATGCACGCTATGAGACAAATCCCTGCTGCCAAAAAATCGTTAGAGGCAACACTGTTTTTGAATTTCAGAAGTCTTTGGAAAACCTCAACTTGAATTAACAATGGAGGAAATAACCGTGAAGGACCTGAAACACTATTGCTGCTGGGTGTGCGCTGCGCTGCTTCTGCTCACTTTATCAACCCCAGCATTAGGACAGGCAGAAAAAGCAGATACTCTTGTTGGGCATTGGACATTTGAGAAAGGTGTCGAATTGGAGGATCTTACGGGTAACTTTGCCGATATTCAGCTCATGGATGCTACAATTCAGGATGGACAATTGAATGTAGACCTCGGTAAGTGGGCAATCGCCAGTGGATACGATGGTCCAGATATCGGGGAAAAGACGTTAATATCTTGGGCTATCATGGATGATCTCAACGTACAGAAAGGTTCGATATTAACCATCGATCGCCTCTCCGATCCCACATTTGACGCGATCGTCTTTGGGGAACGCCAGAATCATCGTTGGATGGCCGGTAGTGGCTGGTTTCACCGAACCCAAGACCCGGACCCTGGGTTCGAGGAAAAGAAAACGGGCGAACTGATTATGATGGCGATCTCGTACGAAGATGATGGGGGCACAGCGCATGTGAGGATATATCGTAACGGTGACAAAATCGGGGACTACACATTTGGTCAATTTGTGACCTTTGATAACGACGATGCCGAGGCAATCTGGGGTAAGCGGCACGGTGGTTTAGGCGGCGGTCCCGGCGATCTTGATGCGCACATCGAAGACTCACGAATCTACGCCTCCGTTCTCAGTCAGGCAGAGATTAAAAAATTGCTACCTAACACGCTTGACGTGGACGCATCTGATAAACTCGCCACTACTTGGGCAAAGTTAAAAACGAAGTAGATAGCACATTAGTTTTGTGTTAAACATCCCGAAGGATTTGAAAACCCTTCGGGACTTCCATAAGAAAAAACGGAACTTGAATTAACAACTGGAAACCTTTGCCCAAAAAACAAGCACTTCAAAAAATGTGATAACAGAAGAAACTATGAACCTTATTTTACAAAAGGAGTGATTGCTAAAAATATGTTAACCAAAGCCAGTATTGAACATGAAAAATTAAGAGTAGACTCTCCATTTTTTAAGGATGCCCTTGCACCGACTCGTGATGAAGCAACACTTCTGTCTTTGCTTGATAACCTCGGTAAGTTACCAGCGGAATTTAATGGTGAACTATTCATCCCCCTGCTCACGCATGCAAACCCGAAAATCCGTATGCTCGCAGCAAAAAATATAGGCAAACTCAAAGATGAAAAGTTCTTAACAAAACTCTCGCAATTCGCAGCTAATGAAAATAACACGTTTGCCCGCCGTGAGGCGATCTCTGCTATCGGGCGCATAAGAAGTGAAAAGGCAATACCTATTTTGATGCGTTACCTTACCGATAAGGATCCGAAAGTTATTCTACAATCTGTGCGTGCCCTGCTCTACTTTAAGGAGAAACCTGAAATTCAAACCGCGTTAGATTCGCTACGCGAACACCCGAATGAAATTATTCGAGAACATCTTGCTAGTGAAATAAAGGACAAAAAATCACGACGGCAAAACACAAGAAAAGATCCCCATCACCCAACTAGTCCAGATGCTCTCAAAAATGTGATTGCCCATGCCGACGTACAAGAAGTTCTAAAGTTAATTCCAGACGAATCAATCCATCTCACTTTTACGTCTCCGCCCTATTACAATGCTCGCGATTACACGATCTACCAGAGTTATGAGGCATACCTTAATTTCCTAACTGCTATTTTCAAAGAGACACACCGCATTACTAAAGAGGGACGGTTCTTTGTACTTAACACGTCCCCTGTTATCGTGCCCCGCATCAGTCGAGCGCATTCCAGCAAGCGGTACGCCATTCCTTACGACATACACCCGCGTCTCACTGACATAGGTTGGGAGTTTATTGATGATATCGTTTGGACAAAACCAGACTATGCTGCAAAGAACCGAAATGGCGGATTTTTTCAGCACCGGAAGCCCCTCGGTTACAAGGCAAATTCCGTCACTGAAAGCGTCATGGTCTATCGTAAAAAGACCAATAAACTGATTGATTGGAATATTCGGCAATATGACGAGGAAATTATCGAAGCAAGCAGAGTTATAGGTGAATATGAAAAGACAAACCTATGGCATATTAATCCGGCGACAGACAAAGTTCACCCTGCTGTGTTTCCACCTGAATTAGCGGCGCGCATTGTGCAATTTTACTCCTTTAAGGGAGACCTTGTCTTCGATCCATTTGGTGGTAGTGGTACTGTTGGACACGTTGCACTCACCTATGAAAGATATTTTCTTCTTTGTGAAAAGGAAGCAGAATATATTGAACGAGCAAAACAGCTGCTTGATATTGCCTTGTTTACTCACGCGGAACCCCGGGTTCTTTCGCTTATAGAACTAAAATCTGGACTCGCTGAAAGGAACCAAAATCTATGACACTTACTGGTATTGTTATCAGAAACATAATTCGCAAACTCCTCACAGGGCAGGATTACCGTTCTGAAATCGTGACGCTGCTTGACGCTGAATTCTTACAATATGTTGTTGACTTTTTTAAACGTGTCGCTTGTGCAAAGTTGGATAACAAGGATATAACTGTTGATTGGTACAAAAAGGAATTCCTATGCCCTGATTTATTTTCCCCTCAAGAAGTCGCTATTCATTCAGGTTTGAACAAGAAAACGATCACAAATATGTATAATTCAGGACGGAAGCAAATCGTATTAGACGCGTCTGTAGAACACTACGATGCACTTTACGATACTATTAACAGCCTGACTGAACAAGATAGCATAGATGTATCTCTCACAATCAGATTTCGAGATGTGAGTGTTGATTTGAATATCAATGAAAGTATGATTGTTATTAACACACTCGCTGTAAAACGTTCGGCAATCAGTGGAGGATTATGGAGCACAGCTGGTAAACAGGTTGAAAAACCTTTAATGGCAACACTCTGTGCGCTTTTCCAAGTACCCCAAAAATATTATGACCAAGGGAATCTTCCAGAATCACAACGTGAATCTGATTTTTATCTGTTTAATGACACAAAAGAAGGCTTTCCATGTGAAGTGAAGTTGATGGGAAAAGGAAACCCTGAAAGTGCTGATGCGGTGTACGCTCGAGGCAGCCGCGTGTTGGTTGCAAATACACTCTCGGATTTGAACAAACAACAAATGGATGCAAATGGTATCTTCTGGGTCGAGCTGAAAGAAATAGACGATTACAAGCGGTTTGAACAGGTTCTAAACGCTCTTTCGATCCCCAATAAATCCTTTACTGGAGACCTCCAAGTCGCGTTAGATAAAATTTTACCCGCCGTTATCCAGTCTGACGAAATCCAAGATTCCGTAACACCAGAAGCAGTTCTACGAGAACGTGAGCGAGATGACGATTCCTCGCCACAATTATTGGTTGACTTTGAATGAAAATTTTAGGTATTGACACCTCAACTCCGATTGGCAGCGTCGCCGTAATTGATGGCGATAACTTAGTCGCTGAACATACCCTTAATATCGTTCAAGCCCACTCATCAAGACTCATGCCTGCGATTGATGGTATCCTGAAGTGGAGCGATATTACGGCGGATACCTTAGATGGATGCGCGGTTGGCATTGGACCCGGTTCGTTCACGGGGATCCGTATCGGCGTTGCAACGATTAAATCACTCTGTTATGCGCTCGACAAACCGATTGTCGGTGTCTCCACCTTGGAGGCAATCGCCTATAATCTCCGATGGACAAACGGCATCATTTGTCCGCTTCTTGACGCACGACGGAGTGAAGTCTACGGTGCTATTTTTCAAGGCGGGTCCGAATGGCAACGTCTCAGCGAAGACCTCTGCTTATCAATTGAGGCTCTCCTCGATCGTCTTGATCCACACACTTCTTCAAATCGCACTATCAACTTCGTCGGCGATGGACTGGCGACGTATGGCGATGTTGTCCGTGAGAGACTTAACGAGCGTGTCCACTTTGCGGATCCTATTTTTAACGTCCCGCGGGGTGCAACTATTGCGCATCTGGGGAAGCAACGACTCCAGAACGGCGATATTGATGACTATTGGAACTTAGTACCGAACTACGTTAGAGTCGGACTCTATTAATCAGAAACACTTAAGGAGACGTACCTCTTATGCCATTTTCGCATTTTCATAGATACTTACGCATGCCGATGCTCACTGCGATGCTCTTTGCAACCGTTATTGTAGCTGCACACGGCTTAGAAATCGGTGACCGCGTGTTTGACGCTGCACTCGCTAAAGACCTTAAATACACCGCGCTATTTCATGGAAAAGTCAATCTATTGGTTGCACATCATTCCGACCCCGACCATAAGTCGATAGACGAGACACTTATGGAAGAATACAAAGCAAGATTTGACCTCTTGTTAGTATGGCGCCAAGTGCCAAATCCAGAAGAAGAAGGACTGGTTCTCATTGATAAATCGGGCTATGTCCGGTGGAAAAATACGGACAAAAATTGGGTCGTCACAGACGACGTAATCAGAGAGGAACTCGCCAAACTCAAACGGGATATACCGTTATTTATCGGTTCATCTGCCCCAGATTTTAACCTCACCGAAGCAGACGGTAAAACACAAGTCAAACTTTCAGACTACAAAGGAAAGAAGAATGTCCTTGTCAGTCTACTCCTTCAGACCTACTGACCGGTCTGTGCCAACTACACGGCGCAGTTCGCGACCGATCGAAAACTATTCAATGAAACATACGATACCGTTGTTGTAGCGATTAAACCGGAACCGCTCTCAGTCATATCGAAATTTAAGGACCCTGAAACGATGGACATCCCGATGCTTGCGGATCCGGGTTCTTCTGTTCATGAGGCCTACGGTATTGTTGAACCGTATTACTTCCATCGCCGAGATATGTACCTACCTGCGACGTTCTTAGTCGATAAAGAAGGCAATCTAAAATGGCTCTATATCGGTAAGCGAAATTCGGATCGCCCCGCCCGGGAACTGATTCTTGAACAACTCTCGCAGCTTCAGCGTAAATGAACCGTATCTTTAAAAACACATCCAGCCTCTTTAGCGCGCACCTGATCGGCCGCCTCGGCTCGCTTGTGATAACGGTTTGGCTGATGCCCCGTTATTTCACCGAAAGTGAACTCGGCGGCTATTTTGTTGCGATTGCGCTCACTAACCTGATTGCGATCCTGACAGAACTCGGCATACAAAACCCACTGATTCGGGAGATGACGCTGCACCTGCAGCAGACCCGACACTATCTCGGTAACGCCCTCATTGTTCGCTGTGTCCTGTCAATCATCGCTTATGCGATCATGATAGTTAGCGGTATCTTCCTCTATACCCCTATAATCGTAGAGATGATAATTTTCTTAGGATTGGCAGAAATCGCTAATTCCATTGCGCAGCTGTACCGATGCGTCTTCCGCGCATACGAGGAGGTGAAATATGAGGCATTCACTGTGGTTGCCGAGCGTGGCGTGTTCCTCTTCGTCAGCGGTGGGGCAATCCTCTTTGGATATGGATTGGTGACCGTCTGTCAGATAATGCTCGTAGCAAGTTGCATTAACCTCATCTTGAGCGTTGGGTTCACTCGATTCCGTTTCACGCAACTCCGCTTCCAACCGAGCCGGGAGATTGTGAAGGTACTGATGCAGCAGGCACTCCCCTTCGCGATCGGTAATCTCTTAAATCTTCTCTATTTCCGAGCAGATGCGATTATGCTGCCAATACTCAGTTCAGAAGGACTGGATGCCAATACATGGTATGGGTTGCCCTATACCATTGTCAACGCCTTCACGATACTGCCGGGTGCGTTCATGATGGGTGCTATGTTCCCAGTGTTATCGCGGGCTTGGGAGAGAGAAAAGGGGAGATTCCCAAGCGCATACACGTTCAGTATGCGATGGATGGTACTGTGTGGACTTCCGTTTGCAGTCGGACTTTCAATACTATCTCCCGAAATTACAGCAGTGTTATTTTCGACCTATACCTCAGAGCAAGTAGATAAAATCGCAACGGCACTTCAATGGCTCAGTTGGTCGGGTGGACTCCTCTTCATAACGACGGTAGTACTGGCAGTCCTACGGGCAACAGATAAACGCCGTGCTTTCTCAGTCCTGATGGGGACGACAGCCTTCTTGAACATCTCCCTGAATCTATATCTGATTCCACGTTTCAGCCACGTCGGCGCAGCGATCGCGATGGTTATCAGTGAAGCGTATGTCCTCGTTGTTGGGATCGGCTACATCTCAAGAAATATCGTCAAATTCCGAGAAACATCTCCCATACTGCCGACGCTTTTGAAGGCGATCGTTCTGTCTGCTGTGATGGGTATCGGTTTGGTGTTGTTGAAAGGATTTCTCTCTATTTGGGTGTTGATTCCGTTGGCGGTGGTGTTTTACGGTGGCGGGATCGCCATTTTGGGTGAATTTCGGGCAAAAATTCGGTTTGATTAGTTCTCCGCACTTAAAGTTAATAAGCGGAAGGCACTGCTTCAAAATAAAACAGACAAAATATCCTGCTCAGAATGGCTACACCTAAACGACGCATAATGCTAATCTGAAAACAGCAGGGTCACGCGGATTTCCTTTCCTCAAGGAATTGATACCGTAGAAGCATAAGTTGTGATGCCTGCAACGTCTCTAAAGCATAGGTCTGACCTTTAAAATCGATAAATTCAACTTCATATACACCTGGTTCATATTCCTCGACAATCGTGCCCACCTGTCCGCGATGTAATTTAAGTGCTGGCACGTCTTCCACAAGTGCAACCGTATCAAGCAGTTTCATTAATTTCTCCTAAGGGATCTGGCAAAAGAGTTTCCAGCACCATCCGCTATCTCCTTTAAGAACTCGTCAGAACAATTAATAAAATCAAAACCTGCTACTTTGATCGCATCTTCCATGCCAGAAGCCATTTTAGTAACAAATTCCTTATTTTTTTCAAAATAGTACATATCCAAACTCATTGGATTCTCCAGTGCCAGTCTTTTTATCCCCCGATTACGGTGGGAAACGGCAGAAACGAAGAGAGGTTCCGACTTGCGGCAGTGCCGCTTAAAACTGGTTACAATGGTATAGCACACAAAAACAAAAATTATAAATTTCCCTCGTTATCCGAGACTTTAATTATACATACAACTGTTCAAAAACCGTAAAATAATCAGGAAACGTCTTGCTGACACACTCTGGGTCGTTAATCCGAATCCCATTCGCCTTTAAACCGATGAGCGAGAACGCCATCGCCATACGGTGGTCTTCGTAGGTGTCAATCGCTGCAGGGGTAATCGGTGCAGGTGAGATTTCAAGTCCGTCTTGGTGTTCAACGACAGGGACACCCAACTTTCGGAGTTCCGTTACCATCGCATGAATCCGATCGGTCTCTTGCCAGCGCGTATGCTCAATGTTTCGGATCGTCACTTTACCATCGGCGAAAGGAGCAATCGCTGCTAAAGTCATAGCGGTATCCGAAATCGTCCGCATATCGACCTCAATTCCGTTCAACTGGTGCGAGCCGGTGACAGTAATCCCCGCATCTGAAACCCTAACCTGACACCCCATCTGTTCCAAGATACGCACAAACTGGACATCGCCTTGTGCAGAATCCAAGTTTAGATGCTGAACAGTAACACGTCCACCGGTGAGTGCCGCAGCGGCAAAAAAGTAAGAGGCATTAGAGGCATCCGGCTCAATGTTATAGTCGAGCGATTGATACTGCTGTCCACCTTCAATCCGAAAATACTTGTAGTCTTCGTTGATAACTTGTACACCAAAAGCCTCCATGATTGAGAGCGTAATATCAATATAGGGCATTTCGCGATGACCTACGACCGCAATCTCCATACCGTTTTTTGCGTAGGGTGCAATGAGCAGGAGTGCTGTTAAGAATTGGCTGCTCTTACTGACATCAAGGCGGGTCTTTCCACCTTTAAGCCCGTCCGCTTCGATAATGACAGGGAGATGTCCGTTCTCAAATTGAGTGCGTGCCGAGACCCCAATTTGCCTGAGTGCGTCGAGTAGGTCGGCGATAGGACGACCGTGACGCATCGGTTCATCGCCATCAATGACGAATTTGCCGTGTCCGAGTGAAACATAGGCGGTAAGTGAACGTGAAGTGGTGCCTGAGTTCCCGATATAGAGTTCAGCACCGGAAACGGGGATTTCACTGCCATTTCCGTGCACGTCAAACGTCGCCAACGCCTCATCAGCGTCAACCCGGACACCGAGTTTTTGTAAGGCATTGCACATATAACGTGTATCATCGCTGAAGAGGGCACCCGTTAGCGTCGAAGTACCGTGTGCCATTGCAGCGACCAACAACGCACGGTTGGTATAACTCTTAGAACCCGGCACCTCTATCGTGGCATTGACCGGTTTGCGAACGGGTTGTATCTCAATCATTTTTTAATTTTACCTTGCGGTTCGTTCAGGCAGCTTGGTATTTGACGCTCCACTCCGTATATCCGTCCTCCACTACGTTACGGACTACACGCTTAGGATTATCGTTAAAATCCGTGTTCTCCGCGCCCTTCCGCGATTCAGATGTTTTTCTCTATATCCACCTTCTATCTCAGTACAGGCCACGTTTTCGCTGTAAAATCTTGTATTCTGAAGAATCTCTTCATTCAGCAATCCCTAAATCCGATAACAATTCTCGGAGTTCGGCTTTCTCAGTATCAGTAAGCGGTAGTAGAGGACTTGTCGTGCGTGCGCTGCAGACCCCCAAAATTTCCAGACACGCCTTCATACCACTGACCCCTTGTCCGTAGGTATACATTTTACTGAGCCGGAGCATCCACTTTTGTAACCGGTGGACTTCATCAATATCACGTGCCTTCGCAGCGTTGTAGAGTGCGACCGACTCTTTCGGCGCAACGTTTGCAATCGAGACAACACCACCCGCCGCACCAAATAGGAGCGCTGCACCGAGTGCGACATGCGAACCGAGGAAGATAGAGAAGTCCGTCCGCTCACCGAGCAGTGCTATGAGGTTGAGAGAGTTCGTCCAATCACCGGTGCTGTCCTTAACGCCGACGATATTTTCACAGGTTTCTGCGAGTTCGACGACGATCTGCGGCTTAATAAAGGTTTTAACGGT
>JAAXHI010000169.1 GCA_012270875.1 Candidatus Poribacteria bacterium | reverse complement strand
CTAACACAACTTTTGATAAATATCAGATGAACTTTTTTTCATCGTGTCGGACTAAGATAATAAACACTTCAATATAGATGTTTAAATCGCGTAAAGTTAAAAGACAAATAAATAAACAATTAAAAGTTCCTGTAAAATAAAAAGGAGTAAATCATGATTACCCAAATTCGCCAGCAAAACGGCATCGCAATCGTTGAACCCAATGGAAAAATAATGGGACCCGCATCATCAGAATTATGGGACGCCATCTCGCCGCAGATAGAGACTTCAGATGCCCCACGCATTCTTATCAATTTCGAGAACGTCAATAAGATCGACAGTTCAGGGCTTGGTGCACTCATGGTAGCACGTGCCGCTATAGCACGCAAGAAAGGCCGTGTCGGGGTCGTCAATGTCGGCAAACACATCAAAAACCTGATTGTTCTCAGCCGACTCGCCAGTCTCTTTGAACATTACGACAGCGAGGATGCCGCAGTTTCTGCATTGGCAAACTAAAACCCTAAATTCTGAGCATGTCATCTGGGGGTGGTTTTACCACCCCCACTTTTTTTATCCGCACGCTGCCTCAAAGACGCGTAGATGATTTTCGCCGAGTACCTTTTTTATGTCTGCATCAGAATAACCGCGTTCGCTTAACCCTTCTGCAATTTTGATGAACTCACTTGCATCCTTGAGTAAATCTCCACCACCATCAAAGTCCGAACCGATGCCGACATGATCAATGCCCGCGATGTCGATTGCGTAGGCGATATGGTTAAGCAACTGTGCCAAAGGTGGCATTTTCTGCCATCCGTCTATCGTAATAAACCCAGGAACAAAGGTGATACCCACAACACCGCCATTCGCTGCTAAGGCTTTCAGTTGTTCGTTGCTCAGGTTCCGTGAGTGACGGCACAAAGTCTTGCAGTTGCTATGCGATGCAATGACGGGATGTTCCGAGATTTCGAGAACGTCCCAAAATCCACGCTCACTGATATGCGAGACATCAATGAGCATTCCTAAGTGGTTCATCTCTTTGACTAATGCCATACCAAACCGCGTTAATCCACCGCCCATATCCTCTTCATCGTTTCCCGTTGATGCCCATGTGTTCAGGTTATGCGTTAAACCTATTGAACGGACACCCAGTAGATAGAGCGAGCGCAAGATATTCAGACTCCGTTCAACTGCCTCGCTGTTTTCGATGACAAGAATCGCAGCAAGTTTTCCAGCTGCCTTCGCTTCACGAATGTCATTCGCATTCCGAGCGATACAAATGTCATCGGCGTTTGCTGTCACTTCTTCGTTGAACCAACCGAATGCATCTAACGCGTAGGCGAGATGGTTCTTCCACGCGCGCGTCACGTCAACAGCAAAGAAGGCAGCATCAATGCCACCTTGCCGCATTTTCGGGATGTTGAGTTGGATACCGATGGCTTCTTCTGACGACGGCACGGGACCCCGGAGATAAGCAATGGTACCGGTCGGTTCCATCGGGGTTTGGACATTTTCGTCAGCAAGACTCACGTTGCCTCGACGGATATGCGCGACGATGGCATCGTTGTGCGAATCAATCACGAGTGCTTGCTCGTGTAGTTCCGAGATCCGCTGATCTGATTGGGTTTGTCTGTTTTTCTTTTCCATAATCCTCAGGCTTAATCGAATACCGTTTGTATCGTTCGTTCGGCTATATCAGACGTAATCTGTAACGTTGTCGCAACAGTATAAGGGAGTTGATGTTGCGCGACGTACCCTGATAAATTGATAAGCGTTTTAACAATTGCTTCAGGAGCAACAGCCGGTGGACGGTAGTTAATCTGTAAGCACTCCAGCGCATGACGATACTGCATCCACGGTTGCGATTGCAGCGCAGCCATCAGCAAGATACCGAGTCCTACCAGTTCGCCGTGTAAAACATTTCTACCACTTGTCGATGTTAAATGATTCTCAATAGCATAGGTAAAATAGTGTTCGCTGCCTTCTTCAACGCGACTATGCCCGCATAGATAGCAAAGCTGCACCTCCATACACAAGAGATCGAATAGCAGTTTCAATCCGTCAGGCGTGCCGCTGCCGATTTCTCGGGCATTTTCCAGAAGTGTTTGAAGGAGCGTCTCCGCTATGTTAACTGTTTGCGGTGTAAGCCGCTGATCGGGTGAGTTTGCCCCCATCTTCTCCGCTTCCTGCCAGTCCCAGAGTGCCGTCGCTATTGACAACACATCTGCGGCACCACTTGCCCGCATCGCAGCAGGTGCTTCGCATAGCACATCCATATCTACGATAACCGTGTCAGGTGGCTTCGTCGGGAGATACCGGACACATCCGTTTTCTCTGACCCCTGTCGCGTCGGTGAGAAAAGCGTCTGTTGATAAAATCGTTGGGAGCGCGATGAGAGGCAATCCATTTGCCGCTGCAACATACTTAGCGGTATCAATTGTCAATCCTCCCCCGATTCCGTAGACCACTTCGCCTTCACATCCTTCAGCGACCGCAGCCATAGCTGCGTCTGTATTCCCATTAACATAGATAAGTTGATGAGAATTGATATCAATGCCTTTGACTGCCTCCCATGCCGGTTCCGTCGTCAAAACAACTGCGTCGCGTCGCTCCTTAATATCAGCAAACGCGCATCTCATCACATCCGGCAATCGTCCAATTTTTTCCACAGAACAATCCTCTAACAACATCAGAAACCTCTTCATCTAATTCAAATAACTCTTTATAGTGAAGCCCATAAATAAGTGGACATCTTTGTAGCATAAACTTTTAGTTTGTGCCAGTCTGAATGCC
>JAAXHI010000082.1 GCA_012270875.1 Candidatus Poribacteria bacterium | reverse complement strand
ATCTAAAATACGGACTGGAGACCCCATCCTTTAGGTTGGGGAGGAAAGTCCGACCTCGTATGTAAGGCCACAGCGTTTTTGAAAAAAACACTTGACATTTTTCGTGAATTGTGGTTCAATATATGTATCACGTTGGCAGACATGCGAAGCGTTACCGCCCCCTTCCCAGTAACGGGTGGGGACCCCGGTAACGTGTCTGCCTCCCACTTCGCAGGGGATAAACGCGTGATACGTGAAACTCCATGAGGAAACGCAAAAAGAAAAAGAATCGCAGAACATACAAGTTCCAACTGCGCGAACACCCAAAGAATGTGCGTCTCGGGAATATGCTTGACGACCTTGCGGATGTCCATAACCACTTTCTGAAGTTGGAAAAGCGATACTACCGTAGATACGGGAAATATGCGGGACGTTTTCGCCTGCAACCGCACTTGACGAAGTTGCTCGAACGGACGCATCAACACTGGGCGTGGATACCTCGCGATACGCTTGACGAAGTGATTATCCGTATCCACATCACTTATGAACGTTTCTTTGACGGACTTGGCGGACTTCCAAAGTTCAAGCGTAAAGACCGCTATCGTTCTGCGAAGTTCCAATCGGCGTATGTCCTTGAAGAAGGACGTGTCCGGCTTTCTTTCAAAGCGTGGGACGACAGTCAGCAAGGCTTGAAGTTCAACAAACGCTGGTTCTCTTTTCACCAACACCGCGACTACGAGGGTAAAGTTTGCTTTATTCAAATACTTCGTGATCGTGTTGGCACTTATTGGCTTTACGTGATTACAGACTCCTCCATTACCGAACCGTATTCAGCTACAGGTGAGAGCGTAGGAATAGATTTTGGTATGGAAACCTACTTGACCTTTAGCAACGGCGAAAAGAAACAATCGCCACAATTTTTCAAACATTCCTTGAAAGAACTTCGCACACTCAACAAAGCTATCAACCGAAAGGTAAAAGGTTCTAACAATTGGTGGCGGTGTGTCAGAGAACTTGCGCGATTGTATCGGCAGATCGCCAACCAACGCAAGGACTGGCACTACAAGGTTGCTACCGACTTGTGCGAAAGGTTTGATACGATCGTTACCGAAACATTGAACCTTTCGGGCATGAAGCGGCTTTGGGGACGGAAAATCTCTGACCTTGCCTTTTACCAGTTCGTTGAGATTCTGAAGTTCAAGTGTTTGAAACATAATCGCGA
>JAAXHI010000584.1 GCA_012270875.1 Candidatus Poribacteria bacterium | reverse complement strand
ACGACTTCTTAAAGTCCCCCTGATAAGGGGGATTTAGGGGGTTAAAATATGGAAAATACCGCTTTTTTGCGTCCAAATATTCAATATTTGCTCAATTTGCGTAAGTCCTGTATCTGTTAGATCATTTCTCATCTGAAACGCTGAATAGGCGAAAATGATTAAAGGAGTTGGACTCAATATGACCCGCGAGGAAGCACTTGAAATACTCGGCTTAGAACCAAACGCACCGTTGCATGAGGCAAGATCGGCTTATCGACGGCTTTCTAAATTCTACCATCCTGATAAAAATGGGGCTCCGAATGCCGCAGCAATGTTTAGGATTATTAACGAGGCGTGGGAATTTATAGAAGAAGAAATCGCTAAAGAAGCCGTACAGAGAAAAGTAGAACGTAAGAAAGCCGAAGCGGAAGCCGCACGCGAACATGCCGAGGCAGCACACCAGAGGGCAAAAGAAGCAGAACGTGCTGCAAAGGAAGCAGAATATGCTGCAGAAGCCAATCAACAGGAAGTGGAAGTTGAGGACAAAAAGAGTACCTCATACATTGGATGGTTTGTTTTTCTTTTGATTTTCGGAATAGGACGCTCACTCATCTCTGGTGAATCATGGGATATAGTTCTTATAGTCAGGATTATTTTGGTTAGTGTGATAGGGGCGGGTATACTTACCGGAATCGCTAAGCTTTATAAATGGATCAAAAATAAATTGTTTTGAATGTAAAATAGCGTGAAAAACATGAAACAAATTTTAACAATCGCAGGCTCAGATTCAGGTGGCGGGGCAGGCATACAAGCAGACATCAAGGCGATTTCGGCGAATGGCGGTTTTGCGATGTCCGCGATTACCTCCGTTACAGCACAGAATACGGTAGCAGTGACCGAAGCGTTTGATTTACCGATTTCACTGATTGAGGCGCAGTTGGACGCTGTTTTCACGGATTTCGACGTAGCCAGCGTCAAAACAGGAATGCTCTCCACGTCAACGATTGTTGAAGCAGTCGCGGGGAAGTTGAAGGAATATACGCCACCTGCCATCGTCGTCGATCCGGTGATGATCTCGAAAAGCGAGTTCCCGCTGTTGAAAGAGGAAGCGATTGATAGCCTCAAAACGGCCTTGATTCCACTGGCGACGGTGGTTACACCCAATGTCTACGAGGCGGAGTTGCTCGCACAACAGGACATCCGAAATATAGATGACGCAAAGAACGCTGCGAAGAAGATTGCCGCACTCGGTTGTCGCGCCGTCCTCGTCAAAGGTGGACATCTCATCGGAAACGACGCAACCGATGTGCTTTATTGCAACGACAAATGGTCTTTTTTTCAGGCGGAACGCGTTGAGACAGAAAACACACACGGTACAGGCTGCACTTACTCGGCAGCGATTGCAACGCAGCTTGCACACGGAAACCAGGATTTAATTGATGCTGTCAGGACAGCGAAGACGTATATTACGGGGGCTATCCAGAACGCCTTGGATATTGGACACGGACACGGTCCGACAAACCATTTTTTCCAGACGTAGGGGTTGAGTTACCCAGTCCCTACAACAGTTGTCGTCCGTCAAACCCATCCTCAATTTCGTGCCAATAGCGGATCTGCTTTTCACCCATCCGCCAACAGAGATAGACCTCCCTGCCGTCGCGAATGTGTGGGAAATCGACTAACCCGGGATCAAGTCCTTTCAGATGACAGCCGCGGTCAGCAATCCGATCCAGAACTTCTTGAAAGCGGGTCGTTGCGCTGAGTAGCGCGGCGGTATGCTTACTCCCACCGTTGGAGGAGACTACCTCCAAGAGGGGCGTAATTTCTGCATGGAGCCCTGCGAGTTGGTTTCTTATGGCTCTTAACAGTGAAATATCATCAACTAAGTCTGGGATACATGCGTTGGCTTCTTCAAGCGTAAAATATCGTTTTTCCTGCATCTTGAGTTTCCTTTCTTTTATAGTTTCTCTAAGTTTACGAGAATTTACCTGAAATGTCAAATCAAGTTTAAGATAGCCGTCAGTGCATTAGTCATCAGCCGTCAGGGCGGTTTTTCTGCGAAAAACCTTTCAGCCGTCAGAAAAGAAGTATTGGGTGAATCTAACGCCTTTTTACTGATTGCTGATTGCTGATGGTCTCCGACAGCCAATACAAAAATGGAAAACGAAGCACAATCCACAGAGCAACAGAATCAGAACGTCACGCGTGCCGCAGGGATTGTCAGCATCGCTGTGATGGGGTCGCGGATATTAGGGCTTGCCCGTGAAACGGCGATAGGTTACTACTTCCCTTCAAAAGGCAGTGCAGACGCTTTTTATCTCGCTTTCCGTATACCGAACTTTCTACGCGATATGTTTGGTGAAGGCATCTTGAGCAAGGCGTTTATTACCACGTTCCTCGCGACAGAAGCCGAAGATGGCGAAGAAGCAGCGTGGAATCTGACGAACCGCATCTTTAATCTGACATGCCTCGTTTTAATGGGTATCATAATACTCGGTTTCATTTTCGCACCCGTTATCGTTGATGTGTTGGCACGAGACAATTTTAACCAAAATTTAGACACTGTTGAACACTTCGGATTTGACAGCAAAATTGAACTCGCAATCTATCTCACGCAGTTGATGTTTCCGTACCTGCTGTTTGTATCGTTCGCGGCAACTGCTATGGGGTTATTAAACAGCAAAGGCAAATTCGGTATCCCCGCGTGTGCATCCGCCTTTTTTAACGTAAGTTCTCTTGTGATCGGGATCGGCGGCTACTACTTATGTCCACTCATAGAGATTCACCCGATAACGGGGATGGCTATTGGTGTAATTATTGGCGGTATTGTCCAATTCCTGATTCAGGTGCCGTCTATGTATCGCGTCGGCTTTCGCTATCGTCCAATGCTCAGCCTACGCGATCCCAGGGTGTTGCAAGTTGCTCACCTCATTGGACCCGCCGTATTAGGGGTCGCGGCGGTACAGGTGAATCTACTGACAAACACGTTTTTTATTACGACAGATTCCGGTTGGCTCACATGGATTAGCAGGGCATATCGCGTCATGCATCTCCCAATCGGGATTTTCGGGGTCGCGATTTCAACGGTCGCACTGCCGCAACTCGCGAGGCTTGCAACAGCTGGAGAAACCGAGAATTTTCGCAACGCACTCTCTTACGCACTCCGCTTAATGCTCGCCTTAACAGTCCCCGCTGGTATTGGACTCATGGTCCTATCAGCACCGATCTGCCGTCTGCTTTATGAATGGGGTGTAACTGTTGAAGCGGATACCATCGGAACAGCAGGTCTCCTATTCGTCTATGCCTTCGGATTGTGTGGGTTCTCGACGCTGAAAATTGTTACTGACGGGTTTTACGCCTACAAAGACATCCGCGCCCCTGTAATCGTTAGTATCTGCGCCGTCGCACTCAATATCTGTCTCAACTACCTGTTTATCTATCAAGGATTCTTCTTAGACCCACGTGCTGTGGTATTCTCGACCGTCTTGACTGTGACGTTGAATTGTGTCGTTTTACTGCTCCTGCTCGGACGCAAGGTCGGACAATTGGGACTTAAATCGTTCATCCCATTAATGCTCAAAATTTTAATCGCTTCAGCAGTCATGGGATTTATCTGCTGGTTAACAAACGGTGTCATTGAAGACGATTGGCTCGGAACGGCAGGCATCATTCCACGTACCGTCGGGGTCTTTGCACCCATAGGGTTAGGGCTGTTGGTACTCGCGGCGATGTATAAACTTTTAAATATCTCCGAATTTGACGACATTTTAAACGTATTCAAACAACGACTCGGAAAGTAATTTACCAAAACCGATGCAAGGATCATAATTAAAAAATGCTGACAAAACGAATAATTCCATGTTTAGATGTACGCGCTGGGAAAGTCACGAAAGGTATCGCTTTTAAAGGCAATGTTGATGTCGGCGATCCAGTTGAAATGGCGCGGTTTTATTATGAAGGCGGTGCTGATGAACTCGTCTTTTACGACATCACCGCGAGCAATGAACAACGCGATATTATGATTGATGTCGTCTCCGCTGTCGCCGCTGAGATTTTTATCCCTTTTTCTGTTGGCGGCGGGTTGCGGACGCTTGAGGATATGCGACGCGTCCTACTCGCAGGTGCGGAGAAGGTAAGCATAGACTCCGGTGCCGTGCGGAACCCTGAACTCATCGTTGAGGGCGCGCGAGCGTTCGGCAGTCAGTGCGTCGTGCTGAGCATGCAAGTAAAACGAGTCCCGAAAAGCGAGCAGATCCCAAGCGGTTATGAGATTTACATAGACGGCGGTAGAAAACCGGTCGGTTGGGATGCACTGGAATGGTCGGCGCGCGGTGTTGACCTGGGCGCAGGCGAAATCGTCGTCAATAGTATCGACGCAGACGGCACGAAAGCCGGGTATGAACTCGAATTGACAGGTGCGATCGCAGATCTGGTACCGGTGCCGGTAATTGCCTCCGGTGGTGCAGGAAACCCGCAACACCTACGCGATGTTTTCGTCGAAAGCAACGCCGATGCCGCAATTGTCGCATCTATCACACACTATGGCGAATTCACGATTGAAAACATCAAAACCTATCTCACAGATGAAGGCGTGAGCGTCCGAGATACATGGTAGTGCTGTGGAAACAAGGCTTTCAACTGATCAAGATTGTGAAACGCAATCTCATCAATTCAGAGTCATTCAATTGTCCATTTTTTCAATCGAATTTTCGCCTCCAGGACCGGTAGGTGCGGTTTCCTAACCGCACAGGATCTTGAAAAAAAAATGTGAAACCCAATAATTTCTTAAAATTAAATGGCTCTACTTATCAATTCAAAAAGTATGTAAACAAATACCGCTATATGCTATACTTACTAAAGTTTGGACAATTTTAAGA
>JAAXHI010000153.1 GCA_012270875.1 Candidatus Poribacteria bacterium | reverse complement strand
TGTCAACTATTTGCGTAAGTCCTGCTCAATTAACTAACATTCAAAGAAGTCCACAGACCGGTCTGGTCTTTTGCTTAACGTGTGTTTGATAAATACTTAGGATTTCCGAATTTTCTTTTAAAGTCCCCCTGATAAGGGGGATTTAGGGGGTTAAATCACTTCAAGTCCCCCTGATAAGGGGGATTTAGGGGGTTAAATCACTTCAAGTCCCCTGATAAGGGGGATTTAGGGGGTTAAATCACTTCAAGTCCCTCTGATAAGGGGGATTTAGGGGGTTAAATCACTTCAAGTCCCCCTGATAAGGGGATTTAGGGGGTTAAATCACTTTTTCGCACAATTTGCGGACATCCTGACTTCTAATACTTTTTCAAACTCACGTTATCCATAAGCATCAATTTAAGGAGATGCCTCTGATGATATATACGATTTTGAAAACCCGATTGATACCAGATACCTTTCGCACCACAAACGCTAAGATCCGATGCAAACCCGCACAACTGTTATCTTTAGCAATGCAAAAGTATTACCTCGTGGCATGGCTCGTCCTTAGTCTCTCCTTTTGTATCGGGTGCAACCTCACCACCGTCGGCAACTTCGGCAACACCGTCATAGAAGCCGCGAGCGATATCAACATCTTCACCGACGCAGAGGAGTTGCAATTCGGGAGAGAATACGCCGCGCAACATGAAAAGCAAGTGAGAATTCATCAGGATCCCGTCGTGACGAACTACATCAACGACCTCGGGCAATACCTCGTGCGCTACAGTAAGCGGAACGATATCACCTATACCTTTAAAGTCGTTGAAACAAAAGGTATAAACGCCTATGCTATACCCGGAGGATTTATCTATGTGCATCTCGATCTGATCCGAGCGGCGAAAAATGAATCCGAACTCGCCGCCGTGATCGGACACGAGATTGGACATATTGTCGGACGGCATTCCATGAAACGGCTTACGCAGGCATATAGCATTGAGATTATCAAACAATTGATTTTAGACGAAGACTCCAGTGAATTCAAAAAACTTGTCGCTGATGTACTCGCCGCAGGGCTACTTTTCAGGTATAGCCGTGACCATGAACGCGAATCTGACTTCTATGGCGTACAGAACATCTATGACGCTGGTATCGCACCTGAAGGTGCCTCTGAATTCTTTGAAACAATGCGTTCACTGCAACGGAGTGAACCGTCTGCCTTGCAAAAGTTTTTATCCACACACCCGATGCCAAACGAACGCGTCTTGAATGTCCGTAACCAGATTTCCAGATTGCCGCCGAAGTCAGGGCTCCGGACGGATTCATCAAGGTTCCAACAAATCAAGCGGCGGATTCGTTAAACGGTAGGCTGCCAAATTCAAACGTCTCATATCACAAAACCTTACAAACATGGAGGCACTGATGAAACCCAAACACCTATACTTATCCCTTATTTTACTGATACTCACATTCAGTGGACTCTTCGGTACAGCTGCTGCAGCCGACGTACAAAAGGTCCACGCACTGCTTATATGCCTCGGAGATGACCTGAAAATTCGTGCCAGTGTAAACGTAAATGAAGAAAATATGACAGACATCCTCCTACAGGTATCCGAGAATTGTAACGTTGACCTAACAATCATGAAGTCAGTGAAAGTTGGCAGAGGCGTTGTCAGCAAAATGACGCTATCCAACGCAACGACCCTCAACCCCATCGACCAAAAACAGGGACTGATTACCACCAGGCAGGTTATTGACTGGTTAGAAAATCTGAATCCAAATGAAGAAGATACAGTCCTCGTCTACTATAACGGGCATGGCGGGGTCTATGGCGAAACGCACATGCTACACTTTGACGGAGTAAAGGACCTCTACAACCGTAATGAATTAAGCGCATTGCTGGCGCGAAAACAGGCGCGTTTGAAAATATTGATCACCGATACCTGCAAAAATCAGTTAGACACACCCCTCCCACAGGCGAATGCTTATTACGCCCAAGTGCAGGAGAAAAACCGAAGCTATACCAAGCATCTCTTCCTCCAGCACAGCGGTATGCTTGACATTACGGCTGCGTCAACGAATCAATTCGCGCTTGCGAACAATCAACTCGGTGGCTTTTTCACCGCTGCGCTGATCGAAAGTTTCAACGAAAAATCGGATATGAAAGGTGAAGGCGGCATCGGCAATAGCGACGGTTTCCTCTCATGGGAAGAAGTGTTTGCGAAGTGTGTTTGGGAGACACAGGACTTGTTCAGTCAATCCACTTCTAAATTTGGTGCCGTGCTTAGCAGCAAACTTGGTGAAAGGAATCAGACGACCCAGACCCCAGAACAATTTTCACTCCCATCCCGGAGTGGCGGGAATAGTGGTTCTGTAACACCCGGACCCACTACGGATCCTCCGAAACTCACAGATTCTTTTCCTAATGACAGTGACGGCTCCGTGCCATCGCAACATTTCAACACCATGATTACATGGGAAAAAGATGGAGCCACAATGGCACACATCCCCGCAGGTGAATTTCGGATGGGAGTACCGACAAGAAAAAATGCGCGAGCACCCGCCTACTCCATCTACGTCGACGCATTTTATATGGATACACACGAGGTCACACTTGCCCAATATGAAGAGTTCCTTAAGCGGACAGGGCATCGCCCCTTGCCGGAAGAAACTTATGCTGATGCACCCGCACCGAATTATCCCGTCTTCAATGTGACATGGGACGATGCGGTCGCTTATGCAAAATGGGCTGGGAAGCGTTTGCCGACTGAAGCAGAATGGGAGAAAGCCGCACGCGGCGGATTCGTCGGTCAGAAATACCCCTGGGGCAACAATCCACCCGATGGAACGCAAGCTAATTTAGCAGGAAAAGATGAGTACGCGAAGACAGCACCGGTTGGGCACCACCTCCCCAACGAATACGGCTTACACGATATGCTCGGTAATGTATGGGAGTGGTGCGCCGATACAAACGATCCCAACAACCGGGTCCTACGCGGAAATTCTTGGCGGGAGCGCCCGCGCACCGCATGGCTCACAGAACGCTATCTGATCCGTTACCCGAGACGGGACCTCGTCGGTGGTGCTGTCGGATTCCGATGTGTAGTTGACGCAGATGAGGTGCAGCGCTAAGCTATCCCCGAATTATAGAATATCCGTGTAGGAGCGAGTGCCAACTTGCAGTCTTCTCCGAAATCAGCGTAAATGGCAAAAACGAAATACGTCTAACTTTGACAAATAATTGAGGTGCACCGAAAAATATGGATCAACTACACTGGAAACAGAACGTAATGAAATCTGTGGATGCAGTCATTAATCGTGCGCGGCTACTCGGTTGTGTGTTTGTATTGTTGTCTATCGTGGGCTGTAGCACTTTCCGGATGCAGGAGGTTTATACTTCGTTAGAGGCAGGGAACCCGGGTGCCGCTTTCACACTGATGGAAGAGAAAGGTCCGAAGAACCCCAAACTCCCGTTCCTCTTTGAACGTGGACTCGTCGCCCATTATGCCGATCGCTTGCAAGCCAGCAATGCCGCGCTTTCTCGGGCAGCAGATATTTCAGAAGATCTCTATACCCGGAGTGTATCAAAAGAGGCACTCTCGCTGCTAACAAACGACTTGCTGCGCCCGTACCCCGGCACCCGATTTGAGCGACTCCTCTGCCACTACTATCAAGCACTCAATTATGCTTATCTGGAGCATTTAGACGGGGCTCTCGTAGAATGCCGCAAGGCAACGAATCTCATCAATTATTACAAAGGTGAAGACGAAAATTACGATTTTTTCGCTGCCCCATTTTTAGCATATCTCAGCGGCATATTCTATGAAGCTTCCGGTGAGTGGAATGATGCTTTCATCTCTTACCGCCAAGCCGAAACCTACTACCGAAACGCCGCAAAGCAGACCGGTGTGAAAGTCCCCAGCGATGTCGGCACCTCCTTAGTCCGGATGGCGCGAAAGCTCGGGTTCACTGAAGAAGCGGAGCGTTATCACAGTCAATACGGCGAATCACAGCCAACATCGGCAGACGCTGGAGAACTCGTCCTATTTTACGAAACTGGATATGTACCACCTAAATACGAGAAAACGTTGACGTTTCCTATCCTTAAAATTGATACGGAAAACTTCGATGCTTTCCTTGAAGACAATATAGAAAATGAAACCACCGCCGAATCCTTTGTGAATCACCTCTTAAAGTTCCAAGGACGCGCCTATAAAAAGGTTGAGTTGGAATATCTCTTGCACGTAGCAATGCCGGCTATCGCTTCTAAACGTCCTCAACGGGCAGGGATTACCGTACAGATCGGAACCCATCAACAGCACGGTATCCTTATAGCAGATATTGAGAAAATGGCGATTGAGACTTTCAATAGACAACGGCCTACCATTCTCTTCCGAACGGTTACCCGCGCCGTCTTGAAGTACCTCGCTTATAGGGTTGCGAAGGCGAAAATTGAGAAAGACGCTGAAGAAAAGAAAAAAGAACTTGAGAGTGAAGCAGAGAAAAACAAGGTTGATGCCGAAACAAGGTTATATACCAGCTTGGCAAAACTCACCTCAGCGGTCTACACGCTCGCGACCGAACATGCCGACACGCGTTCTTGGAAAACTTTACCGAACCGCATCTTTATCGTCCGGATACCGCTCCCAGAAGGCACTCATGACGTGACGCTCTCCTTCTTAGATGCAAACGGAGGAAACAAGGGAACGCGAACACTCGAAAACGTTGAGATCCGCGCAGATCGGATAACTTTTCTCAATCATAGAACCTACGACTGATCCGCCAGAAAGCGGAAAAGTAATTCAACAGTGAAAGAAATCCGTGCAAAAAACGGATGAAGGTCAAAAAAGGCACGAGACCGTCCGCCGTGGAGGCGAAGGGTCCTGTCTTTCCAACCCAGCGATACGGAAAAAGGAGATAAACTGATGTTACGATATTTTTACAGTCTATTTTTTGTGTTTTTTGTTTCTGTTTGTTTGTTGAACCACCCAGCGACAGCCAATGAAACTGTATTGATACCTGACGAAAATCTCAGGAAGGCAGTGTTAGCAGATTTGACCAGCTTGTATGCTAACTGGCAAAACATAAGCGACCTTACAGGTTTGGAGCATGCGACGAACTTGACGGAGTTATACCTCATCCCCCAGGCCCGGTAGGTTCGGTTTCCTAACCGAACCGGCTCCTCCGCTGAAACCGTCAACTGAAGCCTCATCCCCCAGGAGCGGTAGGTTCGGTTTCCTAACCGAACCGGACTTCCCTAAAAATTGCCCGATTAAATTCTTAATCTTCATCTAACCGCACTGGATCTGTGAAAAAGACCTAAAACCCCAGAATCCTTTAAAACTATAGTGAATCCTAAAAATAAATAGACCTCTTTGTAGCATAAACTTTGAGTTTGGGTTTCCAGTCTGAATGCCTGTTATATGGATTCAGACTGTTTAAAAGTGCCCAATTAATTGAGGGTGTTTCATAA
>JAAXHI010000069.1 GCA_012270875.1 Candidatus Poribacteria bacterium | reverse complement strand
AAAATTGTCCAAACTTTAGTATAATATAGGATACCACAGGTTTAGACGGATTGCAAGAAAAGTTTGCTCCGTTATCGGTTGTCAGCAAGAGCCTATTTTCGATATATTTGACATAGTTTAACAGAACTGTTATACTTGTCAAGAATTTTTGTGGAATTAAACGAAATAATGCGCCGAATTTTTAAAACTCTCACCGCCATCTGCCTGCTGTCTGTTTTCGCGATGCTTTCGGGGTGTGCGACGGATAAACAGAAGCCGATCGAATTAAGCGTCTTCGCTGCGATCAGTTTGACGGATGCACTCAGTGAAATCGGGGCATCCTTTACAGCGGAAAGTGGGATTAAAGTCTATTACAATTTTGAAGCCTCTACGACGCTACAACGCCAACTCGAAAAGGGCGCGTCAGCGGACGTTTTCATCTCAGCGAGTCCGCGTCAGGTCACTGCTTTGGAAAGGAATGGGCTGCTGGAAGTCGGAAGTCGCCACGATCTATTAACCAACCGGTTAGTGCTTGTCTCTGATGGAACTGCGGGGATTTCTGTGGAAACACTTGATAGCCTCGCTATACCTGAGATTTCGAGGATTGCTATCGGACACCCGAATATAGTGCCTGCTGGCACTTACGCAAAAGAAGCGTTGATCCACTTTGGATTATGGGAAACACTACAATCAAAGTTGATTTTTGGCATGGATGTACGGGCAACCCTCGCTTATGTTGCCGCTGGAAATGTGGATATTGCCATCGTATATAAAACGGATACAACACTGACCGAGAATATAAAAGTGCTTTATGCGTTACCGTCTGAGGCGTATACACCCATCGTCTACCCGGCTGTCGTTATGAAGAGTAGCCTGCAAAAGCAATCGGCGCGTAGATTTATTAGTTATCTACAATCTATGCAGAGCGGTGAAGTTTTTGAAAAGTACGGATTTACCTTTTTGGACTGAAATGAGGATAACCCCCGCCGAAGTTGCTGCCCTCTCTTTATCTATAAAAGTTGCGTTGCTGAGTCTCGTTATAATGCTTCCACCCGGACTATTGGCAGGTTGGCTCCTTGCGAAACGGACGTTTCCGGGTAAGGCTCTCCTGAATACGTTTGTGATGTGGCCGTTGGTGTTGCCGCCTATCGTCAGTGGATATTTACTCCTGATTCTATTGGGCAAGCACGGGTTCATCGGTGGGTTTATCCATCGGGTTTTCGGCATAGAGATCGTTTTTTCACAGGTCGCTGTTGTCATTGCAGTCTCAATTATCTCTTTTCCACTGTTAGTCCGTGGTATTGTGGCAGGGATGGAGGCTGTGCCAGAAGAACTTGAAAACGCTGCACGGACGCTTGGCGCATCACCCCTGAAGGTATTTTGGACGATAACGTTCCCGCTTGCGTATCGTGGGATTATCGGTGGAACGATCCTCGGTTTCTCCAAAAGCCTCGGCGAGTTCGGTGCGACACTCATGGTGGCAGGCAACATTCCGGGCAAAACCCAAACGATGGCGTTAGCGATTTTCAGTGCTGTCCATCTCGGAGAAGATGCCTCTGTCTATCGACTGGTATTTGTTTCAACTGTTGTTGCCTTTATAGCACTCTGGTTAACGGAACGTTTCACCCTCCGTTAGCCACAAATAGCGATTCATCGGCTTTAGTCCGGTAAAAAGGAGGAAATCTGATGAGTTTGGAGATGGGACTGTTTTTAGGCGTTATTGCCTGCGCGCTATTCGTCTGGTATCTGTATCGGCGTTCCCAGAACGAGACATCTGAGGACACCGAGCAGCAAACTGATGCGGCTGATAAACTTGGTGACGACGCGTATGAGGATTTGCTTTTGACCGGTTTGGTCCTTGATGAGGTCTATAACGATGATGACGATTCACCTGACGATACGGACTCTGATGGATATGATAATATGGATGACGGCGGTGGATTTGATGACAGTGGGTTGGAGTAAGAGGGTTCGCTATGGCAGATAGTACCAACATCAGGCTCGATTTTCGCAAAAACCTCGGCAGTTTCACCTTAGACATCAATTGCACGTTGGAAACGAAGGTTTCGGCGTTTTTAGGTGTGTCGGGAAGTGGGAAAAGTACGCTTCTCAATTGCGTTAGCGGCACGCTGACACCTGATGAAGGTGAGATCGTTTTTGGGGACGAGATACTTTACAAGTCTGCCACTAAGATTAATCTACCGCCTGAAAAGCGGCGGTTCGGTTATGTTTTTCAAGAGGGATACCTATTTCCGCACCTCACGGTTGCCCAGAATATCCGATATGGACAACCGAATCCACGAAAACATTCAGATGTGATAGATGTGCTTGGAATTTCCGAACTGCTCCAGCGGTATCCGAAAGAACTCTCTGGCGGTCAACGTCAGCGGGTTGCGATCGCGCGGGCACTCGCTATGGAGCCGCGGATGCTCCTTATGGATGAGCCGCTTGCTGCGCTTGATAGCGCGCTAAAAAATCGAATTATTCCCTATTTGCACCATATTAAAGAAGCCTTTGATACGCCAATCCTCTATGTCACCCACACCTTTTCCGAAGCAATGGCACTCGCTGATGAAGCCTTCCTGATCGCTGATGGCGAAATCATGGCGAGCGGTGAACCCCATCAATTACTAACCGCGCCCTCCGCGATGCCTATCGCACAATTGGCGGGTGTCGAAAACATTCTATTCCTTCCTGTCGCGGCTTCAGACGAGGCACGTGGTTTGACTGCGTTAGAAATCGGGGACCAATCGCTTGTAATTCCTTACATTGCGGCAGAAGTCGGCGAAGTCGTTCCGGTCGCTATCCGAGCCGAGGATATTATTATCTCGCTCGAATCAGATCTCACGATTAGCGCGCGGAACATGTTACTCGGAAAGATTCAGGACCTTGATATCAGGAGCGAACGCACATGGCTCTCTATTCTTGTTGAATGGCATCACCTCGCTGTAAAGATTACACACGAAGCACGTGAGGAGTTGGCGTTGAGAGAAGATTTGGAGGTCTACTGCGTCATCAAAGCAAGTGCCATCAACCGCCTTTGGGATTAAATCCATTATCTCCAAAACGTAGGTGCGGTTTGCTGAAGATTAATTTTTTAATTCGGTAATTTCTTGGGGAAGCCCGGTTCGGTTGGAATGCAGATCGCATTTGGGTGAGTACACCGCAAAACCGAACCTACCGGACCTGGTGAAAATATAGAATTACCGATTTATTTTCTTAAACTTCATTAAGCAATATTAAATATAGATT
>JAAXHI010000119.1:3151-5881 GCA_012270875.1 Candidatus Poribacteria bacterium | reverse complement strand
GTTTAAAACGTTTGCTTATTAAAGTAATACCATTTCTGTTAATAAATCCCTCTTTATGTAGAATAAACTTCCAGTTTGTTTCTCTTTATGTAGAATAAACTTCCAGTTTGTTCCGCATCGCCAGACTTTACATGAAAACCGGTAATGTCCGATAAACATTTAGAAATGGTATAAGTCCCCTGATAAGGGAGGTTTAGGGGGTTAAATCACTGAGATCTGTCCCTTTTTCGCACAATTTGCGTCCGTCCTGACTTCTAATACTTTTTTCAAACTCACGTTAGTATAACTTAACAGGAGGCGAAAAACGTGGAACATCTGATTAAACACATCGCTGCACACTTCAAAACAGATACCGAAGCACTAAAACTTGAACCGATTCAACACGGTACACGGCAAAGACACAACGTCTGCATTCTGAGATTCGATGCTGAGAAGTATCTGCTAAAACAACATGATATAACGATATCTGTCGTCGATGCGGGACACACGCCTTCCCAGATTGAAGCCGCTGTCCTTACACTGCTACACGACAACGGTTGCCGTGTTCCGCAACTGATCTGGCAATCGGAACACCACCATGCCCTCCTATTAGAATGGTGCGGCGAGTTCACGCTTGACGCGCTTGCACAACGTAGCGAAAAGTCCCTACAACATCTGAAGCCGCTCCTGCCCGACATCCTCCGAGAGTTGTCTAAGATTGAGATCTGTTTCGCGACACACGCGGCACGCTTCGCGCCTTATGTCTTCCGTTTTAATGCCCAAGCAACGCTGCAGGACCTACTCGAGCGAGCCAAAAAAGTCGTCGGTTACCTTTCGCATCTCAGCGATAGTCCGATGTCCGCTGTCCAAACGGAAATGCTTACGAACGCTTGGAACGGACTCGCTGACCGCCTGCAGAATGCGCCGATGACGCTCGGCAACCTCGACAACAACGCTCGAAATATCGTGATTCGGGACGCATCCCCATCTTTCATCGACTTCGCGAGTATCGGTTGGAACTGGCAGGAGATGCGCCTCGTACAGTTACTCAATAGTATTGGTGCCTTCCTTGTCTCGCCATCTGAAACGGGACGTTTCGTTTCCCTTTTAGATAGAGAACTTGTCGGTATCTACGCTGAGTGGGTCAGTACACACCGAGAAACCTGTCTACCCGCAGAGATCGCCGCACGTGTTGATAGCCATCACCTGCTGTTCTATCTCTCGGTTATTGATCAACTCTTGCGAGCTGTCGCGGCACCTGAGACGACCGAAAATAGGATGCTCCTTGAAGCGTGGGGCGATGCACAGCTGCGATTCCAAAGCGCACTCAGACACATTATTGACACTAATTTAAGCGATGACATTCACACAAACCAGATGCGAGAGATAATAGCCAGTTTTTCTACTTGAAATACGCAATCCTTTTGAGCATACACACCCCATCGCATTAATGATAGTATCTGAGTCAGTCTTGTGCTGTAGGTTGGATTAAGCGAAGCCAAGGAAGGTGATGAGAGTCGAGGGCAGGTCTCTATTCTCGCATTTCAGATAGGTTGCGCGGAACTCAGGAAGGTACGGTATCAGTTCTTACCATCAATATTCTCAACAATTGCCCCTTCAAGCGTTCGGAGAAACGCTTGAATCTCCGGTGTAGACGGTTTTTTCACATTAAACTCGGCTTGATACGATTTTAGTGCCGCATAAAGCGACACCAAATTAACTTGCCGCCGTTGCATCGCTTCACGGACACGTTGAAAACTTTCAACGATCTGATCTTCCGAAATGCCATCAGGTCTCTGATCTTCTGACTTCAAGTGTTTTTCTATGCCGCTCAGCGCACGTTCCGCCATCCAATAGCGTGCACCCTCAGGTCCACCGACCTGACGGTAAACCAAGCCACCCGCAGCTAAGCCGACTGCTACGATCACTAATAAAAAAATCAGAACCCTTCTATAGCACCCACTTATTTTTTTTCTTATAGTCGCCATGTTTATATTTTTTCAATTTGTATTTTATTTTGTTTAACGATGCGCGTTAAATTTTCCCCTCGCGTATCGTTAGTGCTGCCTTCAATTTTTGATTCCCGATAAATTTTGTCCCGTGCGAGTCAAAGAATTCAAATTCACCCGTAAGGACTTCAAACACAGCGACATCAGCGACGGTTCCGATGTTCAAGTTACCGAGTTGCGTCTCGCGTTGGATCGCCTTCGCTGCACTGAAGGTCGCCTTATCAATCACATCCGCAAGCGATAACCCCAAGTGCATCAACTTCGATAACGTTGTCGGTAGATCGTAGACGGGACCGTTGATGTTTCCGGTGTGTAGATCCGTGCTAATAACATCGGAGATAAAACCTTGCTCCATCGCGCGTTGAGCGATTTCATAATGAAAACTGCCAGCACCGTGACCGACATCAAAAATAATGCCGTCCTCGCGTGCCTTCCACGCCTCACGGATCACCCTACCCTTTTCGTCAACGATATTATCACCGTTCCCTTGAAAACAGTGCGTAATCACATCGCCGGGACGAAGTAATCCCAATATATCGGGAAGCGGCACGCCAGCACCGATATGACACATGACGGATGTGCCCGCGCGTTCGGCGGCTTCAATGGCACATCTCAGTGGCGCAACACCGTTATCACCAACCTGTCCCTTCCCTTGACGCACTTTGACACCGACGGTGATGTCGCGATGCTGTTGTAACGTCTCTGCGACGCGCCCTGGGTCAGCGTAAGCCATATCAAACAT
>JAAXHI010000119.1:0-2993 GCA_012270875.1 Candidatus Poribacteria bacterium | reverse complement strand
ATCCGCTCTGATACCCCATGTCGTTACGCCATAATAGACGTGTGTGTGAATATCGACCAGTCCGGGTGTTACATATTTATCCTTAACAGAAACGGTCTGCCTTGCTGTACTTTCGGGAATGTCGGGTTCAATTGCTGCGATGACACCGCCAGCAATTGCCACATCACGCACGGCGTTCAAACCTTGAGCGGCATCAATGACAGTGCCGCCTTTCAGTAGGATGTCATACTTCACTTCTGTCTCCCAGTTCGGTTTCCAGTAAAACTATCAGACCCCTCGCTTATCACCCCAAATGTCTACATGTACACGCGGCGAATAACGATACCCGTTCTCTTTGCAGAGGTTGACCAGCCATTCCTGTTTCTGTTGTAGCACAGCAGGCGTTGTCCCCTGCGGCATTAGTAAAATCGTTTCAGCAGGAATACCGATCTCTTTCTCTAAGATTTGGATCTCAGCCAAATCTTCAGGCGTATCCACGACAAACTTCACTTGGCACGCATACATATCTAAAAACTTGCGAATAACATCCGGTTGGATACGTTCGCGTTCATGGCGTTTGAAAAATCGGTTGTCTGTCGGTGGATTGGAATTGCGTAATTTAGGACTCATCGAGATGAGATGCGCTGCGACCTCTGCAAAAAGTGTAGCATTCGTTTCAATCGTGATGTGATGTCCACGTTTATCGAGTTCATGGCAGAGTTCCATCAATGCCTGAGGCTGAATAAAAGGTTCGCCACCGGTAATAACAACGTGTTTACACTTGTATTGTGTGATCGCGGCAACACTTTCAGCAATGGTGATATCCCGATCTTCAGGTTCCCAAGATGTGTAAGGTGTATCACACCAAACACATCTCAGATTGCAATAACTCGTTCGAAAAAAAACAGAGGGGACACCGATAAGTTGCCCTTCACCCTGAATTGTATGGAAGAGTTCGCTGAATTTCATTTTTTTTTCTGTATGAACTGCTGCTCGGTTTTGTTTGTCCTTCCCCCTAACAGGTGGGAACCCTGTCCAAAACCGATTCTCGATTCAACAGGCTACCGTGGGTTCGCTCAAACCAGATGCGATGCGTATGAGGGAGTGCTTCGTGGCAAAAGATTACGCCTCAATGAGTTCAATTTGAACATTATCGGGTCCCTTGAAGAATGCCATCATAAGTCCTTGCGGTTTCAAGTCTTCAAGTTCTGCGCCTTTCGCTTGGAGTTTCGCGACTTCCGCATCGAGGTCTTCTACAGTAAAAGCGAGTTGATAGACCCCCCAGCGTGGATTACCACTGGTGTCCTCGACTGCCATATCTCCTAACTTAGGTGAGAGGAAAATCCGTTCTCCACCAATATCCATGCGGACGATTTTTAAGCCGCGGACTTCAACAGTTTCGTCAACTTTTCCATCAAACATCTCTTCGTAATAGCGAACTGCGCCTTCCAGATCTTCACAGCGGAGATGCACATGGTGAAATGTAAATGCCATTGTTAAAATTTCCTTTCTTTGAAAAAGCGCGCTACACAAACGCGCATAGTAAAAGATGATACGAGATATAGAATTATCACATAATCCTTTGATTGTGTCAAATTGTTTTTTCCAGTCCAGTTGAAGGGTCTTTTCCGAAAAATACTGAGTACGATGATACAATTTGCAGAGGCATGCAAATATTGTGCTTCATACTGCAATTTCTGCGTATCAATAACATGTAGCGGATTATGGATAGACCATTATCCGTTTAATGGATCTATTTTTTTACGAGCAGGTACGTGCTAAACCGCTTTCGATAAACTGAGTAGATACCTGTGTTCGGACGATCAACCGTGCGAAATATTCTCGAAATCTCAAGCAGGCAACATAAACGTCTCACTCATTTGAGGGATTGGCATAAAATTTGCTCACAATTATTGTGACATCATTTTTATTTCAAGAAAGTGTCATGGCAGTGCGTTTAACTTAGGACTTACACATTTCCTCTTAAAGTCCCCCTGATAAGGGGATTTGATTTAAAGTCCCCCTGATAAGGGGGATTTAGGGGGTTTGATTTAAAGTCCCTTGATAAGGGGGATTTAGGGGGTTTGATTTAAAGTCCTCCTGATAAGGGGGTTTGATTTAAAGTCCCCCTGATAAGGGGGATTTAGGGGGTTTAATGAAAGGGAATTCCGATTCCATGAAAATCGGTAATGTGATAACATTAACCCAAGTTGCTACTAACGAGTTTTGAACGTTCTAACACCGTTTGCTGACCCTTTCTTCACCCCTTAGGGGTGCTATATCTATAGAAGCGGGTATATTCAGGGGACCGCACCCCGTAGGGGTGCTATGTGTATAAATAAGTGGCAACTTGGGTTAACATTATTTAGAAATGGTATAAGAAGTAAGTATAGGACACCAGTAAAAAGAAAGTCAAACTTTTTTCATTGTCCCAGATTTACGTCCCAGATTTGTGTAAACGAATACCTAAAGTGAGCGTTAAAGTATTGTAGACACTCAGAAAAGTCAATTAGCATGTTCAACTGTTTTCGCATACAAGATGAGGAGAAATTATGGCAACTCAAAGCCGCCAAGAAAACAACGTTACGATTTTGGAACCGAGCGGAAGAATAGTGGGACCGGCTGTATCCGAATTACGGCAAACAATCCTACCGGACATAGAAGCCGCCGAGACACCACGCATTCTCATCAACTTCGAGAACGTTAATATGATGGACAGCGCAGGACTTGGGGCGCTTATGGAGGCACGTGCCCTCGCTTCACGCAAGGAAGGTCGTATTGGAGTCATCAACGTTGGCAAACACATTAAAAATTTGATTGTTCTCAGCCGAATCGTTAGTCTCTTTGAACATTACGACAGCGAAGAGGAGGCGATTTCCGCGCTATCCACCTAAAATCCAAGAGTTTGTAGCATCTCAGATGGGGTGGTTTGACCATCCCATCGGTTCTCATTCTGTAAACTGACAACTGAAAATCAAAAAAAAATGAACTGATATTTATCGAAGTTATCAAGG
>JAAXHI010000445.1 GCA_012270875.1 Candidatus Poribacteria bacterium | reverse complement strand
TCAGAAAGTTTGCAAGTGTATCTAAAGTTGCGAATTTACAGACTTTAGCACACTTTACTCTCACTGCAAGGCATTTAGAATTTGCTGATACCTATTCTCACTACGAAGTATGGCAACTCATACACGTCGGGATTCGGAGATCCCTCCTCCTACAAGAGATCTATGCGGAATTAAGGGTTGTTCGGACGGAAAAACCGAAGAATTGTGTCCTTTTTCTCCAATTTTTAAAAATTAGGCAACCATTTTGTCCATCTCCCGCGTCACTATATATCGATAGTAGAATTTACGCGAACAAAGTCCTTTATTAAGGTTTAATGTCTGTGTGTTGTATTTCTGTTAATCGTAAGGAGATTGAAATGAAAACCTTAACAACTGTTCTTCTCATTCTAATAGTAGTGAGTGGACAACTGAATGCCGACAACCACTCGGCAGCTAATAACAAAATTACACTGGAACTTGATGATACCTCAGAAGTCTTGGTGAAAGGCTTCATCGCACCGATTGGGGATGCTGTGTCCGATGACTTTAAGGATTGGGATGCGTTAACAAATCTACGGGTCGCTGAACCAGAGAAACNNGTTTTCCAATCTTTTCTTCCGAACAAACCGATTTCGGTTGGCGACCTCTGGGTGCCAGATATGACAGGAATAGTTACCTTGCTCAAGCAACTGCATCCGAACCCTAACCTACTTATGCATATCAATGCGGGAGATTCCCTCGGTTTGTGGGCATGCCTGCGCGCTTACAACGCTCAATACGCCGACATCGTGTTTCGGATCCATTCGGAATTTGCCTTTAAGGATGGTTGGTTCACCCCTTCTCAGTTTACTGGGCATCTTGTGATTGACCGTGTAAAAGGAAAAGTCTCGTTTTTCGAGATGTACGTCCCTGAAGGTCCAGTGAACTTTGATGTCAATCGGGTAGTACATGGAAGTCGCATTGCTGGCGCGGGTTATTGCTCGAAAATGGAGCTCCGTGCTGGAACGCAAGATTTGCTGGAAGATGTTGAATTCGCAGTATCCGTTACACAAGCGGAAGCGGAACGCTCCCTAATATTGCGTTTCTACAAATCGCAGCAAATTAATTGGGTCGCACCCGACCAAGTATTGGAGATGGCACAAGCACAGCAGAAGCCGATTCATGTGATCTCCATAGATGGCCCTTTAACCGATGAGTCGTGCTGAGGGAGTGGCAAAAGCCTGAGGGCAGGTGTCCTCTCCGATGACGAAAATATTGAATTCATGAACGAAAATTTCATTAATGCTTGGGTGTCGAATGTTGAATTAGAGCGCACGCCCTTTAAGCAAAAATTCATGGGACTCAGACGACAGCAAGGATTTAAACCGTTTGACAAAACGAGTCCGTTAGCACAGGCAATCATGAAAGGCTGGAAGAAAAACTCACCCTCAGATTCTTTGGTGATTTCGCCAAAACTTGAACTCATGGGTAGACTCCCCGTCAATGAACGTTCTTCGCCCTACAACGGCGAAAAGGGCTATCTCTTATTTCTCCAGGAATCTTTGGACGGAAAACTCCCGGGGTTGCGCGAGGTGTCCTCAGAACCGCAACCAAAAGATTGGGATAGCGTCCTCGAAACCGCTGTCGAATCGGGTGTTATTAAAGATAACAGTTTGAGCGTTGTACTCACCCGTGAACATTCCGAGAAAGAAGTTCTCAGTGTTTTTCGGACATCTAAGGTCGAATCTCAAAGTTACACGCTCATTGAAATTGATGCGACTGCCTTTAAAGATGGCGGTGTGCTTACGATTGATGTCTGGGTCGGGGAATCCGAAGTTTCAGGGTCATTTGACCTATTTGCTGCGGATACTACAGAACTTGTGCCTGACAATGCTCTTGCCTCCGTACGGGATATTCCAACGAATCAAAGAGAAGTGGTCGAGTATCCTTTTGATCGTGGTCAAATCTTTAGGTTGGGGGCTATTGGCAGTCCCAGTGAGAAAGGAAAAATCAACGGGTTTCTCGCGAAAATTTCTATAGAACCCCTACCAGCAAGAAACACTAAAAATTAACTATACCATAAGTCCGGTAGGTATAGTTTTCAACAACTGAAAAGGATACGAAAAATGAAGATGACCAGATTCGCAAGTTTTATGTCCCTTTTAACCCTTGCTATGTTTCTTGTAAACGGGTTTGCCGGGGGTTTGCCTAAACACGCCATCACTCGGATTGATACCGGTAAGGGACCTGTTAATGCTATAGCATACTCTCAATCCACAAATCAACTCGCGATAGCTGCAGCGAACAATATCCATATCTGTGATGCGGATACCTACAAAGAACTGATGGTGCTTGCTGGACATACGGATTCGGTGCTGGCGGTCGCTTTTTCTTTCAACGGCAAACTGATCGTAAGTGGCAGCGCGGACAAGACAATACGGTTGTGGGAAGCAGAGACGGGGAAGCTCAGACGGGCCCGGGAAGAACACACTGCACCTGTTAATATTGTCGCTTTTTCTCTGGAGGGAGAAAAGTTTTGGAGTGCAAGTCGCGAAAACCGCATGCTTCGGTCGTGGTACTCGCGTGATGGCGGCCGTTGGAGTTCCAAAACCTCCTCAGTAGATATAGTGAAGTCAATTACGACAGAGGCGTTCTCACAGTACGGTGAAATTTTTGCACAGGCAGTTGAAATGACAATGGCAGTTAAAGACAAGTTTAAATTCGCTGTTTTTTCGTCTGAGATGGACCCTTACAAAAATTTTGAACCTATCTTGACAAAACATAAAGAAAAAATCGTCGCTTTAACGGTTTCTCCCTCCGGCGAATATATCGCAACTGGAAGTTCCGACTGGACAATAGAGGTCTGGAAAATTACAGATACGGAGCCACTACGGATGGATATGGATCTCGGAGATCCTCTGTGGATCCTGAAAGGACACGCAGGAACAGTCACTTCGGTGGCGTTTTCTCCAAGTGGCAAGATACTTGCGAGTGGTAGTGCTGACCAAAGGGTCCGATTGTGGGATCTCACAACCGGAAAGCTGCTTCATACCTTCTCGAACCATACAAGCAAAATCAGTGCTCTGGCATTCGCGAAAGACGATGTGCTTGTCAGTGGCAGTTCAGATGGCACAGTTTTCATCTGGAATCTGGATAAAATCGTCTCAGCGGATTAGCGTTTATGTTATAATCTCTACATACACAGACAGGCAAGATAACAGACCTATGACGTTTTGCATAAATATGATTTTGTTAGCCAATCTCGCGTGAACACTAACAATTTTTTTACACTAAAGCCGAAAATATGCGGAGAGTTGCTTAGTCAACCGACCCGGTATCGCCGCTGGCGAGGTTTCTAACCTCCGCCTACTGCCGATGTCCAAATAATTATCGGCTTCACTATAAACAGATACAGAGGAGGTTTTGACAATGTTTAGTAACGTTCTTTACGGTCTAAATTTTATTGCATACTTGGGTCTTGCAGTACTGCTGGTGTTTATATGTTTTCGAACGAGATCGAAGGGATTGATTCTCATTAGCGCGATACTCCTTACCGGTGGAATCTTTAATTCGATTTTTGAACAGGGTATTGATTTCTATATGGAACGATGGATAGCGCGTGAGGCCGCCGGCGACGGCGTGTGGAATATGAATGCTGCAGAATTCCTAATGGGAGTTGCCTTGGTAAAATCCTTGCTATACGGATGTTTCTGTTTGATCGGTGGTTTCCTCGTCTATAGGGAGTGGCAACTCGGAAAGTTTCGCAATCCCGAACCTGAACATTTAGACGCATCTAAGGCGTAACGAAATTAATAAGGAGATTGGATATGAAAACCTTAACCGTTGTCCTTCTCGTGCTAACAGTGATAAGTGGCCAACTGAATGCCAACGATCACTCGGCAACTAACGACAGAATTACACTTAACCTTGACGACGCATCAGAAGTATTAGTAAAAGGGTTCATCGCGCCAGTTAGAGAGAGTCTGTCTGATACCTTTAAGCAGTGGGACGCGTTGGTGAATCTGCGCGTTGCTGAACCGGAAAAGCAGCATCCGGCATCGGTTTTCCAAGCATTTCTGCCAAACAAGCCGGTTTCGGTGGGTGATCTCTGGGTGCCAGATATGACACGCGTCGTAACTTTGCTCGAACAACTGCATCCGAAACCAAATTTCTTTCTTCATATCAATTCGGG
>JAAXHI010000022.1:4555-4831 GCA_012270875.1 Candidatus Poribacteria bacterium | reverse complement strand
TAGCGTAGCGTTCAGTCCGGATGGTAACACACTCGCAAATAGTGGAAGTTTTGTCAGCACTATCCGTCTGTGGGATGTTGACACTGGTGAAGAAAAGAGAATACTCAATGGACATACAGAGGCGGTCAGTAGCGTAGCGTTCAGTCCGGATGGCAATACACTCGCAAGTGGAAGTTTGGACAAGACCCTCCGTCTGTGGGATGTTGACACTGGTGAAGAAAAAAGAATACTCAATGGACACACAATGGTCGGTCAATAGCGTAGCGTTCAGTCCGG
>JAAXHI010000022.1:0-4544 GCA_012270875.1 Candidatus Poribacteria bacterium | reverse complement strand
ACACACTCGCAAGTGGAAGTTCGGACGGTACCGTGCTGTTGTGGGATTACAGATCCCTGGCTGGTGGGACAGATGTGGATGAGCCGTTTTCCGTTGAGTCACGCGGCAAGAAACTTGTCACACTCGGGCAGATAAAGCGGACCCAACTGTTCCAAAACTATCCGAACCCGTTCAACCCGGAGACGTGGATACCGTATCGTTTAGCAAATGCCAGTAGCGTGCAGATTACGATCTATGATGCGCGTGGCACTGTGGTCCGCCAACTTGATTTGGGGCATCAACAGGCGGGTGTATATCAAACGCGTGGGCGTGCGGCGCATTGGAATGGCACAAACGAGTTCGGTGAAAAGGTGTCAAGCGGTATCTATTTCTATCAACTACAGGCGGACAATGTGTCGCTCCTGCGCAAAATGTTGATTTTGCAGTAAGATATAACAATAGGCTTTACTATAACAGGGCTTACGCACTCCCCCTTATATGAAGATTAAGAAAATAATTCGGTAATTCTTATTTTCCCAAACCCGGTAGGCGGGGAACGCCTAAATGGCGTTCATACCGTTGTTTCTGCGTATTTCAACAGCGTTTTTTCACGTATTTCCTCACCCCGTAGGGTGTTTTTGCTTGGGTGTTTCTTCAGTATGTCTATAGAAACGGCGTATTTAAGGGAGCGCACTCCGTATGAAAATTAAGAATTTAATCGGGTAATTCGGGGATGTGTGATAACGAGTAGATCGGTTTGTAGTAGTGCGATTCATCGCACGTCGCGTCACTAAAATCACCCAATTTATTTGTTAAACCTCATTAGGAGTGCTACATAGATAAATAGGTGGCAATTTGCGTTGTAGTATTAAACAGAGGAGAACACCTAAGAGATGCAACGGAGACAAAAACCCATAAAAACAATCAAGACTTTTTTGATGCTGGCAGTGGTGTGCGGTCTATTTTTTAACATCACCTATTCCACGCAGGGATTCTTTGCTCTTAGCAAAGGACGTGACTTCTTGCTGAAAAGAATCGATAAACCGCAGTGGAAAATCGGCTATAATTTTACGGCCGATTGCCCCGCTGCGTTTCGACAGCAGGAACAGCAGATAAAGGAGACAATCACTAAGGCATTGCAGACCTGGATGCAGCCGCTGCGTGAGCGTTACCCGAATAGGCATTTTACTGACAATTTTCTTTTCCTGAGGCAACAGGATGTTGCGGCTTGTGAGGAGAATAGGCTAGCTCTGCGCGAGCTGGACACGCGCATCACCATCGACTGTGCGGAAGATGCCATAGAGTCCTTTGCAAGGATAGCACTCGTTGGCGAGGCTCCAGACATATGCATGAGAAAAGGTGTGGCGGCTGGCGTTGATAATCGTGGTTTCATTTTTGGCCTCGTTCACGAACTAGGGCATGCTTTCGGGTTAGGTGATACCTATGTGCGTGGCGTTCTGCAGAGTACTGGAGGCCTTGCCTTTACCATGGGTAAGCAGCCAGCCTCGGTCATGTCTAGTGGCTTGCTGCGTCACGTTATCGAGCCGTTTACTCTCAGTGAAGATGATAAGAATGGCATCATCTGGCTTTACAAGTATTTGCACGATGATCATCCCGCGCATGACTGTTTTTTTCCCGACTATGTTTCTAAGGGTAAGGGCAGATGTGAGCCTAAATATCCGTTGATTTTTGAGGCTAAGCACGGTTTTCGTGAATCTGTGGAGCAGATAATAATCGACGATCCAAACCTTGAACTCAATGGACGCGATGCACAGGGCATGACCGCACTCCATCATGCGGTGCAGCGAGGAGATGCCGAGATGGTAAAAATACTGCTGGCACAAGCTGGCATCAAGGTTAACCTTCTCAACGGACACAAGCGCACCCCCGCACAACTGGCACGCGTGTTAAAGCAAATACATATTGCCAAACTTATCGAAGCACATCCCACAGCCAAGCATCACCCCATAGCCTGGACGGTCGAACGGGCGTGGACTTTGGCAACAACGTGGGGTGCAGTGAAACGGAAACGATAAGTGGCGCAAACTGTGCCGCGGGCCCCGTCTGGCATCAGAAGCATCGTCTCAAGGATCCTCTCCCCAAAGACTTACCCGGTGTTGATAAAACTGCCACGTGGTCTAAGAGTGGGTATCACGGATGGGTTTATGGATTTTGTTTGTCCTATTTGTGAGAAACAAACAATTATAGGCGTAACTACAAATATTGTTGCCGATCATGACCATGAAACCGGAAAAGGACGTGAATGGATATGTGACAGTTGTTTCTAAAACAGTGTGAATGTTAACCTTTTGACGATTTAAACGTTCAATTTATGTTATCGTTGACTTCGTCCGATTTCATGAGAAAAAAAATTCATTTTTTTTTCAATATATCTTCGGACATTTGATTCCTGATAGACAGCAAATTATTAAAGGAGACACAATCAATGAATCGAGAAAAACTTTCTCTACTTGCCAAAGATTTGACCCAAGAATTTCCGCGCAGTCCACGAGAAACGCTTGGCGGATATGTTATTGCCGCACGGAGCGTTGATAAATGTCGTGCTGCCCTGCTTGACATTAACGGTGAATACAATTACCAACCCTGTTCTCTGACAGCCCAACTCTTTGAATTCACAGGGATTACACCCGAAGCATTTGAAGAAGTCGTTGCGACTGGGGCGACGGACGATGAAATCGCTGAATGGCTAAAATCAAACTCAGACGTACAAGACAAGAGGGAAATCACACGATGGAACTATCAACTACGAGATATGCGAATCACGGAAATGTCCGATGAGGCACAGGTATATCTTGAAGCATATATCGAAGAATATGTTCCCAAGCACCGGCCCGTCTATGTTTGGTTTGATATCTACGATTTAGAGGAGCAACGTCTTTAATATCATAAAGTCGTTAGTTGGATTTCCAAGATTATGGGACTCTCTTCGTACCGCAAACTTTAGTTTGCGTCTTACAGATGCGTGAACTAAAGTTTGTGCTACAAGGTTACCGTTCCTATGTCCAGACAAAACTTCATTGCAAACTGAGCGAAAAAATAAACAACATGTCAAATCAATCAGTGATTAAAAAGGCTCTAAAAAGGAAAAAACTGTGCAAAAACAGGCACAAAAAGGAGACATCCCATGAAAACAATCATCACCTTCTCAATACTCTTGTGTGCAATCGCATATCCAACATACTGCGAACCGCCACAGAACTCCGTTGAGACAGACATCGCCGTCATAAAAACTGAAATCAAAAACCTAAAAGAAGCTATGGAAAAAGGCTTTGACAATATGAACCAGAAAATAGACAAAGGTTTTGACAATGTTCAAAGGACTTTTGACAGACAAAATAACATCATCATTGCCTGCATCGGTATCCCACTGGCGATCCTTGCCATCGGCGCGACGGTCTGGGGAATACTCACACACAGACGCACCAGAAAAGAGGACACGCTCGAAAAGCAGATTCAAACACTCACAGAAGAAATAGAAACGCTCAAACAACAGCGGATTCTCCCTTCATAAACGAAACGATCTTCAATAACAATAAAGGACATCACATGCGAAAAAAGTTGTTTTTCACCACACTCACCTATGTCATAATAAGCGTATTCTTTACAACATTCGGGCACGATCTGCCGTTTCCTGAAGATGTCAACACAGACGGCATCGTCAATATACAAGACTTAGTTCGTGTCGCTGCTGCCTTTGAAAATGGTGCGGATCCGAATACCGATGTCAACAGCGACAAAAAAGTGGATATATTAGACCTCGTGCGGGTTGCCTCTGCTTTCGGTCAAACCGCGAAGCAAGACACGTCAACCTATCATGACATACAACACCATATCTTTGATAAAAGTTGCGTCAATACTGCCTGTCACGGCGCGCCAGCAAATGCTGGTGGATTGAATCTCGCTTATGAAAACTCGTATCAGAACTTGGTTGGGCAGACACCGAAAAATCCCGCAGCAGCTGCAGCAGGTATGAAACTTGTTGACCCTAATAATCCCGATAACAGTTTCATCATAACCAAACTCATGGGACCCACAGAAAACGAACTCGGTGCGAGAATGCCTTTTGGCGGAGGCAAACTCCATGATGGAAAGATTGAGGCACTGCGTCAGTGGATAACCGCAGGCGCGCCAAGAGATACACAAATCGCAGGCATAGGAGACCTCGCAGTGCTTCGCGACCCAGAGGAAACCTTTGAAGCACCCGAACCGCCACCACCCGGACAGGGGTATCAGCTCCACTTACCGCCTTTCAAGATAGAAGCGGGTAAAGAGTTAGAAGTTTTTTACGCAACGCAAATCACCGATGAAAACGGACAGACCCCCGAAGGCGATATTTTCGTCAACGGCTTTGATATTTTCTATCCCACAGGGAGTCATCATTTTATTCTTTATCGTGTCACACGGGTCGGTTTGTGGAAAGGGATTCTTGAAAGAAATGTTGTGCCGGGCATCGGAGTCAATCCAGAGGATACTTTTAGAGTGGTCAGTCCTGATGATATGGAAGGGGGACATCTCGCTCTACTGGATCGTATACCTGTTATCGG
>JAAXHI010000324.1 GCA_012270875.1 Candidatus Poribacteria bacterium | reverse complement strand
TCTTAAAATTGTCCAAACTTTAGTTTAACATAGCTTGAAATACAAAACTTGCTATAATCACCAATCATAGGAGACACATCGTGGAGCAAGCAAGAAATGACGTAATCATCGAAGAACTGACGCGTGCCTATTGGCTGGAATTAGAGGCAACCCTTAATTACCTCGCTATTTCCGTCGATTTGGACGGTATCCGCGCCGAAGAAATTAAAAAATCGCTGGCAGCAGATATTCAAACGGAAATTACACATGCCCAAGAACTCGCCGCCCGCATCAAGGAGATCGGCGGACAAGTACCGGGTTCATTTGGTTTTAAACCCGAACAGGCATCGCTTCAACCCCCAGATGATTCCACAGATCTTATAGGGGTTATTCACGGGGTCATTGAAGCCGAAAATTCCGCAATTGATCAATACAATAAGATTATTCGCCTATGCGATGGGATCGACTACGTCACGCAGGACCTCTGCATCAAACTCCTCGCCGATGAAGAAACGCATCGCCGAGAGTTCAGAGGCTTCCTCAAAGAATTCGAGAAAGACTAATCCCATTAAAACGCGACTGAAAGCGATTTCTAAAAAAGCGAACAACGGGCAACAATGCCCGTTGTTTGTTTTAAGGCGAACCGTATAAAGAACATCAGAATATATGCGCGGAAAAGGAAACCTACTGCTTCTCAAGCACCATTTCTTCACCGTCAGACGTTATCAGGATAAGCGTATCACCCTGTTTCGTACAAGCAGATTGCGCAAAGAGTTCGATGAAATCAGACCTGAAACTGTCGTCATAATCTTGCTCTGCTTCTGCAAGTGCCTGATCAAACGCGACCTGAAAAAAATTTTTGGGTTCAGGGACTATGTGGATCTCTGATTCTTTTGTAAATATGGAGAGCGTCAGACCGTCGAAAGCGTAACTCCCTAACCATGTTCCAGTCGTCTCAAGAGTGGCAGGCGGTATATCTGGGAAATCAATTACAGTTTTTTCCCTAAGATCGCAAGTCCACGAATCATCAGCCGCAAAAACGTAGTTAAGTTGTCTTATGTTGATTTCCGCTTCGCCGCCAACTGTGAAAGATTCGAGGTATTCTTCAGGTGTCTTGCTGTGGATGGACATAATCTTCCAAATACCGTATAATTCTTCATTCGCCAACGCCGAAACAGACGATTCACCTGCTAACGCTTCAGCCTTTTCCCTTTGTAACTCTTCAGGTGTTTTCAAATCCTCACCACAGCCGACCCCACCTAAAAGCATCAGACTAACAAGCAGGATCGAAACAACAAAACTTTTCCCAATCATTTATTGTCCTCACAGTAGTAGGCACGCTCCGTGTGCCGTCACACGCTACAGAATCTTCCCTTAGATCGGTTATTTTCGTCGCGATAAAACAACAGAACTTCACTGGCTATCATTTTCTTCATTCTGCACTCCAATGAAATCAACATGAACCCCCTTTTTTAGAAACACAGTCCATCGTTTTGGAAGCCTATCTCCACCAATTCGGTCAATCTGTCCTGTTACACGGATCAAAACGGTCTGCTCCCTCAGTAACACGTTATTAATCCGAACAACCGTCTCATTTTCACGAGGGTTTTCAACGAGTCCTGACACACCTATAATTCTATCACTGGAAGCAGAAAGTCCTGTCGATTGACTGACGATGGCTACCAGACCATTCGTCCCAAACAAGTGGCTTGAGTCATTCCATCTCAAAACGCGCGTCTCACCATCTTGCCCGACAGTCGCGCCGATAAGATCATCTTGATACCCTTCAATCGAAATCCAGTCGTCAACCTCCAGTTCCTGTTCCGTAGGCGTTAAATCCCAAGAAATCTGTTTAGCCGCTGATGGCGGTGATGTATTTTCCTTTTCTTCTACGGCTACAGGTTCCTGCTCAGACGGCACTTCCGGTTCCGGTGCTGTAACCGCTTCCACAGGCGCGGTGTGTACCGTTTCCTGATCCGATACTGCTATCGGTGCTGACACTTCATCTACCGAATCGGATACTGGCACCACCTGTTTAGGATCTTCCACCAACGCCTCCTTATCCGGCGCGAAAACATACAAAAAAGCCGCAATCACAAACCCCACGGCAGAGATACCTAACAAGACAAAGAAAGCAAACTTAAATACCGTTCTCATGAAGCCTCCCTTCCCGCTTAACTCGGCTTGATAGCGGTACAGGGCAAGTCATATTTGTTGCTATAAGGTTATCTCTCGGTTCAAAACTCCATTCACTTTATCCAATAGAAATCACCGCTGGAAGCCGGCCAATCAAGAACATACAAAATTTGGGATTTCGTTTCATATTTCTCGACTTCATCACGGACTTTCGTCCAACGTTTTTGTATTTCTGTGGATTCAAGTTCTTGAAAAGTTTCTCGGTTTTCATATTCTGGAACAACTTCTTGCCAGCATGTCATTGCAAGGTTTTGCAGGTTTTCAATCTTTTCCTCTCGCGACGTGTGCGTATCTCTAATCACTTCGTCTATTTGCTGTATGATTTGTGGTACTGACATTTTAGCCCCTACAATCGCCGCTTACTTACTCCGTCCGCAACCTCGGATCCAAAGCATCGCGAACGGCATCACCGAACAGATTCGCAGGCAGCACCAACCCGAACATAAAAGCAAACGCCGCAGCAAGATTCCACCACACAATCGGATCGCGCGCAAGCTCCAAACGTGCCGTGTTAATCATATTCCCCCAACTCCCCGTCGTCGGATCAACGCCGATCTGCAGGTAACTCAGCAACGCCTCCGTCAACACCAATCCACTAAATCGCAGGATGGCAGTGATCAACACGATATGCATAAGATTCGGAATCAGATGCTTGAGAATAATGAGTCCACGCCGCACGCCGAAGGCTTCAGCCGCTTGGATATACTCCAATTCCCGGAGTTTCAAAGTTTCGCCGCGTAGGATACGGCACAGCCCCGTCCAACTGCTGATACCCATAATGAGACAGAGATTAAATAACCCCTGTCCAAAAAGGAGCATGAAGGCGACAATCAGCAGGATAGCCGGAATCGAATCAAGCGTCGCGTAGATGTATTGAATGGCATCGTCCACCCAACCGCCGAAGTATCCCGCAATCACACCGAAAAGTATCGCGAACGGCACAGCGATCAAGGTAGTAAATCCACCGATAATAAGACCCGTACGGATCCCTTTCAGTGCCTGATAGAAGACATCGCTGCCAACCTTGTCGGTCCCTAAGAGATGTGTGCGTGGATGTTCAAGCGGTGGGTATTCCCGAACTGTTCGACCATCAGGCGTTTCGATGGTACTTTTGGCGTACAGATGGGTTGCTAAGGGCGCGGAATAGGTCTTCTCGGAACGTTCACGAAGCGGCGTACAGAGCCTATCAAGAAGGCTCAACCCTCTCGGTTTATAGACAACAGCACCGTCCTCGTTTCGCGCGAGTATCTGGTCGGTTTGACGTATCAACGGATCACGCCAGCGAACGCTATCCAATATACCGATAAGGAGATACGCCAAAAGGATAATCAAACAGATCATCGCGAGACGGTTCCCGCGTATCTGTCTCGCAGCGTTCCGCCAATGTTCTTGCCGCGAGGCGTATCGGAGAAGCCACGCCGCAGCAACAAGACATGCGATAACGATAATGTTCTGATACGCATCAGAGTGCCAGACCCAACCGAGTCGGTCACCCATCCCGATGCCTTCAGTATCTACTCCCAATAAAAAGATAGGCATGCTTATAAGTTATTAGTAAAAATGGCTTTCGGCTTTCGGCTTTCGGCTTTTAGCCATCAGCAAAGAGGCGTGTTTTGCTTGGAGATTCTCCCAAGATCATCAAAAACTTCTTTAACTGACCGCTGACTGCTGATGGCTAACGGCTATTCCTGATAAACGGCTTCGCGTGTGTGAAACCCATCTTTAATCACAGCCGCGTCCAGATTGTCCTTATCAACCTGAATAGGTGTCAGCAAGATGGATGGCACGTCAATTTTGCCGTTGTTCACGGTCTGCGTAGCCTCAGCAATCGGTTCGTCCTTCGCGAGCGCAACAGCCGCCTGTGCCGCCTTCGTCGCAATGAGATGGATCGGTTTGTAAACTGTCATCGTTTGCGTTCCCTTGACAATCCGTTGACACGCCGCAAGCTCCGCATCCTGTCCCGAAACGAGGACACTCCCTGCCAGATTCTGACCCTCAAGTGCCTGAATAACACCGCCAGCCGTGCCATCGTTCGAGGCAACAACAGCGTCTATCTTGTTATTTGTCTGTGTCAAAACCTGCTCTGCCTTTTTGAGCGCGTCCCGCGGATCCCAATTGACTGCCCAATGCTTTCCTTCTGCCACCAACCGGATGTCACCACCATCAATAGCGGTTTGCAAAGCACGCATCTGTCCCTGTCGCAGGAGCTGCGCGTTATTGTCGGTTGGCGCACCACCGAGCAAGAAATAGTCGCCTTTCGGCTTTTGGCGAAGTAAGTATTCGGCTTGGAGATACCCGACTTGCTCATTATCGAAAGAGATATACAGGTCGGGTGAACTCTCGCGAATCAACCGGTCATAAGCGATGACCTTGATCCCTTCCGCATGCGCAGTTTGGACGATCTGCGAAGCGGCGACGCTATCCTTCGGGATGACAACGAGGACATCTACACCTTGTGTGATCATGTTCTCTGCTTGTTCGTTCTGCTTCCGTTCATCGCCATCAGCAGATTGAACGATAACTTCGGCACCCAGCTTTTCCGCTTCAGCCGTGAAAATGTCCCGATCCTTCTGCCACCGCTCTACGCGTAATGAATCCATGGATAGACCGATTTTAATCTTCTTAGCACCCTGATCAGCACATCCCGATAGCATCACAAGACAGGCTGTCAAAACACAGAGAAGTAAGGTCGATTTCATCTCAATTTTCCATCTGGTGCGTGGCAGCCAAAACGAGTTGGTAAAAGTACAGCAGTGCTTCATATCACACTCCTTTCAAGAATTACTCTTGTTTTTCTGGCACATCTGTTTCAGAATCAGGTGTTTCAAGCGCATCTTGGCTAACGACATCGCCGATTTTGAGAGGTTCCGCTATATCCACAACGCGGAAGACAGAGACTTTATCCGTCAGAATCTCGGAAACCGCCAAGGTCCCAATCTTTTTTGGCACGTGCGTTAGAATCTCACCGGTATCTATATCCCGCACCGGCTTACCTTTGGTGAAGACAGCAAACTCCTGATTGATAGCGATACCCCTGTTGGATCCGATGCTGACATAGATCTTATCTGGGTTCTCGTTATCAACATACTGAATCTTCCCTTTGATGGGTCCCCCCGCTGCTGTTGCGGCATCTTTCTTCCCTTTTTCGGCTACCGGTTGTGATTCCCAAGGCGTGATGAAATTCGGTCCAACATTATCTCGGAGTGCCAAGACGACTTTAATCAACGCTTCATTCGTTACGATACCGAAAAGCGTTCTATCGTATTCAGCACTCGCAAACTTGATTTCATTAAGTTCCGTCGGCTTAACGATCGGACGCGGATTTCTCCGCTGTTTGTCCGATGTCTGACCAAATGTGAGGTTCGTTCCTTCCTCTGTCATACTCGCTTCAAGGGAGGCGAGTTTTGTGGCACCATACGTGTGATCGCGGACAGCAGCAATTCGCGGCTCAGCAATGAGGTCGCCGGACGCGTTGTAAAATTTCATCTCCAGTTTAATTGCGACACGGTGTATCGACCCACGCAGAATAACAGGCGCCGTGTAACTCGTAGTGGCTGGTCCCTGTGGTGCTCTGCGTCCGCCTTCTCGCAGGGTCCGCGAAGCACTGGTTCGGAACCGTTCCTGATTAAACTGACGGATCCTGCCTATCGCAATCACATCGGCATTGAGGTGCTTCGCAAGCGTCGCGCGCTGTTCCGGTTTGAGTCTTTTTAAGTCATGTCGCGAGAGCGTCATAACCGCCATGCCATCTAAAAGTTCATCTTTACTGATCGGCGCATACATGTTCGTTTCAACCAGTTTCCGATTCAGCATTCTGGCAAATCCTGCCTCTAAATCCCATCGTTTCTTTTTGCTAATAATATTTCCTATAAACCCAGGTACACAACCACATCCGGTCGGGGAATCAAAACGACTGTTATCCTCAAAATAGAGCACCGCAATCCGTTTCTTCGGTGTAGTCTCGCCAACAACAATCGGGCAGATGATGAAACCCAAGCTGAGTCCTGCCACGAGTAGATATAAGAAGAAGCGTTTCACTGTTTTTTTTACCCTCCTTTTTCGTTTACTCACCTTCACGCTTATAGTCTAACAGTTGTCTGAACATTTATCAAGAAAATTTAACCTATCTAAACCAGAAAACGTTTGAAATACAGCAAGATATCTGGTATTCTTATAGTTAGCAGTCCTCGGTTAAAGCGCAGTTTGCAATCGTTAGAAAGGTTGTAACATCCACAAAAGTTAACTGACAACTGATAACCGAAAACCGATAACTATTCAATATGCAAACGAAAAAGGAAACGCTATGTTTACAATGAATAGATCCGTGTCCCGCAATTTACTATATATCTCTATATGCATCACACTGATTACATCCCTCGTTCTCTACGGTTGTAGTGATAAACAGTCAACAGAAAAACCGAAAACCGCTGACACCGCCACGGAAGAAAAGGAATGGCTCTCAATCCTCGGGGGTGTGATAGGTGGCAGTTTCTCGCAATTCGCTGGCGGCATTCGCCAAGTCGTCGCAAAACACGAACCGCACCTGAAAATATCTGTTGACGGCTCCGCCGGCTCCGTCGAAAATACACGACGCGTGAATGACGACCCAGAAGCACTCGGTGTCGTCTTCGCGGCTGAAGGCTATCTCGGCTACCACGGGAAAGAGATTTTCGCTGAAGAGGGACCGAAGACCAATATCCGCGTCGTAACGCTACTTTTTATCGCCTATGACCAGTTCTCAACATTAGCGAACAGCGATGTCCATCAACTTGAGGATATCGTCGGCAAAAAAATCGCTACGGGGGCAAGCGGCTCCGGCACCGCACAGACGTTGGAGCGGTTAGCGAAACTGGCGGGTATCTGGGGAAAATTTACACCGATTTACAAGGGCGGCACCGCAGCCGCAGAAGCACTTCAAAATGGGCAAGTCGAAGGGTTCCAATGGCTTGTGAGTGTACCGAATAGTGCTGTTATCGAATTGACAACGATTAAATCCATCCGAATGCTCGATCTCGACACACCAGCCAAAAAGTACGGATTCTACGAAAAGTATCCGTTCTATCTCCCCGGTGCTTTGCCGGAAGGCGCGTATGACGGAAAAGTTAAGCCCGTAAAAACCATTTTGATGCCGACCGTCCTCATCGCGAACAAAGCGGTGAGCGAAGAGACCATCTATGCGATGCTGAAGCACGTCTATTCACCAGAAGGACATCAGGCGATGCTACTGGTAAATCAAGCGGCAGCAGATATGACGATCGAAAACGGACAGAAGGCGTTCGTGATTCCGCTACATCGGGGCGCGTACAAATTTTGGAGTGAGCAAGGTGTAGAAATCCCACCACACGCAATGCCCGTGGATTAACCCGTTTTCAACGCTACTGACAACTGATGGCTCATTGCTAACTGCCAAGCGTCGTTTGCAAAAAATTTGACAAACGCCCGTTTTCATGGTATAATATTTTGCGGTTATGTTCGCATTCGTTAAAAGAACCGCACGCGAACGATAAACTACGAATAGTAATGTAAAGTGACGACAAATTTAGCCGTATTCGCGCTAAATTTAGTTAAAGGGACAGGAAATCATGGTACTAAAAAAGAAAACCTATTTTCCGAAAACAGATAAAGACATTAGATGGTTTATGGTGGACGCGGAGGGACAGACGCTCGGACGGCTGGCATCCCGCATCGCACACGTGCTGCGCGGAAAGAATGACCCGCGGTTCACCCCCCATGCAGATTTAGGTTTTCGCGTTGCTGTTGTTAATGCGGAGAAGGTACACGTCACAGGAAAGAAAAGGGAACAGAAAGTCTATTTTAGGCATAGCGGTTACCCCGGTGGCGATAAATACCGAACCTTTGATGAACAGATGAACCTGAAACCGGAAATAATTATCAAGGATGCCGTCAGGGGGATGCTCCCGAAGAACCACCTCGGCAGGCAATTAATGAAGGGACTCAGAGTTTACACCGGACCGTCTCATCCGCACCAAGCACAGGAACCGGAAGTCTTAACGTTTTAATTGAGTTGCGGAACTCCTATCAGAAAGCGTTCCGACAACTTTGGAGAAGATCAGCAGTATGGCTATTGAACAATTCTGGGGAACCGGCAGACGTAAAACCTCAGTAGCGCGCGTCCGGATTATCCCCGGCGGTGAAGCTGGGATTACCGTCAATAAGAAACCGATTCAGGAATACTTCCAACGGGCTGACCATTGGCAGGCAGCGCAACGCCCGATTGAGCATGTCGATAAAAGTGGTGAATTCGCTGTCCACGTCAATGTAAAAGGCGGTGGACATACCGGACAAGCAGGCGCAATCTCGCACGGGCTTGCACGCGCACTCGTCAAAGCGGATGAAGCCCTGAAGCCTTCCTTAAAAAAAGCAGGATTTTTGACGCGCGATCCGAGAATGGTCGAGCGGAAGAAATACGGGCAAAAAGGCGCACGCGCACGCTTTCAATTCTCTAAGCGTTAGAATTGTCGGCTACCTCGCATATTCGCAAAATTTAACGTGAGTCCCCATTCACCGCTGGTAGGGTTCAAACCCTTCATCAACAGTGCCCCCTTAATCATGCGTCTTAATACAACGCGAAACACACGCGTAGCACACAGCCGCCGACAGACACCGCGCGGCTACGCATCTATTTGTAGGAGGGAACTCTGATTCCCGACGCTTATGAGCCTCAGCCATCAGTTAAAGAGATATGTTGTGGCAGTCACAACAAAAGCAACCGCCACAAGATGTTAACTGACTACTGACCGCTGATGGCTGATCGCTATTCTTGTAGGAAGAGGTCTTGTATGTCAAACATTGTCATCTTAGGTGCCCAATGGGGTGATGAGAGTAAAGGAAAATTAACCGATGTCTTTGCCGGAGATGCGGATATCGTCGCACGCTATCAAGGCGGTGATAACGCTGGACATACCATCGTTCTCGGTGAAAAAACGTTTATTCTCCATCTCATCCCATCCGGTATCCTCAGACCTGATACCGTGAATGTTATCGGCAACGGAGTCGTCATCAATCTGGAAACGCTTTTCGGTGAGATTGACCGGTTGGAAGCGCAAGGGATCGAAGTCACCAGCGAGAACCTGAAAATCTCCGATCGCGCCCACCTCATCCTGCCATACCACAAGGCTGTCGAGCAGTGGGAGCAGATGGGCAGTGCCACCAAAATCGGCACGACCTCGCGCGGCATCGGACCCACCTACTCCGATAAAATGAACCGACACGCTGGCATTCGCGTCGGAGACCTGCTTGAGTTTGACCATTTCCAAAAGAAGTTGGACTACAACCTCGAAACCAAATCAGAGGCACTCCAAGTAGGCGGACCCGATCGACACACCCTGCTTGAAACTTACTACGGCTACGCACAGCGGATCACACCTTATGTGACGGACACCGTCGCACTCATGCACGACGCGCTCGCTGCGAAAAAACGGATTCTCTTTGAAGGTGCACAGGGAACGATGCTCGATATAGACTTCGGAACCTATCCCTACGTTACCTCTTCTAACTGCACCGCAGGTGCCGTGTGTACCGGACTCGGTATCGGTCCCAAGGCAATTGAACAGGTACTCGGTGTCTCTAAAGCGTATGTGACACGCGTCGGTGGCGGTCCCTTCCCGACAGAGATGCCTCCCGACTTGGACGAAAAAATTCGGGAGATCGGCAAAGAGTACGGCGCAACGACACAACGACCAAGACGCTGCGGTTGGCTCGATCTCGTCGCACTCCGGTATGCTACACAGATTAATGGACTCACCGGTATCGTTTTGACGAAACTCGACGTATTTGACACGCTCGCCGATTTACAGGTATGTGTCGCTTACCGCTATAAAGGAAAAGAGACGACCCGTTTCCCGAGCAGCCTGCAAGTTTTGGAGGAATGCGAACCCGTCTACGAAACACTACCCGGATGGGAACAGCCCTTAACCGAAGCACGCAACGCATCGGATATTCCGCAACGCACCAAAGACTATGTCGCGTACGTCTCAGATTATCTCAACGTCCCAATCCCGATTATCTCCGTCGGACCCGATAGAGATCAGATCGTACAGTTAGGACAACCCCTCTGGTAGTGTGAGTCGGAAATAAATGTGAACTTTTTTCAGATTCTTGTGTTTTAATTTGACATCCACCTAAAAGTGTGGTATCATTAAAATTTGTGATTACTTTGAGCCGTTAGCTCAGCAGGTAGAGCATCTGACTTTTAATCAGGTGGTCACAGGTTCGATTCCTGTACGGCTCACATTCTTTTGCCCCCGTCGTCTAGCCTGGCCAAGGACACCGCCCTTTCACGGCGGCGACACGAGTTCAAATCTCGTCGGGGGTATTTTAACGCAAAAAAGACAAGCCTCGGTTTTTCACGGAGCTTGTCTTTTTCTTTTATAGTGAAGCCCATAAATAAGTTGACATCTTTGTAGCATGATGCACGTC
>JAAXHI010000412.1 GCA_012270875.1 Candidatus Poribacteria bacterium | reverse complement strand
GTGGTCTTGAAAGAAGGGATATTTAGGGAAATCATAGTCGCGATTAAATGAAACGGTCCTAAAATGAATATAAATTAAAAATGGGTCAAACTGGTCCTAAAATGACTTGCATTTACTGTTTTTTAAACTGGGCGTGTGTGCGTGTATGTGTGTGCGTGTGGTCTTGAAAGAAGGGAGATTGACGGATATTATAGATGCATACCAATGGTCTTGAAATAACAGATAGAAATTAAAGAAAATAGGTCAAACTGGTCCTAAACTGACTTGAATTAGAGAAAATATGGTCCTAAAATGAGCAAACACACACAGAAAGGCTATTTTGAGTGTTCATAGAGTCTTTGCAACACACGCACACAAGGGAAAAATGGTCCTAAAATTAATAGCAAAATCCTACGGGGACGTTTTTAACGTTATTTCTTACACCCATACAGGGGTAAACTGACACGGGCAAGCATTCACACATTTAGTTTAGATACCAAATAACACAAAAATACAGCTTTCGAAAGTATATTTCTCTTTGGGAGGGTTTGGTGGTCCTGAAAGGACCGAGGTTTGATTTGTTGTTGCAAGTGAAACGTTTACTTGGCCTTGTGGGACTTCTTGGGGAGGAGTACGGCCTGGATGTTAGGCAGTACACCACCCTGGGCGATGGTCACACCGGAGAGGAGCTTGTTCAATTCCTCGTCGTTGCGGATAGCCAACTGCAAGTGACGGGGGATGATCCTGGTCTTCTTGTTGTCACGGGCAGCATTGCCTGCCAACTCAAGAACCTCAGCGGCCAAGTATTCCATGACGGCGGCCAAGTACACTGGGGCACCGGCTCCTATTCTCTCGGCATAGTTTCCCTTACGCAGGTGACGGTGGATACGTCCCACGGGGAACTGCAGACCGGCACGGGATGACCTGGTCTTGCTCTTGCCCTTTGCCTTTCCTCCTTTACCACGTCCAGACATGATGCTATGTGTGCAGTGCTTGTGCGATACAAAGACTGAATGACAAATCAGGCCTCTGAACCCTTAAATACCCCCAGACCGGCTTGAAGACACCAAAAGTCCATCCGGGAAACTCGAACGGCCTTGATAACCTTGGCTTCATTCGGCTTTGGCTGTGCGGCCGAGCAAGGTCAAGGCTGTCGGCCGCCAAGGTGAAGGCCGTTCGGCCGCCTCATGAATATTCAATAGCACCAGTATATAATGCCTGCGCTTGGCCGAGAGCCCTCATTCAGTGTTTTACTCTGAGAAGCAAACATGTCTGGACGTGGTAAAGGAGGAAAGGGACTTGGAAAGGGAGGCGCTAAGCGTCACAGGAAGGTACTTCGTGATAACATCCAGGGTATCACCAAGCCAGCCATCCGTCGTCTTGCCCGCAGAGGTGGTGTCAAGCGTATCTCCGGCCTCATCTACGAGGAGACCCGTGGTGTACTGAAGGTTTTCTTGGAGAATGTCATCAGGGATGCCGTTACCTACACCGAGCATGCCAAGAGGAAGACAGTGACAGCCATGGATGTCGTCTATGCCCTGAAGAGACAGGGACGTACCCTCTACGGATTCGGTGGTTAAACACCCCCATCAGCTGCACACAGCAAACAAACAACCTCGGTCCTTTCAGGACCACCAAACCCTCCCAAAGAGAAATATACTTTCAAAAGCTGTTGTTGTTTTAATTGAATTCCTAAATAGTTAACTTCTTTCAAGACCATTTTGCCCGTGTAATTTACTTTCCCT
>JAAXHI010000122.1:9797-9959 GCA_012270875.1 Candidatus Poribacteria bacterium | reverse complement strand
TTGTACACAGTCAGTGTTTATATTAGAAACATACAGTTTACGAATAATTATTGTTTAGGTATTACGGTATACCCATTGTAATTTTAAATAGCTTTCAAGGCTCGTTGATTGATTAAAATCTTTTGGCATTCATTGTTGCATTATGTTTGTGTTTATTTACAT
>JAAXHI010000122.1:0-9739 GCA_012270875.1 Candidatus Poribacteria bacterium | reverse complement strand
TGAACAACCTTGGGGCAGCACTTCACGTGTGATAAGGAAACTCTAGTAGTATGGAGTGTCTGATGGTTTAAATGGTTCTTGAAGGGTGTCTGGACAGGCTATTTTTCTGGGCATGCACGTAGTAGTAGCGACAGGGCGGTAGTGTATATGGCCTACAACGGTAGTAACCAATCAGAGAGCGAGAGAGACAATAGCGGTATTGTTTTGAGGGTCACGTGACTCATTAGCATAGGAAAAACGTCATCACTGTTCACGTAACCCAAATGGACCAATCAGAGGGCGGGAAAGGCATCACGTGACCCTGGGTCCCAGGTTTTGGAAAGGGGCTGGGCCAGAAGGAAAAAAGAACACACGCACACAGGATTGGAAGTGAAAAAAAATCATATATTTTTTTCATTTAACGAAAAAATCTCAACAGGTGGCCTAGGTTACAAGCGGGACGTGTGTGATGTCCTAATGACGTCACTCCCTCCATTTTATTTTCAACTCTAACAAGAGGTCGACTTCATCCCCAATCCTCTGTAGTCATAGGGATAACTCAATCGGGTGACCTCATTGATCATGAACATAATAAACGGCGTTTGCCTTATGGCTGAACGAGTCATGAACCGGATACGGGGCCATGGAAAGTAATGATTGAGGCCGGTCTTTGATCACGGTTTTAGGAGAAGAAAATTGAGTTGAATGGAAACGTCTGAAAAAAAATTGTATATCCTGGTTACATTAAAGACGTCACACCCAAGAGGCAAACTGAATGAAATAAAGCCGACTGTTGCAGCGAATAAGGCGGTGGTTTATTGTCCAATAAGTGACAAGAAGAAAAAATAAAATCAACTTAATTACAAGCGGGACGTGTGTGACGTCCTACTGACGTCACGCCCTTGAATCGATCGATACAAAAAAGTTCTAATAAAGACCACTCTTGGACAAAGTTGAAATGGGCCACTATGCGTTGAGTTGCTATGAAACAAATGAAAAACGAAGCTAATCAAGGTCTGAAAATACGTAATAAGCGGGTCCATCCGTAGTGGTTGACGACGTTGAGTGTGCCAGGGATGGGCCAGCCTTGAAAAATCATAACTCTCTCGAGTAACCAATGGATATCTATTGAACAAAAAACATATTTTTGGTGGGAAAAAATACGACCAAGCAGGGGTGGCGCCACCATGCAGACCTCCCCCTGCTTGGTCTTACAACGCAAAACCTATGCTCTCCCAAAATTCACAGCGCCCACAAGGTTCACAGAGGTTCGAAACATGTCGCATATGCGTCCAACAGAGCTTGCACACTAAATACAATTGGCCCGTCAGGGTTCTTCTTCGAAACACATTGTTGTTCATCACGTGGTAAGTGTCTGAAAAAGGGAAGGGAGGTAAATCGCTCGTACCACGAAATGACACTCTGAAAGGGGGAAAAAGTGAAAAATCGTTTAAGAGCGTGGGTACCCCAAATCCTGTAACAGGTCACACCAATAACAAGGCGTGGTCAAAAACTTGACACGGCAAAGGCTCAAATAACAACGACAACAGAGTAATTTCAATGGGCGCGGAAAAGGAACGGGGACCCCTGAACCATGGTACCATTGGACTACATATCAAAAACACCATTCGCTCTCGGTACCATGAACCCTATGGGTGCGGAGAATCACATGCGTCCCTAAAAAGAATTACAAAGGTGAATCACACATGAACAGTACTAAGGTGAAGTCTATATTGAATGGGTTTGATCCATCCGCCATATTGCCTTAACGTGGAATGCAACCCTAAAAGAAATAACATCCCAGGCAGATCAATCACAACCTTCTCAATGAATCTACGCGAACCGTGTGGGTTCTGAACAGCAAATGAGTCCCTAAAAAGCATTCAAAATGCTAAATCAGGTTCAGGATTGTCACAATTGGCCCTGAGAAAAAAATTGATCCAATAGGTCATGCACGGGGGCCAATCGTCCCAATCCTAATTTGTGGGGTCGGAGCTGCGAACATAGGCTACGACGTCATCCTCGGTCAACGAACAGGCCTCGCGCTCAAAAATCAAATCCTCTAGAGTATGGCCATCCATCATTCGATCACGGTGATGGCACACGGAGCCATGGGTGGAATGGGCTACCCACTGGTAAATGTGGCATACGGGTTGGCACTCCAGGGTAGTCAAGGAATCTAAGAAAAAAATGGACACGAACATTTTGGGACCCAAAAACGCGCTGCCCAATTTAATCTACCTCGTCGAGGGCAAAGGCAAAGATGGGTGGGCCAAAGGACTTGCCGACGAGAGTCCAGATCGGGAAACAGGTCTACAAATGAAGAAATAAAGGGGTATGAGGGAAGAGACCCCAGGCCAGGCATGGAAAAAAGCGATAGGACTTGCTAGCCATTTTTACGGCGATGCCCCTCGTGATCCAGGGTTCGAGCGATGGGGTGGTCCCAGGGTAGCTGTTTGGCCAAATCCCTCAAGTCGTCTGTTTTGCTGCGACGGAACAGAGCGCTGATACGCGCCTTTCTGATGGGAAGGTGCCACACTGTCTGCAACAGGTCAAACAGGACGGTCAAAGGCACGGAGTAGAGCACGAGAGCCTCAAGAGAATTTACCATTTTGGATAGCTTGACTAGACCAGGCGAAATGAGCCCAAACTGGGAGGGTCGCGTGTTTTAGCGAGTCCACCCAGGGAACTGATTGGTGGAGAGGCATCACGTGGGGATGACGTGGACGAAAGGACACTCTAGGGGGTACCCCCCCTAATGTTTTTGTTGATTCGCGTTAAATGAGGCGTCCAAGGTGGCATAAACCGCCTTGTCTTCTTCACGGGTGTCTACAATGGCGGTTTTGTCCTGTAAGGTGGGCAGGGCGATTTGTTCCTCGGTCAAGCCGTCACAGGGTTGATAGTGTTGCAGGGTGGGATTCCACCAATGCCATTGTTCCATATCCAAATCAAACACATAGAGAGGTTTCAATAAGAGTTGAGCCATGGCCACACTCCATCACGTACCGCCCAACACGTGCTTGCGTAACTCATCAAAATACCCCAACGCCAAGACCAAGTAAGCAGGCTGGATCACGTGATAATTCCGTTGTAAATACTGAAGGGTGATGGGATGGGAGACATTTCGACCTAAGTGAAACGCGGCCCGAGTGACGAACGGCAAGGCGGCGTCCAAGTCGGGTTGGGTCAAGGGTGCAAGGGACTTGGCTCGAGGGTGACAGGGTGGGATGAGGACCACACACGAATGACCATGCAGGTGACATAATCGTTCCACATGCGTATCCACACCTTTAGCGCCTCCCGTGTAAATAGACAGCGGCATGGTCTGTGAAAAAAAATCAAAAACAGTGTTTAGGGTTAGACAAAGGATTCCTAGCCCACATGGTGTGCAGTTCGTCATCGGCATACATCAGGGGTTCTTGCCATTCCTGGTAGGTGACGGTTTGTTCAAAGATACGTCGGGCATCGCAGCATTGACAGCAATTATCGGGGATCCAATCCAGGCCTTGGCCTCGGGCAAACGCGTCGTCTTTATCATCTTTACAATGGTTGCATAAGATCACATCCAAAAGACGATCGCACCGTTTTTGCCACAGCACGCGTTGGGCATTGACTTGGGAGAGGATCGGTAACACATTGGAATGTCGACGCAACCAACCACTCATTTGACAGGCCCGTACGCGAGCGCAACTATAGTGCCAGACCCCGCTACCGCGTTCCCCGTGGCTGTGATCCATGCACCAATTACGGCCATGATTGTTGATAGCCATGACATTGACGGTGGCCATGGGAAGAGTGGCTAAGTCCCTGCATCCCTGCCCTTCCAAGACCACGATCGGGTACGAAAACCGTGGCTCTTGGAACATTCGATACCGACCATTGACGGTGAAGACACCCAGCCGCCATTGTGCGGGGGTGAGATAGTGTTGACACCAGCGGGTGATATCGTCCCTCATCTGATGGTAAGGATGAAATTCATGTCGGTTGTGCTAGGACACAAAGGGTTCAAAAGGGAAGCCATGCACTTTCTTGGTCTGACGATCCACTCGGGTCTTGGCGTCCTCGGATAATAGGTCGCATGACAAGCCAACGGGTAACAGGTGGTGGAACAACACATGATGATGACTCGTCCAATCACAAAACGCCAGTTCTCGAATAATATACTGGTCCCGGGAAATGGCAAACCCCTGACTGTACACCAAGAGACCCACTTCGCGTAAAGACATGATCACTTACCGTGAAACAGAAAGGATACCCCCTGATACGACACGTCAGGAAACCCACCGTTTTATAGCGGAGGGAGTGAGCCGGGATTGGTGGAAAACCACCTCACACGATCATCACGAGACGTATGGAGGGGTGCAGGATTGGTGGAAAAAAGATTACACCGTGATCACGAAAGGAGGGTTGATGGACAGGTCATGGGTTATATAAGTCACGGAGTTGGTGAGGTGAGAGTCATTCAGCCGAGGGATCAGTCATGGAGCGTCAAGCCACTCAGCCAGCCACTGTACCCACTGGACGCAGACGAAGTCGAGCCAGTCCCAAGAAGAACTCGTGGTTGCCCTGAAGACCCACCACCACTACCACCCCAAACCGTGAACGAGTTGATGGATTGTACCCTGAAAGACTACGAGGAGGATTGTGTGGAGGAAGGGACGGTGCCCTCGGAGCTGACTAGGGAAGCAGGGGAATGGGAAGACCAGGAGCTGGATCAAATGGAGACGAACCTGAACGAGCACTTGTATGAAGCATGCCCATTTCATCCCCACCAATTCATTCAACGCCGACGCGCCAGTCGCCATCCACGATGCGAAAGAAGAAACCCGTCAAACAAAAGACTTGCCTGGCCCTTATGGAATTGGCGCGGGCCTTTCCCAACATTGCCCAGCAAGTGTGTTTTCANNTTCATCCCAAACAATCGACCTTCTATCCCTTAGTGGGACGGGCCCCTCGCAGCAAACAGAAAGTGGCCCAGTGGCTATAAAAGGACCCCACGCACCCTCCGAGGAGCATCCTCCTCATCATGAGCAACATCCAACGCATCACGCTCATCAGCGATGCCACCAACGAGTTTCCCAAAAATGCTAACAACAGTTTCAAGGTATGAACGTCTCACCTTACCGGGGGATCAATGGTATGCCACGTTCGTGTCCCTGACTGTCCCGGATCAAGGACAGAGCAATGGTGCGATCGTGACGGATCCTCATACCATTGTCATTCAATTACCATGACGTTCTTGAATCGAAAATACATCAACGGGGCGAATCGACGGGTCAGTTTCAAGACCAAGAAGTACCATGTGAAATTGGAAGAGATTATGAGTGCCAAACAACCTGTCACGTCGGGTAACCTGTTTTGGAAACAAGTGATGCAAGAAGTGCACAACAAAAGCATGCAACAACTCATGCACGAACAAAAGTATGCCTGGACGCATGAACGGGATGAACGACCCCATGTCACTGTGAAAAAGAACTGGATGCCCACCATGACCTGCAAAGAAGATGCCCTCATTTTGCATGCTGTCTCTGAAAGAGAGTTGCTCAACTTCAGCCATACCAAGGCCATGACCACGTTTGCCATCGATCTGGCTGTGGCTGAAAAGTTTGGGTTGATCGAGCCACCCCAAGGAGGGCAGGGGTCTGTTGTGGGTCCCCAAGGAGTGAATGGGTACAAGTTGGGACCCAATCTGCAGTTCACCCTCCCCTCTGTGACCTTTGATAGCCAAACACCCCCCACCGATCCATCGAATGGAAGGGACATGAACTGGAATGGAGAGCATTCGTCGGGAATACAACCCACTGATGTGACCAGGGAGGTGACGGATCAAGTGTTTCAAGTGAAAAATAACCAACTTCATCTGTCCAGAATGGTGGAATGGCAGTTTAACAATCTCAACGCCTCCTTTGAAAAATTGGTGGGGACGAGTAAACGCACCGTCATGGTGTATTCGGATGTGGTGGAATCCACCGTGGTAGGGAGTGGCAAGTTTCCCCTGTCGAGCGAAGTGCAATTGTTGACAACAGGCGATGGTGAAAGTACCGTGGAACCCCTACATCATCAATGGATTAAAGTCCGAGGGAATCAACTGCAAATCATTGAAGTGGAGATTGCCACACCCCACGGACCCCTGGCCATCTTACCTCCAGGGAAAGCCATCGTGACCATTGGACTCAAACAGCTAAAAAAACGACCACGCCACCCTCGGTCGAGAACACAAACGTGAGCCGAGATTCGAGGAGGGAGCTTAAAGCGTTACCACACGCCCGTGGTCACGACCCAAGAGGGCAAAGGCTTGGCCGAAGGGTTGATCAAACTAGCCGGTCCCCTGATCGTGCAGCAAGCCTAAGAGGGACTTCAAGATATCCAACGAGGACAGAGTTTGGCCAGCACCTGGTCCAATCGAGGCGAGCAACTAACACGCGGGTTGAAACGCAAAGCCCCCGCCCTGGCCTGGACGGTCGGGAAACACCAAGCCAAACGCATCGCGAAAAACACCTATAAAAGAGCCACTCAACGCGTACGGGATATCTTTGGTCTGTGAAAAACATGGTGCGCATTGGTAGCTTTCTCAAATCGCAAAATCGTATTCGACGGCACCGGGCCCGAGGCCGGTTCATTTCGCCGTATCAAATACCTGGGACCATCTTTGGCAAGTCCACCATGGCGCGCTATCCCTTGATGTACACGTCCTCCCGAATGTTGGAGCCCTGGATGCTGAAACATTTGAGGCAACGCCAAAGGATGAAAGGGGGCACCATCTTTGGCAAGTCCACGCGCATGCGTTATCCGTGGATGGACCGGTCTGCTTCCCGGGTGTACCCCGAAAAATGGTTGATGACCATGGCCCGACGCCGAAACGCAATAAAAAGGACACGCCGTTAAACACGGCTGACATTCACACACCAGCATAATGTCGCTCAATTTACTTGATGTGCCCAATGTGGATTATCGGTATGAAGCCTCCCGGGACGTGGCGTTTCAACCTGCCCTGACGGGGATACGACCTATCACGTTTTCCATCCCGGCCTCGGACGATTATGACGATCTCTACGAATTCCGATTTCAAGTCAGGGTCCGTCTGACCGATCCTGCCAATGGGTATCAAGGATTGAAAGCCAATGTGGCAAACTCCGATGCCAACAATACCGGAAACACCTACTGCGTCAACAATTTTGGCCACTCCATCTTTGGAGATATTACCATGAGGATGAATGGCGTCCTCATGACGGAACAGAGTAATACCTACCATTACAGAGCCTACCTGGAAACCCTACTGAGTTACAACCGAGAAGAAGGAGCCAACAAGTTAGCCCCGCAAGGCTGGGTGAATCAACTCAATGTGATTGCAGAAATGGTAGCCACAGGTGCCAATTCCGATACCCCCACTGGTGCTGACTGGAGTGGAAATGAAGAATTGCGCGCGTTGACCAGCCGATTGCTGAGCGAGAATTGGCACACCTTTATCATCCGACCCCATTTGCCACCCCTCAAGACGGGTAAACGTTTGGTGCCTGGTTTCCAGTTGGACTTTGAACTGTTCCTGAACCCCAGCTCTGTCTACTTGATGGGCACCCCGAACAAAGTGACCTTGACCGACAAAAAATTTCCTGCCATCGACAATGAGGAAATCAAAGTCACCTTGCTGATGAGAAAAGTGACCTTGAATGCAAGTGTCTATGTCAGACTGCAAAAAGAAAGACAAGTGGCCAAACAGATTGTGCGCTACCCTGTGGTTCGAAGTGAAATCCGCACCTTTTCCTTTGATGGCCGCACCACCCAGTGGGAACAAGACCAGGTGTTTGTGGGCTGGTTTCTTGATCGAGCGATGGTGGGGTTGCTGCATTCGAATGCCTTCAATGGAGACATGAGCAGATACTCCTATACCTTTCAAAAGTTTGGAGTCACCCAAATTCGACAGAACTTGAATGGAGAAGAATATCCTTACAGAACCCTAGAACTGACCAGGGATCAAGCCTATGAAGATCTGGGCTACAATCGGTTTCTACAAGCCTCGGGTGCCTACAATGAAAACAAGATTCCCATGCTGTTGCCCAGTGATTGGGGACAGGGGAACAACTACACGTTGTTCATGTTCAACAATGTGCCCAGTAGCAAAGCCGATGACCCCCAGTATCGCAACCCCCGTCAATCGGACAATGTGCGACTGGTGATTGATTTCGCAGCCGCGGTCAATCACAACATCACCGTGTTGGTGTGGAGCGAATATGAAAACGTGCATGAGATCAATCATCTGGGAGGTATAAAGTACAACATGAACGGCTGATCCAGCCTCAGATGTCAGAAGCAGCCGGCCATGGAGTTTGTGGCGCTCAGCGATACCGTGTTGCGGGCCTTGGCCCTGGACGATCCTCAATTACCGCGTGTTTCAAGGCGTGTATCCAGCCGACCAACTACCCCGATCACCCCCAAAGACCGTCCGCGCGGGGTACATTGTCAACACCGATCCAGCGGGGGAACCCGAACAGCATTAGTTGGGGCTGTGGACTGAACAAAACAAGTGTGAAATCTTTGACAGTTATGGTCTACCCTTGCACGTGTATAAAGACCCGGAGTTGCACCAGTGATGGAGTCAATGGAAATACCTGACCCGCAGTGACATCACCCTGCAAGCCACGTTGTCGTTAAGCCTCATAGGTCCCCTCTCGGATCATTTTGTCCCTCCAGGCCTTCTGCAGAATGAGGTTCTTGCGCTTGACCTCATTTTGCTGCTCCTCCGACATGGGGTGGTAGCGCCGCATGCCTTCCTTGGACTTTTTGGTCTTGAAGGCCTCGTATTGGCCGGTGGCTTTGAGACGGTCCATTCGCTCGCAGTAGCGTTGACGGTTACGGGCCCTCACCTCCTCGATGCCGTCAAAGGCCGCATATTTTCGCTGCCGATACCGACGTTGACTTGCCTTAATTTTGGGGGGTCCTGCTTTTTCTTTCCTATCCTTTCCGATTGATCGTCCTGAACATTGTCTGAGTGCAATTTGTCTTGAAAAATTGTGAAATACCGTATTCTGTCCGAGGTCTGTATGATAAATTGTATGTACTGTTTCACCTCAGATGTGATGTATAAAAAGTATAAAAGGTGGTTTACACACCCTTAGATTTGTTGGCAAGAATTTGTCAAGTAAACCTGTCGAACGCAAAAAAATTCGGCCTGATTTGTTTTCCAAGAATTTGTTTTCGAGGCCTAATCTACTGTGATCAAGAGCCATTATGGCTCTTGAATGTGATCGAAGATGTTTGCTATTTTTTGGGTGTACATTAGGCTATCAACTTGATGTAAGATGTTTCACTCTAAGATAATTTGTCCTTTTCCTCAAAAGTCACATGAATGTGCCCTTAAGTTAACTGATTGTGGATTACAAGTTTATTGTTCGATTTAAAATATAAATTTATTAATGGGAGCTTCGCTTTTAGCCCTGGCTAAATCTATATATTACATATTGTTTGAGCAAACTATAAATATTATTGAGAGCTTAAGTTAAAAGCAACTAATCCTCAATGACAAGAATAGCATCAGCCCATCAAGGCTCAAAATTAAGGCCGGTCAACATGCTATGTCCGGTGAAGATTTGGCCAGTCAACATTAAGGCCTGAAAATTGAAATACCTCCTTTTACATCGCTAGCTCATTGTTTTTAAAGAAATATTTTTGCTTTCACAACTTGATAACCACACTCAAAAGTGGTTTATAATATTTCCCCATCTCTCAACCCAAGGAGTTTTTGAGCATTTATGATCACATAATT
>JAAXHI010000107.1 GCA_012270875.1 Candidatus Poribacteria bacterium | reverse complement strand
AGTTTTCGGTTTGCGAGCGGCACCGAAAAGTGCTTGCCTTTTACGGCAGAATCTGCTATAGTATATCACAAGAAGTCTAAAATATACAATTCTAAAAGTAAGGTGCGCTCCCAAAGTGCGCATGTAACTAAAATGAATACATTCGGCCATCTTTTTCGGATTACGACTTGGGGCGAGTCACACGGCGGTGCTGTCGGCGTTGTGATTGACGGGTGCCCACCGCAGATCGACGTCGATATATCCGCAATACAATTTGAACTCGATCGACGGAGACCAGGGCAAAGCCATCTTACGACACCACGTCAGGAGAGCGATGTCGTTGAAATACTCTCTGGTGTTTTTGAGGGCAAAACACTCGGAACGCCTATCTCTATGCTGGTATGGAATAAAGACGCGCGTCCTGCAGCTTATGAACATCTGAAAGACCTCTATCGTCCTTCACATGCTGATTTCACGTATCAACAGAAGTACGGCATCCGAAATTGGCAGGGCGGCGGAAGGGCGAGCGCACGCGAAACCATCGGGCGCGTCGCGGCGGGTGCAATTGCAAAGCAAATCTTGCGAGAGAACGCTGAAACCGACGTGCTTGCTTATGTCAAACAGATTCATACACTATCAGCCGAAGTGGACACGGAGACGGTAACACTCGAACAGATAGAAGAGAGTCCTGTACGGTGTCCTGACGCGATTGCTGGTCCCAAAATGGCGGAACGCATTGATCAGGCACGACGCGACCAAGATTCCCTCGGTGGCATAATTGAGTCGGTTACTCGCAATGTCCCTGTTGGACTCGGCGAACCTGTCTTTGACAAACTTAAAGCGGATTTGGCGAAAGCGATGATGTCCCTCCCGGCAACAATGGGCTTCCAAATCGGATCCGGCTTTGACGGCATCACAATGACGGGTTCCGAACACAACGACCCGTTTTACATGGCGAAAAACACCGAAGGTGAACAAGTCCGGACTCGCACGAACAATTCGGGTGGCACACAGGGCGGCATTTCCAACGGCGAAAACATTGTGTTTCAAGTCGCCTTCAAACCGACAGCAACAATCGGTAAGCCGCAACAGACGGTTGATATGGCCGGAAACGAGGTGACATTAGAGGCGAGCGGACGACACGATCCGTGCGTATTGGTACGTGCGCCCGCCATTGTGGAGGCGATGGCAGCACTTGTCCTCACAGATCATCTGCTCCGCCAACGCGCGAAATCTTAATGCAAGGGCAAACAATCATAACGACACACGATTCTCTTATTCGCGAAGATTCCCTCTTTTAGTAGATCGGTGGAAGCATAGAAAATGGTTACAGGACTGAAAACCGAAAATATCTCATCGGACGAAACGTTGGAAGTTTGCGCACGGCAGATCATCGTGAACTACTTTCATCAAATGATGTCCTACAAGGAAGGTGCAAAGGACGGGAGTGATATTGAATTTGTCCATGACATGCGCGTTACTTCACGTCGCTTACGCGCCGCAATGGACAATTTCGCTGACTGTTTTCCAGAAAAGTCTTTCAAAAAACTCCACAAAAAGATAAAATTGATAACCCAAACGATGGGAGCCGTGCGAGACTTGGATGTTCTTATCGGCCGGTTTGAAAAAGAATTAGGCACATTACCTGAATCGGAACAATCGGACATCCGCAAGTTAATAGCACACCTGCAGCAAGAACGGGAAGAAGCGCGAAAACCGATGTTAACGCTCTTCGCAAAACTTGAAGAGACCGGTTTTGAGAAAAAGTTTTTGACATTCTTTAGAGTCCTCTGACGAGATTTACCTAAAGGATATACCTACCGCGGAACGACAAGCACTCCGCAAGGTATTTTTAAAAATTAAAAAATGGTGAAAGCGCATAAAATTACTGGCGTGATACCACAGGGCAGTTATCGTGAAAACGCTCGCATTATTCTGCCACAGAAGGTTGAAGAGGTCTACACATGGGAGCCGTTCATTCGTGATGCAGCGCGGCGTGAAGAACTCCATAATATGCGAATTTCGATTAAACGGCTCCGGTATACGATGGAAATTTTTCGAGCGGCTTATAGGTCTCCGAAAACATCTACTAAAAAAGCTGCCGCTACTAACGATAAACGTTTTAATGAGTTCCTTAGTGTGATCGTCGATTTACAAGAGATACTCGGCGATGTCCACGACTGCGATGTCGTTTTGGAGGTATTAACCGATTACGGGACACAATCGGAGCGAGGGAACATGGCACCAGGCATTGCCAGACGCATTGCTCGGACGAAGGAAATCCGAAACGCCGATTACAAAACGTTTTTGGAAAAATGGGAAAAACTATCAGCAGTAAACTTCAAACAGCAACTGTTATTATTTTTAGGATCATAATCAATTCAATTGTAAATGGACACGTGGAAAACGTGCATACGGGAGATTTTTCGCAATGAGCAGTTATGTTGTGGGTGTGGATATGGGTGGCACCAAGATTCTGTCAGCCGTCATTGACGCAGAAGGCAATATTTTAGGGACAGCCAAAGTTCCGACACAGGCTGACGAAGGCACATCCGTCGTGATTGATCGGATCGCTGACTCTATTCAAAAGGCTATTGGCAAATCAGGCATTAACAAAGCGTCAATTGAAGCAGTCGGGATCGGTGCACCAGGCCCGCTTGATCCGGCAACAGGGGTTGTCATTTTTGCCCCGAATCTCGGTTGGAGAGATGTACCACTGAAGGCTGAACTTGAAGCACGCGTCGGCATTCTCACTTTCGTTGACAACGATGTGAACGTTGGGACGCTCGGCGAACACGTGTTCGGTGCTGGACAAGGTGTCCAAAACGTTGTAGGAATTTTCGTAGGCACAGGTATCGGTGGCGGTATTATCCTGCAAGGTGAGTTATTCCACGGTGCCAGTAAAACGGCTGGCGAAATTGGGCATATTGTCGTCAAAGCAGGCGGACCTAAATGCGGATGCGGGACCCGTGGTTGTCTGGAGGCACTCGCAAGCCGAACCGCTATGGCAAAGCAATTTCGGAAGGCAATCCAGAAAAAAGGAAAAAAGAGTGTGATCTCTAAACTCACTAATGGCAACCTTCGGACCATTCGGAGTGGCGTTTTGGCGAAGGCGATTCAGGCAAACGATAAGTTAACCTTGAAAATTTTCAAAAAAGTGACGAAATACCTCGGCGTAGGGATCGGCTCGATAGTGAATTTCTTAAATCCTGAGATGATTATCTTAGGTGGTGGGGTCGTTGAAGCACTCGACGACACATTCTTGGACGATATCCGCACAGCCGCGAAAAAGTATGCATTGCCGAACACACTGGATGGGGTCCAGATTGTCCGAGCAGAACTCGGAGATAATTCCGGTATCCTTGGCGCAGCAGCACTGGCACGACAGCGATCAGGAGCAGGATAGGGTAACCGAGACGCAGAGGCATCGTTTACTTTTGTATAGCAAGTTTTGGCTTGCAAGCTGCACCAAAATCAAGGGGGGATGCATCCATGTTAGTTGATGACAACAGAGAAGAACATCGGATGATGATTTTCGGCAACGATAGCCGTCTTGTCCAAGATCGGTTAATCGTGGAAAATGACGCACAGCAGGACGGGATTCTGGCACAGAAGGTCCACGCGGATTCCTATACCGTCACATTGTATGTGTTGCTAAAGGACTACGGTCTTACGCCAGTCTTTCGTATCAAGCCGCGCATCCGCTTCCACCGCTCTAACTACGATAACCTCTCTTCAAGCGCACCTATCCGGTATAGCCTTGACGACATTATCCATTTCGCTGAACTGAAACGTGGTGTTGATTTAACGGAAAATATTGACGATGTTAAACTCGCCGAAATCCTCGGCGACGCGCCTGCCCTGAAGGATGTGGCAGATGACGTAGCACTGCAATTGGTCTCACAGCGCGATGTATCGCTCCGAAACCCACCTTTTAAAACCAAAACCAAGATCTTTGGAAAAAGCGAAGATGAAGGCGTGGAAGAGGGTGGTATCCCGATTGGAACGTTTCTTGATGCACTCAACCAACCACAACGTACGGAGCAAATTTTCAAACGGTTCGCACGGGGCAGCGAATTCGCTCGCGATTTGCGAGAGGCTTTATCTCCCTTCAACGACTTTGAGTTCCAATTCGGACTTTATTCTCGATACGAGCGGCGAGATTGCGTCTTGGCAAACGGTGATGCTGAAACCAGCGGCAATTACCGCGCAACCTTTGATCCGTGGACTGCACTCGGTTATATCCGTACTGCCGGTGATATGCAGCAGTTCCAAATTTTAATGCATGAACGCGGGACACGGTGGGAACATAAGATTATGTTGGAGCAGCTGGATACCCCGACGCTTGAACGCCTCGCTACAGAGATCCCAACACTCCGCCGCGAGTATCTGATTGGACGGATCTTGTCGAAAAGCCAGACAGCACTCACCCGCTTAGCTGAACTCCGCCAATCCCAATTGAACCTCACAACCGATTTACAGACCGGATACACACTCCGGTTAGAGATACCGGTCTCTAAAAAGCGGTTCTCTGTTATAGAACACCGTCGAAAATTGCGGGAAACCTTTAACACGACTGGCACCTATCGCCTGCATCCACTGAACGGTGAGTTTGTTGAGAGACACCATAACATGGCAAAGGGTATCCGAGAGGGTACCGTCTGGACTCTGGATTCCGTTGATCTGCTCACAGGACAACAAGAATTGAAGGAACAGGATGAGGAATTTCTTATCATCAAAACGCCGCATCAGAATAGATTTGTGGTGCGTTCTGCCGAAGAACTCCGAGAGCGTCTGCCGAAGAATGGGTTCGAGAAGTGTTGGAACGAAAATGTTGATATCGGTGGCTACACTATCCTCAGCCAAATGAGCGGTAGAGTCTATGCTGTGAGTTACGGACGCAGAAATACGGG
>JAAXHI010000232.1 GCA_012270875.1 Candidatus Poribacteria bacterium | reverse complement strand
CGCCAGACAGAGGAGCAGTTCTCCAAGCGGACATCGGGTCCGATGATTTCGTGCAACACATCAAGCACCTTCGGATGGTCAATCAAGACGCTTGAGGGACCGCCCGGCACAGCGCGGTGTTCTGGTGGTAAGGATCCTGGGTTGTGGTGTATCCGCTCAATCTGATCAACGATTGCGTCCACCTCGTCGCGTTCAAGGATCGCAGGACGCACAAGAAATCCGCTCAAGTCAAATCGAAATTTTTCTTCATCAGTCATAGGTTTTGCCTCTCCTTTCTGAGTTCTTTTCGGATAGAGGATTATAGCATGTTTTCGTTTTCTTTGTGGTGTTTATTTTGAGAGATCACCAAGATTTGAGGATATGTCTACCTTCTCAAAACTGAGGCGAGATTCTTTGCTTGTCCGCATTTACTTCTCTTAATTGCTGTGTTTTGGCTACGGAAACTAATTTTGGCGCGTTCAAGTTCTCGGAGTTGAAATCTGTCAATACCTTTACCGTGGAACAACATAGGAATACATGTGATTTCGAGTGTATTTAATGCTGTGCTCGCTTTCTTAGGCAATTTTCCAAACATTTCCGTGACGAAGTCTGCGCCTCCTTGTAATTGATCGGCTACTTCTGGTGATTTAAAAGAACCGCTTTTGAGTTCTATGAGAGCAATAACTAAATTGCTTTGAGAGGCATTCCCGCAGAAGAGGATATAGTCACATCGTTTTGTGCTTATTTTACGCCGATCAAATTCGCATTCAAGGTCTACGATAACCCGGTTGGATGGGGTGCCGGTTAGATATACGCGACATCCATCTCCACTACAAGATTTGCTGAGGCATTCTCCGTGTACTTGCTTCTCGATTTCTGTGAGAAGCTCTGTTAGTCCCACTCGCTGCTACCTCCTATCCGGCTTTCTCAAGTAAGTCTTGGAGGTTAACAGAACGATCATAGAGTTTATATGCCACGTCCTCATAATCTTTCGGTTCTATACCTTCAGTGGGGTCAAATGGAATATGTTTCACGATCCCGTCCTTTTGGAACCACCATGTACCTACTTCTTCTGGTAGTAGCCAGTGTATTGATTCCATCTTTTTCACTTGTGGTACCCCTTTTCTCTTGAGATCCCCTATCCGAATCAGGTTTGCTATTTCTTTCAGCAGCCAATCGCTATGAGTTGTTACGACAACTCGCACACCGGCACGAACTAAGCCTGCAAGGGTTAATGCTATATCTGTTTGCGCCCCGGGGTGCAGATGCGCCTCCGGTTCTTCAATGATGAGCATATCACCAGGACGGATTCCACTACGAAGAAAAAGCACAACTGGAGCAAGTTCGGATACCATGGACGCTGCGCGTGTAAGACGTACCTCTTCTCCTGTATCTTGTGGTCGGTAAAGGAATTCCGGATATCCACTTAGTGTAGGTTTGATGAGTATTTGTCCTGCAAGTATATCGGATTCTATGGCTTCAGCAAGTTGTGTTATGCCTTCGTCAGGTACTTCGGATTCTTTGTAGAGTATAAGTTGCTGCATAAAGTCTGCGACAATCCCTGAAAACGTCGGAACCTCCAATGGTGTGAGACCCCCGCGAGTTGCACGCTCGACCAGTGAGCTTGCAATCACCCGGTGACTCTGCATAATCCCGCTTCGGGCAGCTGGTAAATAGGTTTTGTCTTCTGTATATCTGTTTAATCTTACTCCATGGGGAAATTCAATGATTATATCTTCAAGGAAAAATTGCTCTTTTGATATGAACCGTTCTTTGGGATAAAGGACTAAATTTTTGTTAATCGATACCTGGGTCGTAAGGTCTGATTCGGAGGTCTTTAAGTTAAAGTTCCATAGTTTTTGGCTTTCTGCACTGACTTTAAGAGAAACTGTCATTTCATCGCGTTGATCGTTTTTTAAACGAATAAGCTCCGTTATTGAATTGAGGTCGAAGCAGCGTTCGAGTTCTGCCTTTAGACTTTCTGGGTTCTCCATTTCTGACAACAACATAGTACGAGTTTCTTGTGGTATGTCAGAAAACTGAAAGGATCGATCAAGTGTGTTTAGCTTTTTGAGAATATCGGGAATGTCAGTGTAACTGAAGGCACTAAAATATCCGCGTCGCCTTGGTAATCGTGAAAATCCGTTAAAAGCACCATGCAACGCATAAATAAGGGTAGAAAAGTATGTTTTACCTGTGTTGCTTGGTCCGACAAACACTGTCAATGGTTGGAGGTTTATTGTGGCTTCTGCGATTGGACCGAAATTCTTAACAGCAATTTCGACATTTGGATGCTTAGGAGTTTCGGATGTTTTAGGTGTTTTTGTTTCTTCCATTGGAACTTCTCCTTTGAAAGAATGAATCATTGCAGCTTACCGTCAACCCATAGTTCATATTCATAGAACCATGTCCGATAAAGAATCCTGATAATGTAGGGTAATCCGTCAACTTTGAAGCGATGCTCAAGTCCTGAGTCAAATAATTTGCGAGGTCTTTCGTGGACTAATTCATCATCAACGTAGATGTGTACCTTGCCAGACCATATATACCAATGATCGACGCGAACAGTATGAGGATTTTCGGTTTCTACTAACCATTGGCGAGTCTTCATAAAGGCATCCTTCCTTGCTATCTGTTAGCGTGCATCTTCTGAATGGCATCGACCAATTTATCCGCTCCGAACCGCACGACATCCGTTGCTGGTAACCCCGTCTCCGTCTCTGCTGCTTTTATCGCCTCGCGTGCTTCATTTTCAGAGAGGTCGAAGCAATTCAACGCCAGTCCGATCACTTTCGCAGGTTTTATCGGTGCAGCTAACGTCTCATAGTGTGCAATCATCTCAGTTAGTGATGGCAACGGTACCGTATACCGCGCAACCGTATCCCGCGAAGGTTGATGACAGAAGATCATCGCATCTGGTAGACTGCCGTGCAGCAGACTGAGTGTCACACCTGAATATCCGGGATGCACCAACGAACCTTGTCCTTCAACGATGAGCAGCTCATGATTTTTCGCACCTTCAAGCACAATCTGCTCCGCTGCACCAGCGGTAAAATCGGAAACAACGGCATCAATCGCAATGCCCCAACCCCAGACCATGATCCCGTTTTGGCCCGTCGGACAGAATTCAACATTTACACCACGGTCCCGCGCAGCGCGCGTCACCTCTATACCAGATAGCATCTTTCCGACACGGCAATCTGAACCCACAGTCAGGATAACCGTGGCATCAACATCATCGGCTTTGCACGTTGCGACAGGTAAATCGGCAGGCGGTTTTCGGGCATCCCATAGAACCACATCGTGTGCCGCTGCCAGTTCTGCGAGTTCGACATCTTCACTCAAGAATTGATGAAGTCCGCTCATGACATGCAGGCGGTTGCGTATCGCTTCATGGAGGATAGCGCGCCAAGGGTGTGGCAACTCGCCGCCGGGTGGGGCAATGCCGATCGCAAGCATCGTCGGATTGAACCGCATCGCCGCAGCGAGATCTCGGACAATCGGAATCCCTTTTCCAATCTCGATAACCTCGCTGACATCCCGTCCCGCGTTGGCACTATCAATAACTGCAACAACATTGTCAGGGAGGTAGCGGACCAAGACCGTAGCGGTTTTCGATTCAAGGATACCGAACGAGCCTTCAGCAAGAATCGCGATGCTGTGTGATTT
>JAAXHI010000036.1 GCA_012270875.1 Candidatus Poribacteria bacterium | reverse complement strand
GGGCTTGTGCGAAGCGTATACTAAACGTTCACTCCACAAGTTAAACTATTTTCTACAGTAAAATATCGCAATATCTGTGCGTGGTAGCATAAGCAACGTTTCGGATACTCCCCTCGTCTGATTCACTTTGGATATTGCGATCTGGAAGGGGCAACACACAACCCGCAAGGGAGACTACAAACTATGTTTGTTCCAGTAAAAAGTAAGTCAGGCAAGAAACTAATGCCGACACACCCAAACAAAGCAGGGATGCTTATCAAAAAAGGCTTAGCGACACCTTATTGGTCTAATGGTATCTTCTGTATTCGGCTTAACTACGCGACAGAAGACGAATACACGCAAGATATAGTTGTCGGTGTAGACCCTGGCAGTAAGAAAGAAGGGTTTACAGTCAAATCAGAGAAGCATACCTACTTGAATATCGAAGCCGACGCACACAATAAAGTCGGTAAGAAAGTCGCGAAACGTCGTGAGTTGCGTAGAAGTAGGCGTTCTCGTAAATGTCCAAATCGGAAGAATAGAAAGAACCGTAATGCAGGTAAAGAAAAGATACCCGCAGGCACACGTGCGAGGTGGGATTGGAAGCTAAGGATACTTGATTGGCTCTCAAAACTCTATCCTGTGACACATGTCTGTGTAGAAGATATCAAGGCACGGACAATAAAACGTGCGAAGCAGTGGAATCAATCGTTCAGTCCACTTGAAGTCGGTAAGCAGTGGTTCTATACAGAAATCCGAAAACGGTGGCAGTTGCGAACCCTTCAAGGATACGAAACCAAAGAGATACGAGATAAATTAGGGCTTACGAAGTCTTCAAAGAAGCTATCAGAGACATTTGATACCCATTGTGTAGATAGTTGGTGCTTGGCATATTACACTGTTGGCGGTTCAGGTGTCCCTGATAACACGGCAGTAATGTGTGTCTCCCCAATACCGATAAAACGAAGAGGATTGCATAGGGAACAGGAGGCAAAAGGTCGTAAACGCGGGCGAGTGGGTGGCACTGTCTTAGGTCAAGGTTTAGTTAAAAATACATTGATTAGGCATGTTAAATACGGTCTAACGCGCCTTGCTGGTGTTAACGCAAAGGGTTTGTTTTCAATATACAGTCTGGGAAACAAACGACTAACGACAGGAGCGAAGCGTTCTGATTTTAGAGTGCTGACACGCCTCAACTTTTACTATAGGAGCGGGCATTCCTCCCCAACCTAAAGGATGGGGAGGAATGCCCGAAGATTGATGAAACTTTTTGTGCCGGGAAGGATTTGCCTGTTCGGTGAACATAGCGATTGGGCAGCAAGGTACCGGCAAAATAACTCAGAAATTGAAAAGGGCTATACTTTAATAGCCAGCACAAACCAAGGGGTATACGCCGAGGTTAAACCGCATCCTACGCAACTGATTTTGAACACAACCCTCAGTGACGGCACCCGCCACGGTCCTTACAGTCTACCCATGGAGCGGAGCGCGCTTCTCGCCGAAGCCGAAAAAGGCGGATTTTTTAGTTATGCTGCCGGGGTCGCCTATCAAATTTTAACCAACTACCGGGTCCAAGGGTTAGAAATCGACAATTATCTCACCGACCTACCCGTTAAAAAAGGCTTATCTTCAAGTGCTGCCATTAGTGTTTTAGTCGCACGCGCTTTTAATCGTACCTATGATCTCAAGATGACAACACGCGGTGAAATGGAATACGCCTATCGCGGTGAGACGACAACACCCTCACGGTGCGGACGAATGGACCAAGGGTGTGCATACCAACGTCCTATCCTCATGACGTTCGATGGCGACAATGTGGATATCCGAGAACTCAGTGTGCCGGAAAATATGTACCTCGTCATCGTTGACCTTGGGGCAGGCAAAGATACACTCCTGATATTGAAGCAATTAAGTCACGGCTATCCATTCGCGGAAAGTGAATTAGAGAAAAATGTACAACACTACCTCGGTCCCCTAAGCGCGCAAATCACACAAGAGGCACATCAAGCATTACACGACGGAGACGCAGAATTAGTAGGTAAACTGATGACCCGTGCCCAGACGGAGTTCGACAAACACCTCATCCCTGCCTGTCCCTCGCAATTGACAGCACCTGTCCTCCACAAAGTCCTCAACTATGAACCGATCCAGCCGTATATCTGGGGCGGTAAAGGTGTCGGTTCGCAAGGCGATGGGTCCGCCCAATTCATTGTGAAAGATGAAGAAAGTCAACAACGCGTCATTGAGATTATCGAACAGGATTTGGAGATGTCGTGCCTGAAACTGGTGATTGAAGCGGGCAGCCACGTCCGAAAAGCCGTCATTCCTGCAGCAGGGTTTGGAACTCGACTCTTTCCTGCTTCAAAAGCGATGAAGAAAGAACTCTTCCCCGTGATTGATAGTTCCGGGCAAGCAAAACCCGCAATTATGGCGATCGTTGAAGAGGCGATAGAGGCGGGGATTGAAGATATCTGTCTCATTGTCCAGCAAGGGGATATCGAACTTTTTGAATCATTTTTCAAAACGCCACCCCCAATTGAACACTATAACAAACTCAGTAAAGAGAACAAGGCATATTGCGACTATCTGCTCGAGTTAGGTAGCAAAGTGACATTCGTCACACAAGACGTTCAAGAAGGATTCGGACATGCTGTTTATTGTGCAAAGGAATGGGTCGGAAACGAACCTTTTTTACTGATGCTCGGTGACCACCTCTACGGTTCAGATGAGGAAAGATGTTGTGCGCGACAAGTCGTAGAGGCTTATGAACAGGTAGGACACAGCGTCGTCGGACTTAAAGAGACCCCGATTGAGCATCTATCAAACTTCGGATGCGTCACGGGTGTCTGGAAAGAAGCGGACACATTGCTATCTGTAACGGAGTTTTATGAAAAACCGGATCCTGAGTATGCAATGGAACATCTACACGTAGATGGTATGAACGTAGACCAGTTCTTGACGGTGTTCGGCATCTATGTCATTCAACCACAGATTTTCGAGTTTCTTGAGCAAAATATTGCCCATAATCTGCGCGAGCGCGGCGAATTTCAGCTCACCTCTTGTTTAGATGACTTGCGGAAAGCAGAAGGTTTTTCGGGGTACGTTGTCAAAGGGAAACGTTATGACATCGGGCTCCCTGAGGAGTATCGGCAAACGGTTATTGATTTTAGGGACGCTTAGCGTCTGGTATCTATCTATACATCAGAATCGCGCTTGATAACGACGATTGTCAGATCATCGTATTGCTCCGCTTCGCCGACAAAGTCCCGAACATCGTTCACAATGTGTTGGACAGTTGCTTCTGCCCCAAAATTATCAGGGATCTGCGAAACCGATTCCTTTAAGCGATCCGTCCCATACATCTCCTCTTCTGTATTGAGTGCCTCAATGAGACCATCGGTATGAAAGATTAGAATATCGCCTTCAGTTAAATCGAAGGTCGTAGATTCATATTCCACTTTTTTCATACTCCCAAGCGGAAGATCGCCGCTCTCGATTTCGATGATCTCTGTCCCCCGTTTGAGAACGGGGTAGGGTTGACCGCCATTGGCGTAGTTAACCCGTTTTTCGGTTTCATCGAGGACAGCGAGGTTAAGCGCGATGAAACTCGGACCATACATCCGCGGTGCTAACCCTGTATTAAGGTCGCTCAGGATGACAGCGGCTTCGGATTTGAAACGCGAGACTTCATATAACATCCCGTTCGTCAACACTGCGTTCATCGCGCCGCGCAGCCCTTTCCCCGCAGCGTCCGCTACTGCAATGGCAGTCTGTCCATTCGACACGGTGAGGTAATCAAAGAAATCACCGCCCACCTGTGTTGCAGGTACCGACATACCTGCGACATCGAACCCTTTCGTGTCGGGTGCCTCCGTCGGCAGAAGTCCCATCTGAATATTCTGTGCTTCGCTCAACTCCGCGCGGATACGATGCATCTCTGCTTCTTCTCTTTGTCGTACTTCGTTACGCAGCTGCAGTGTGTGCCGCCGGTTGACGACAAGACGACCAATCAGAGTGAAAACGACGGTTATGAAAATAAGCGTCGGTAAGTATGTTCGCCAGCGCGTCCAAAACGGAGGAGGGATATTAAAGTCCACTACTGCAGGCGGTTCGGTGTAGGGCCAGTTTTTACGAAACGCTTTGATGAGGAAACTGTAGTTGCCAGCCTTAAGCCCGTTGTATCGGATGCGCAGCGTACCCGTCTGGTTTTGAAACGACTGTGTAGCATTGCTACCCAGGATCTGTTGATTCGCCAATCCAGCTGTTGAAGGCTGTGTCCAACCGTCGGCAAGGACATCAGCACCGGTAGCAAGTCGCGAGAATTCCTCCGCTGAAAGTTCCGTCCACGTAGGGGTATCCAGTCCAATTAACTTAAATTCATAGGAAAGTCCTTCTCGAAGCGAACTGATACCTCGTACATCGAAAATCTTGGTGCCCCGTGCAGGTAGCACCAAAGTAGATGAGAAGTCGGTGTAAGCCTTATCGGCTTCTAAGGTGATTATTCGACACTCCGGCAGCCCACCGCGCGCCGGTGTATACTGCGTAACACCCGCTTCAGTCGCAAACCAAATATCTTTATCAGAAGATTCAAGAATCTTTGAGATGTTGTTATGCGCCCAACCGTTTTTCGTCGTTCGGTTGTGGAAGGTTTCGCCATCGTATCGAACAGTGCCGCCACCCCTCGTCGCGAACCATATATTTCCGCTGCTATCCTCTATTACGTCCCGCACGTTGTCGACAAGAAACCCATCTTCTTTTGTTGTATGAGTCGTTAGGGTTGCTCCATCATATTGAACTGCGCCACGGGATGTTGCTAACCAGAGGGTCCCATCCTGAGAAGTCACGGAGGCGTTTATCGGTGCGAGTTTACTAATATCCCGAACCGCGTCTAACCGCGTACCGTGATAGGTTTTGAGAGCATCGGAGAAGAGGAAAGCGATTTCGTCATTCTCCTGGGTCGGGTGCTCCCATACAGCCAATGGCGCAGCAGTCGGTTCTCCGCCAAGTACAGTCGGACTACCCGTTTCGATGTTGTTCCAATATATCAACCTACCTGTCACCGCATTGAAAAACCATTTGCGTTCTGACGCAGTTTCCAAGCGTTTCGTTGCTTTCAGGTCAAGCGCATCCGGCTCGACACGTCGCGTTGTAGACGCTACGAGATCAATGCTTTTCGGATAACGTTTTACCTTTCCATTCTCAAAATGCACCCATAACCTATTGCTGGCATCTCTGTATAAGTCGGTGATTGCAGCCGTGCCTGGCTCTATTTCAAAAACTGAAGTTTCCGTTTGCCTTTCCGCAGTTTTTTCAAATAGAATTCTTTGTGAACCGCTACCTGTGAGCCATAACAACCCCGTTGCATCGGCTTTGAAGAGATGTCCACCAAACGCCATCCATACGTGTTCGCCCTCTGTAACGAGGACATCCATATTGCTATCCGATCTTTCGCCGCCAGGACCGATGTTTGTTCGGATGGAGATAGAAATTTGATGTCCGTAATTCCCGTTTGCGTAACGGAAGAACGTATAACGTGTAGCACCTCCGCGGGATCCCGGTTCGTTTATAAACCAGATGTCTCTGCCGACCTCAAATATTTTCACGATTTCAGCCTGCTGCCGCCGTCCGGCTCTATTAACCATGCCTAACCTTAATGAAGCTGTGGTAATTTCACCTGTTTCGGTATCGTAACGTGCGACACCGCCTGAGATGCTAAACCAGAGATACCCTCTACTATCCTCGTACATCGTCCGAATCCTGCTGGTGCCAAGTCCGGCATGTGTAATAACTGCGGGTGTCGGTTCAAATGCTGTCACACCGTTATTGTGTCCAAACCATAATTTACCATCAACGGCTTCAAAGATTGTACGAATTTCGTCGTTCCCAAGTCTGCTATTCGTGTTGCTATGCGGGGTCGGATTGAGTTCAGAATCATATTGTTCGATCCCAAGACGTTCACTAATAAACCATAGATTCCCCCATTTGTCCTCAATTTCAAGAATACCCGTCGCCCCTCTAATCCGCCGCAACCGTGAGCCATCCCATTGTCTTGTGGACCGACCGTCGCTGAACCAGAGGCGTTCTTTCGTATCAATCTGGATGAATACGCTTTTCCGGATACGGGTTACTCTCGAAGTTCTACTTGCCCTCGACCCACTGAAGGTCCAAGTTGGAAAAATCTGTTCAAATTCTTTTCCGTCAAATCGCAGGAGAAGATCATTGCCACCGAACCAGAGGTTACCGGAGGCATCTTCGGCTATCGCCTCAATTGGGTTGACAACATTTAGATCGGAGGTATTGAAACGTGTGAATCCAGCATTCGGATGGATACGCGGTGCTCCGTCATCTGTGTCATCACCTGTGTCACCACCACCGAGTTCTGCACGGATCCAAGGGTTCTCTCGAAAACTCAGAATTACACCGGTCTGTTCCTCCGCGCCTTCACTGCCACCGAGCCAGAGTGTCCCATCCGTACTTTCAAAAATAACGCTTATCGTCAAACCTGTGGCGCGGATCAGGTCCTCGCCTATAATTTCGTGAGGCTGTGCCTGTGGGAGTTTCCGAACACCCGGTGTCACGTACTTCGTTAGTACCTGATTTTCACCGACCCATATATCGCCGTATTGGTCGGCGATGAGTGAATTCCCCATACCGATGAAACTGATTTTACTGCCATCAAACCGACTGATCCTGCCTGATTTTTCTGAATAATCCCTCGAAAGGAACCAGATGTGTCCCCATTTATCCTCAACGATCCGTTTCGTTTGTCCGAGTAGTGCCCCCGCTTCAACACCCTCGTAACCGTCCTGTGAACCAACGTAGGGTCTAAAAGTATTGTCATGAAACTGACTCACGCCCCCGCGATCGGAACCGAACCAAAGGATACCTCGACTGTCTTGGAAAATAACAGGGACAATCGGTCCAACCAGTCCATCAGCGACCGTGTAGGTTTGAATCTGATCAGCCTTGGCATTACTGCAAACAAAAATTGCAGCATAGGCTATACCAACGATTAAAATGAAGTTTTTAACCGTAGTGTGTAGATTTTTGAAACTTACTGAACAAAAGTTGGTATCTATCATAATCTCTTACCGACTGGAACCGTTTCGTTGAGCGTTCATTTGATGATTAATGGGCAAAATCTTGAATGCGTGAAATCGCTTCACTAATGATTTCATCTGGATACGTTAGCGAAATTCGACAGTAGCCTTCACTCCATTGACCATATCCGAGTCCGGGTGTTACGACAACGCCTACCTCCTCAAGGAGTGCCGTTGCAAACGCGCCACTCGAACCGTTGAAACGCGGTGGAACAGGTGCCCAGATGTACATCGTTGCCTTCGGTCTATCAATTGCCCACCCGCTATCGGTGAGTGCGTCTACCACCATATCCCGGCGTTTTTGATAAACCCTGTTTATCGCTGGCGTGACTTCGTGAGCGATTGAGAGCGCCTTCGCACCGGCGAACTGAAGGGCACGGAGTGAACCGTTATCTATATTGTCTTTAACTGTCTTAACAGCATTAACAGCAGTTGGGTTACCAACAACAAACCCTAATCGCCACCCTGTCATATTAAACGCTTTACTCAAGGAAAAGAATTCAACGGCGACTTCGGCAGCTCCATCTACCTGTAAGATACTCGGTGAACGATACCCGTCATAGGTGTTTTCACTATAGGCGTTGTCGTGCGCGATGAGGATACCGTTTTGTCGTCCAAATTCTACGGCGCGCGCAAAGAAATCGAGGTCAGCCGTCGCGGTTGTCGGGTTGTTTGGATAGTTGATCCACAAAACTTTGGCGAGGCGTTTTATCTCGTCAGGGATAGCGTCAAAGTCAACATAAAAATCGTTCTCTCGCAGAAGCGGTGCGTAGTAAGTCGTCGCGCTCGCAAAAACATGTCCGATATTATAGGTCGGGTAACCCGGACTCACTGCAATACCGATGTCGCCAGGATTCAATATGCCGAGTGCCAATTTAACAATGGCATCTTTGCTACCGAGCGTTGTAGCGACCTGATCATCGGACAGCGTAACGCCGTAACGCTGTTGATAGAAATCGAGGACCGCCTGTGGAAAGTCATCAACAGGGATGTCACAGCCGTAGCGGTGCCGATCAGGGTCTTCGGGATTCTGGATCGCTTGCACCAATGTATCAACAACCGGATCTGGCGTTGGAATATCGGGATCACCAATACCGAGGCTAATCACGTCAACACCTCGTGCTTTCGCCGCTTGTATCTTTTGGCGCAAATCCACAAAGAGATAGGGTGGAAGTTTCTGTAACCGTTCTGCAAGTGTAACCAAAATTTTCTCCTCTAATAGTTATCAGTTGTCAGTTGCCAGTTGCCAGTTATCAGTTGCCAGTTATCAATTACGAGAGGTTTTGATTAAACCATATCCCTCTTTACCGATTACCAATGACCAGTAAAAGAGATTTTTGATAATCACAAATCTCTTTCTGACGACTGAAAGATTTTTTTCGGAGAAAAAAATCGTACTGACGACTGACAACTATTTCAGATGAAGGATTGACTGTTGTGCCTCACTGAGGCTCTCCATAACGTTTGGACTAAAATGCAAGCCTTGACCGCCCCAATCTGGCATATAGCCGATACTATAACAGTAGTAGAGCGTTCGCCGCGGTCTACCGGAAACATTGATAACGGACCCGTGCGTCAACGCCTCCGTAAAGATGATAGCATCGCCTGCTTTTGCTGGAATCGGGGCCAGCACAGGATTTTCATCGGGATGACCGCCCCACGGTTTCGGGAAATTGCTTTTATGTGCGCCCGGTATAACCGCGAAACATCCGTCTTCCACATCACAATCCAACATCGGGAAAACAGCCTTTGTTAAGGTGGATACCATCTCCCCGTTTTTGCAGTGATACTGACACTTCGGAATAATCGGTGTGCCGTGCATGTGCAACCCGGTATAACCGCCACCCCATCGGTAAATCGTATACGTATGATTGAGTCGATAGGGACCACCGGTTACGCCGTGAACTACGTCCAACACTTCTGGAATATCAATCAGCGCGTTAAAGGTGCTATCTGCCTCCATAATATTGGAGATATAGAGTTCCCTTTCCGTCCGCTCTGTCCCAAGACACAGCGGTGGCGGATAGTCTTCAGGCGGCATATTTTCATACGCATCTAACACGGTGTTGCATGCGTCAACCACTGCTTGTGGGATAACACCCTTCAGCACGATAAAACCTTGCAAGTCGAATAGATATTTTTGTTCGTCTGTCATTTTTCTAACTATAGACCTCCGATAAAGAAGTTACCAGTTGCCAGAAACTCTCACTGCGAGGCACTCTTTTAACTGGTTACTGGTTACTGGTAACTATTTCATATTTGAGAATCGTCCCGTTTTGACCAACCACCCATCCGCTGTTTGTGCTACTTACGTAAATAGATTTGAGATCTGTTCGGGTATCTGTCCGTTGCGGTCGCCAATTTTGACCACCGTCCTTTGTGTGCAGAACAAGTCCCGTTTTTCCAACAATCCAACCTTCTGTTGCTGAGATAAAAAATACGTCGTCAAGGAAATTAGCCGTATGACTCTCTTGACGTTGCCATGTTTTTCCACCATCTGCCGTGTGCAGAATTAATCCATCCATCCCCACGCTGCGTAAATCCAATCCGACGATCCATCCAATTTCCGGCGAGACGAAGGTAACAGCATCAAGGAAAAAAAATGGGTGCCGTTCACCGATAGATGCCAACCGCCAATTGCTGCCGCCATCAACTGTGGACAGGACTGTTCCATTCATCCCAACTGCCCAACCGCGCCGTTTGGAAGTAAAATGGACATCAAAGAGATTCCAAGTTGTTCCACTCTTCTGTCGTTTCCATGTCTTTCCGCCGTCATCTGTGTGGATGATTTCGCCGCCGCTCCCGACGCACCATCCGGTCTTTTCATCCACAAAGAACAGGCTGAGCAAATCCTGCTGTGTCTCTGAAGTTTGACGTTCCCACACAGCACCACCGTTTATAGTATGCAAAACTACGCCAGCCTCCGCAACTGCCCACCCCTTTTGTGGAGATACAAAGTGGGTCGCACCGAAACACTCCGTCGTACGACTATCCTGCGCGTTCCATACGGTCCCGCCATCCTCAGTCCGTAGGATAGCACCCCGATCCCCAACAACATACCCTTCTTCCGGTGAAATAGCACAGACTCCGACTAAGAGATGACTCGGACTCGATTGTGATTCCCACGTTACGCCGCCGTTACGCGTATGAAGAATCGTGCCGTTCTCACCGACGACCCAACCGAGTTGTTTAGAAACGAAGTCAACACCAAGTAGGACAGCATCAGCACTGTTATGATAGCGGGGTCCGCCGCGTTGATGCTTCCATTTTCCTTTTCCGCCGGACGCGGTATGAAGAATCACACCTAAGTCGCCGACGATCCAACCGTTTTGCGTATCTGTGAACTCGATATCGTAAAGTGTAAAGGTATGCAACGGCTCTTTGCCGAGATACTCGGGTTGCCCATAACTGGTCTTATGGCGTTGATTGCTGCCATCTGTGACAAATTGCCATGTTTCGCCGCCATCAGTGGTCGTGAAGACACGCCGCTGATCCCCAACAACCCAGCCCGTTTTTCTGTCTGTGAAATGGAGATTGAACAGCGCGGCTTCTGTCGAAAATTGTTCGCTCCATGTAACACCGCCATCGGTCGTCTGATAGATATAGCCAGCATTTTCCGATGCTGTTGATGTCGGCGTATTATAGGTGATGATCCACCCATAGTTTTCATCTACAAAGTGGATACCTTTCAGAGATTTTTCGCCGAATACGCTGCCGTCAACTTCAGTAAAAGTCTGTCCGCCATCGGTCGTCTTGAGCAATGTCCCCCAATCTCCAACGATCCAGCCTACGGTTTTCCCAATAAACAGGTCGTTGAGGTTATCCTTTGTGTCCGTTTTGATCGACTGCCACGTTTTTCCACCATCCGAAGTGTGAATCAGTACCCCCTCTTCGCCGATGCACCAACCTTCTAAGGCTGATCGAAAATAGACTTTTCGTAGCGGTTTACCGAAAACACCGCTGTGCTGTCGATGCCACGTGTTGCCACCATCGGACGTGTGAATGATTAGGCTCTCCCCACCTTCTCCAAAGTCGAGACCGGGGGTTAGATCAATCGCATTACCGACTGCCCAACCTTGCGTTTCAGAAACGAAATGAACGTCATATAGGTGCGAACTCCAATCGCCTTCCATGACGGTTTTCCACTCGTAACGGACGGGTTTTTTGGATGTTGTATCCTCGCAACCGACTACAAATAAGGTTGTGACGCATACAACAACGCACACATAGACCATTTGTAGCAGGTGTGGAAACGTCCAATTAGTGCTGCTTCTGAAAAAGGACTTCGCTGACATCGTGCAATCCTTTGGGGGCATCGACGACCCACCTCGCTGCGCGAATCGCACCTTTCGCGAAGGCTTCGGGACTGTGCGCACGGTGGACGACACTTAATTGCTCTCCCTCAGCCGCAAACAATACTGTATGATCACCGGCAATATCACCGCCCCGCATCGCATGGATACCGATCTGTTTCTTCGGTCTCGCACCAACAATGCCGTGCCGACCGTAGACTCCTACCTCGTCCAAATCCCGTTTAAGTGCCGTAGCAATAGTCTCCGCCAACCGGAATGCGGTACCACTCGGTGAATCTGCTTTGTGATTATGATGCGACTCTATCACTTCAATATTATAATCATCTCCGAGGGCTTTGGCAATTAATTCGAGTGCTTGGATCGCTACATTGACACCGAGACTCATATTCGGTGCCATCACGCACCGAATCTGCGATGCAAGTGCGTTGACTGTCGCAAGTTGATCTTGTGTAAATCCGGTTGTTCCAATGACGATGGCTTTATCTGTATTGACCACCTGTTGAAGATATCCCAGGGTTGCTTGCGGTTTTGAAAACTCAATAACAACATCCGCGTTTTGGAGTACGTCGCGAAGTTCACCTGTGATCGCTACACCGATGGCACCAATACCCGCGACAACACCGGCATCACTCCCGATGTGTGGGTGCAATGGATATTGGATAGCCCCAACGAGTTCCATATCGGCTTCTTGAGCAATGCAACGCGTGATACACCGTCCCATACGACCACAAGCACCAGTAATAACAACACGGATCATTGGGACACCTTCCAACGACTACTGAAAAAGGACTTCGCTGACATCGTGCAACCCTTTAGGCGCATCAACGACCCACCTCGCTGCGCGAATCGCACCTTTCGCGAAGGCTTCAGGACTGTGCGCACGGTGAACAACACTTAATTGCTCACCTTCAGTGGCAAATAGCACCGTATGATCCCCGGCGATGTCGCCACCCCGCACCGCATGGATGCCGATCTGTTTCTTCGGTCTCGCACCAACTATGCCGTGCCGACCGTAGACACCTACCTCGTCCAAGTCGCGTTCTAATGCCGCAGCGACGGTTTCCGCTAACCGCAGTGCGGTACCACTCGGCGAATCTGCTTTGTGGTTGTGGTGTGCTTCTATAACTTCAATATCGTAATCGTCTCCAAGGGCTTTGGCAATGAGTTCCAAAGCTTGGATCATGACGTTGACACCAAGGCTCATGTTCGGTGCCATCACACACCGAATCTGTGATGCGAGTTCCTTGACTGTTGCGAGTTCATCGGCGTTAAACCCGGTTGTTGCGATGATCATCGCTTTATCTGCATCGACAACCTGTCTGAGATGTTCTAACGTTGCTTCGGGTTTTGAGAACTCAATAACAACATCCGCGTTTCCGAGGACATCGTTGAGTTCACTTGTGATCGCTACGCCGATTTCGCTAATACCTGCGACAACACCCGCATCGCTCCCGATTTGTGGGTGTTCGGGGTATTCAATCGCGCCAACAATTTCCATATCGGCTTGTTGGGTAACGCCTTGAATGATGAGCCGTCCCATACGACCACATGCCCCATTAATAATTACACGAATCATTTTTTTTAATTTTCCTTGCGGTTAAATGACGTGGATTTGAACTTTGACGGTTTTTGATAGCGAATATTAGTCTATCAAAAATTAAGTTTTATGTAAACTTTGATTTTTTCGGCAGTGCGATTGCGTTTTTGATAACGTGGATGTAAAGCGTGGTTGGAAAGCGACACAGAACAGGACCGTCAATTTTCTCCCAATCTCGCCTGCTCTCCGGCGTGGTAAGAACTCCGAACCAAGGGTCCCGATTCCACATGCCGAAATCCCATCTCTATGCCTGCTTCCTTGAGTTCGTCAAATTCTTCAGGCGTATAGTAGCGTTGAATCGGAAGATGGCGTGCGGAAGGTGAGAGATATTGCCCTACGGTGAGAATGTCACACCCGGTGTTGCGAATGTCTTGCATCGTCTCTAAGAGTTCTGTCACAGTTTCACCTAAACCGACCATGAGACCAGATTTTGTGAGCATCTGTGCATCAAGTTGTTTGCTAATTTGGAGGAGTGTCAGGGTCTGCTGATAATTCGCATAAGGACGGACACGACGGTAGAGACGCTGGACGGTCTCGGTGTTGTGGTTAAGTACTTCGGGACGTGCTTGCACGATGATTTTAAGCGCGTCCCAATTCCCTTCAAGGTCAGGGATAAGCACTTCCACTGTACATCCGGGACGATGTTTCCGGGCTTCGGCGATGCATTCGGCGAAAACACTCGCACCGCCATCGCTCAGGTCATCGCGATTGACCGAAGTAATAACGATGTGTTTCAGCTTCAGGTAACCGACCGCCTCTCCGAGCCGTCGCGGTTCATCGGCATCCACAACGCCATCGGGTGATCCTTTTTTTACGGCACAAAACATACATCGGCGCGTACAGACATCGCCTAATATCATGAAGGTGGCAGTCCGACTGTTCCAGCATTCACCGATATTCGGGCATCGTGCTTCTTCACAAACGGTGTGAAGTTGCAGATCCCGCATGAGTTTTTTCAGGTCGGCGTAGTTATCGCCGCCCGGAATCCGCGCTTTGATCCACGACGGATGACGGCGTTGCTGTGTTTTTGGGTTAACTATCGGAAGCGTTTTTAGCATCTTTTAATTTTGCCCTAACGGGAGCAGTCAGGAAGGTCTCGGCAGGGTACAAACCTCTCAAAAATCCGCCATGCGCCGTTGTTGCATGGCTACTGCTTCTTTATCGTGTTCGTTACGGCACGACAGCGTGTGTCTACTACTTTTAGAAAGATGGCGGGAGAGAGTGGGAATCGAACCCACCTATCCATTTGCATGGACAAGCCGGTTTTGAAGACCGGTAGAGCCACCAGACCCTATCCTCCCCCGTAATCGCAGCATACCTATGTTACAAGTGCCGAGGGTGTAACCTTCGGATATTACCGTCTCGGACTGTGAGATTCTGACTGTCGCAGTACTCTAAGAACGGCACAGCGTATTTTCGTGATGTTTGCGCCAGTTCACGGAATTCGGCAACAGTTATCGTCTCATTTTCGCGAAGCTGCGCAGTTAATAATTCGCTGACTTCTTCAAAAACAGTTTTATGCGTGAAAAAATTATCTGCTATTTTGACGAATTGTCCCAAGTTCAGGAGCGCGTAAAACGTGGATTCAAGCACCTTGGATGTGTAATCCGGCAGTAGCGTACTGAGTTCATTGAGACTCGGTGTATTCATACCTGCCTCCAAGAACAGTTTCTCCAACGTCTCTTTCGCCGTCTCCTCCTCTTCAGAAAACTGGATTTCGTGGGATGCCAATCGGAGCAGATTACCCTCTGTAGCGAGTTGCCCGTCGGTAATCAACTGATTCTCAAGTTTCTCAAAACTGAGTTCATCTAAGTTTAATTTTTGACGCAACTGCGAGGCGTTTTGACCAGCGAGGAGCGGCTGCGCTTCGTGAAACGCTTCCAATACCTCTACTATTTTCGCTTTAGCCGCTGCCGTTCGCGATGCATCAGAGATGAGAGGCGTTCTACCTGATTGATCCCAACGGACAATTTTCCCGTCAGTTTCAAGTCCCTTTAAGATGGCTTTCACATCCGTTTGCGAGTGTGGTAGATAGTAATAAAGGAACGATTCTGGCATGCAAAGCACTGCACTATTTAGCAGGACAGTATTAACGATCTGCGCATCATCCGCCTCTTCCCACTCCGCTAAAGTCGCAATAGTTTCCGGCGTAAACCGCTTATGCTTAGGTGCGAACGGATTGATGACCTCGCCACCACCCACTGTATGCTGCGCTGAGAAATCGCGTAAGATGATTCTATCACCCCTAAAAGTTAAAATCGGCTGCTCCAATCGGAGTTGAACTTGTACATTATCCCCCGGTAGGATCGCTTCGTCAACCAATAAAATCAACCGGCAAAATATTTCGCGGGTACCGAGATACGCACGGAAACGCGTCCAGTGTTCAATAATCCTTGGAAACGAGGACAAAACTTGCAAGGACACATCTATGTTGTCGGTCACCTGTGAAAACTCTATCGGACAGAGAACATCACCGCGTTGAACGTCCTGTGCGGAGGTGCCAGAGAGATTTAAGGCTGTCCTTTGTCCGGCTTGTGCGACGGGGGCAGATTCATTGTGTACCTGTATCCCTCGGACCCGAACCGCATCGCCTTGCGGAAGAATTACCATCCGCTGGTCTCTATTGACGGAGCCGCCGATCAACGTGCCTGTCACAATAACGCCGAACCCTTGTACAGTAAAAACCCGATCAACATACAGCCTGGGGATACCGTCGTTTTCCTCTGCTTTTGTTGCAAGC
>JAAXHI010000542.1 GCA_012270875.1 Candidatus Poribacteria bacterium | reverse complement strand
GCGTTATCCGGATCCACATTTGCCTCCGATGACATTATGGCTTTAATCGCGGTAATTGGAGAAATCGCCAGAAGAACGTTGTTGTCGGCTCCCAAATTATCAACGAGTTTCTGATAACTCGGATGCTCAGAAAACCTCTCTTCGCTCCCCACTTTCCTATCAAGCACCATTTGCATAGATGTCGGACTCGTCCCCGTTGTGAAAAGGAGCTGTCCTTCGGTAAAGGCATAATACCAGTGCCATTCAGAGGACGCTAAATCAGAAGTATCAGGCGACACCGCTGGCGCATCTACGGCAAAATTGGGAAAGACATAACTTTTAATCTCGACGCGGTTGTGCATTATCGACTGACCCGGATAAGCACCTGTATAGTTGAGTTTTTCGAGAAACACTTCATCCATATAGGTTTTCGCACGCTGCGCATCCTTCAGTTCATAGATAAACATAGGCATGGAAGGATCCCCTAAATTGAGAGAGAAACTCCATCGGTCCGCCAGAGATTCATAAAAATCTTTCGTCTGTTCAAGGAGTGCATCGCGCTTGGCACGTTGTTCTGGCATCCCTTTTGGAAAAAACCCAAACCACAACTTGCCTGTCTCGGTTAGAAACTTTGGACTCCCTTGAAACGCTGCATTCATAACTGCCTGACTTGGAAGTTCACCGAGGAAAACCAATTCGTCGGAGGCTGCTTTTAATACCTCCAGATATTCACTATCGCTTTTGAATTTTAGGAACGGCTTGATCTGTATATCAGTTCCCTCAATGTGAAATCGGAGGCTTGCATATCGCACTTGCTCAATGGACGCTGTATTTTTAGATATATTTTCAAGAAATGGAGCGACTGCATCCAGCATTTCAAGTTCATCGTTATCTTCAAGGTCATCCATAATTGATTCCAATTCTTCCGCAAGCGGTCTGTCAAGCGTGGCGATAACATTTTCAACGTCAAAGTAAACCGCGAGTTGGTCGGTATCCTCTAAAATATCAGTCAAGAAAGCGATATAATCACGGTTTTGCGCGATAGCCTGTCTCGTTCCGATATAGGTGTCAATAACATTTTCACAGACCTCACGCTGCTTTGAGATGATAAGCGTATTTCCCAAAAGAATAAAGTTTCTGCTATTTTCGCCGTCGTTCCAATAGGTTACGTCTTTATATTTTGCGGAGGCACCCGTTTTCGTTCTCGCTTCAATCATCTGTCTCATAGGTTCAGGGTCCGTTAGATGCACGAGTAGAGAGAGTTGCAGCGGTTTTAAATGGGTAAGGAGGATTGCAAAATCTTGGCTCCAATCAATCTCAGTTTCTTCTAACCCAGTTAAACGCTTATACAACGACTCGAAACCATTTAGTAAAACCTTTGTAGATACATCGGGTGCCCCAGTTTGAGGCAAGAATTCTGTCTGTAACGTGCTAATTCTGTTATCCAATTCAAGCAAACTCGGACAATAAATGAGTCCTAAAGTTTTTTCTGGAACGAGATGCAGGACACTATCCTCTGGAACGACACTTGATACAGTCTCAGACGATTCCAGATGCGTATCCGCTATACCGAGACAAGCAAATAGAAGCGTTGTTAGGAATACTAACGCCGTAAGTAGTATGTATTTCATGGCAGCGATGTTTGTGTATAATCTCACGGTTGAACCTCCGGTGATAACGGTTGTGGATTGGGTTTTGATTTCGGTGAAGGGAGTTCCATCTCAGGTTTCTCTGTCGCAGTCACACCGTTCTCGTTTGAACGAACGGACGGAAACTCAGGAACAGACGATTTTTCATGAGAGATCTCCTGTGTTTTTTAATGTTATGGAATATCAATTATCTTTTGCTTCAAGCGAGATGTGAAACATCCCACGCTGTTCGGTAACTACATAAAGTCTCTTACCATTGATAACAAGAGCAACAACACCATCTGGAACTTCCGGCAAGATTTTTTCCCACCTATTCCGACTGTTCAACCGGTAGACACCAGTATCGCCAGCACCATAAACCTCCGTGCCTGCCACAGCCAAGCGATCTATGACGATGGGCATCCCCATCTTATCGGTTATCGTGCGCCAATCTTCTCCAGTTTGCGATGCCAAAACACCTGCATCTGTAGCGATGTAGACTGTTAAACCAGCAAAGACTATCTCGTTGAAACGTGTAAAACGGAGCGGTAAATTGGGAGTCAAGTCTCTCCATGTGTCACCACCATCGAGTGAGCGAAAAAGATGTCCATCGCGTTTTCCAACGTAGACAGTTTCGCCCGAAACCGCTAACTTGAACCCTCTATCAAATTCGTCATCAGGTTGTTCGCCAGCATCTGTTAACCCCGTATTTACCCATTCTGATTCGTCCGACTTCCATCTGAAAAGTCTCCGTTTATATTCAAGATAAAATGTGTTTCCACTGACTGCAAATCCACCAGCATTCACTTCCAGTTCTTCCTTTTCCGCTTGTAGTCCTTCAAAGAGATCGCTGAAAACACCAGTTAACTTACCTGCTTTTTCGCTGGCATTAGCGGCCTCATCTGCCATAATTTCTTCATACGCTTCCTCCAGCTCGGCCTCTTGCCCATCTCTGGAAACATCTTTTCCCAAAACGGGCATGCCTGCAATTGAAGTTAGTGTGTTGCCGTCAACAGACATACGGAAAACGCGCAGTTTGCTTTTTTCCGGTGTAACCATGTAAAGCACATCACCCGCCACCGTTAACTTTGGAAAATGAACTTGAGCTGTCAGGTTTCGCTTCTCCATCGGTTTAAGGGCAGATACACTAAAATCAACAAGAACACGTTCCCAAGACTCCCCGCCGTCAAACGATTTGACAACAGTTGTGCCGGTATTGGCATAGAGACCATTTTTAAATTCCACTAAATCCAATATCCTGGTCCCCACCATACTTGCCATAAAGCGATGCCATGACGCGCCACCATCAATTGAACGTACAGCACCGAGGGGTCCCCCCTTAAAAAAAGTATTTTCGTTTACTGCTACAGATGGAAATAGGCTGAATGTCGCTGAGTTTTCACCAAAGGCAATTTCTTTCCAACTTTGTCCGCGATCGGTCGAACGAAACCCGCCCATCCCCAGTGCTACGAGGGTATCACCGACAGCCACGACTCTGATCCCCAGTGATATTATTCTCGAAATAGATCTACTCGAAGGCGTTATCTCAGTCCACGAATCTCCCAAATCAGTTGAGCGGAAAATCTCCCATGCCCCCTTACCGCCCATGAGCATTTGTCCGAACATTCGTCCCATCGCCTTGGGGTCAACCTTAGCGAATTCATACAGATCCGGTCCTGTCCCAATATAAAGATCGTCTCCAGAAACTGCCAAGGAGTGAATGGATTTGGTGGTACCCACCGACACTTTCTCCCACGTCCCTGAACTTAGACGATAGAGCCCTTGGTTTGTACCGACAAACACAATATTTTCAATCGCAGTCAGGGCAAAAATTTTTTTGTCCGATGTCTCATCAGTTAAGAGGTCCCATCGCTGCCCAGCGTCCGTAGATCGGAAAACATCTCCATCTTGAAGCCCGAGATACAACGCCTCATCCGTTACCACCAAATCAACAACAGCACCCTTTGGACGCACACCAAGCGACATCCATGTTTCACCTCTATCGAGCGAAACAAAGACTTCACGCGTTGAGACGAGATAGAGGGTTCCATCCCGTTCTGCCATCGGTATCAAGCCAGAGCCTCCGGAATTTGTCGGATCCGTGGTCGGGATGGTGGTGTTGACAAGGGTCCATGCCCGCGCATCTGGACTCAACCGATAGATACCAACTGACGAGGCAGCGTAGACATCTCCTGTAGAACTCGCCAACAAACCCAATACTGAACCTCCTTCGGGACCGCTTGCTTGTATCCACTGCTGTGTTGACGGAAGGGGCTTCTTTTCTATCCGCGCTGCGCCGAGTGCAACAGACTCCGAAAGTTGTGGACCGACACTGCCGCTCTCATCAGTGGTATCAAAACGTCCAGCTTGATCTCGTAAATCAGGCTTTGCCTGTGTGTCAAGAACGATAGGTGCATCAATGATTTCAACAGTCATTTCAGATTGCGCGTCTATGTTGTATGGCTTCTGGAAACGGGCAAGGTATTGAGATCCCATCCCCATTATAAAAAAAATAAGGACCGCTGTTGCAGCAGAAAGTGCCACCGGGACTAACGGCTTACTGCCAGATGGCGCAACCGGTTTCATACGCGAAACCTCGCGCATAATGTTATCCGTGAGGTTTGGCGTGATCTGGAAATGCTCCAAAGCCTCTCTCACCACCGGTTCCTCTCTTTTCAAACGCTGTTGCGCACGGCGAAGTCGACTCTTAATCGTATTCACAGAGACACCTAAAAACGCGCCAATCTCTGCCGCCGACATATCGCCGAAATAATGCAGCGTGATGACTGTTCGATCACTCTCTTGAAGTTTCGCAAGCAGATTTTTCACGACTTCGCGTTTTGTTTCCGCTGTTGTCCGCTCGTTTTCTTCAATGACATATTGAGAATACGTCGCTTTCTCTAATTGTGTGCTATCCGTCTCCTCAAGCGACTGCATCCGTAAACGTTTTTTACGCAGCCATGAGCTGCATCGGTTCGCGGCAATTACGTAAAGCCAACTCGAAAAACGCTGTGGTTTCTTCAGTGTTGACAGTCCTTGATACGCTTTTAGGAATGTATCCTGTGTGATTTCCTCAGCGATGTGGAAGTCCCCAATTTTACGCCACACAAGCGCGTGAACCGGTTTTCGGTATTTTTTCACAAGGGTCTCAAAGGCGTTATCATCGCCATCAAGAACGCGATGGATAAGCTCAACATCAATGTTTTTCATGTTTTACCTCCGCTTGCCCTATAATGACGCTTGCTGGATGCGAAATGGGTGCATAATTCCGAAAAAAATGGATTTTATACAGAGGATCATTTGATTAGGGCGGACGCAGGCAGCATTTCGCCGAGGCACGAAGACCTCGGCGAACAACAAAACCTTCTGTATAAGTCCTGACACTCTTTCCGCAACTGATGTTTGCCAAAAGACCCTGCAGCACCTTTGTGTGCTAATCAATTGCGGCGATTTTATTCAGGTCCCAGATGAGAACTGTGCCATCTGCATCGCCACTCGCAACTGCCTTGCCTTTAGCGAGTGCCATTTCAGCAAGTGCCTTATCTTCCAAAAATGCCACCGCACCGATTTCACCTATATGTCCTATGAATGTTTGGATAGATTGCCCAGTTGTGAGATCCCACAGCCGAACCGTTTTATCGGAACTCCCGCTGACAAGCAGTTTAGCGTCCACTGAGAAATCCATAGCAGTAATACCGCCAGCATGCCCTGTAAGCGTATAAAGCGGCTTATCGGTGTCCGCCTTATGCCATAATTGGATTGTTTTATCGGCACCTCCAGTCGCGAGGGTTTTCCCATCTGGGTAGAGCGTTAGCACATTAATTGAATCTTCATGTCCAGTTGTAATACGCCAGTGACCAAGCCTTGGAACTTCAACAAAGCACTGCTGCGGTGTGCCACTGAGCACCCATGCCTTGATTTTACCTCTGTATGAACACGCGATCGCTATGATATCCACATCCCTGGGAGACGACTCGGAACTCCAACGGCCCCCATCACGCGCATACCAAGACCGAATTGTGTTGTTTTCGCGACTTGCACTCCAAAACCTTTTACCGTTAGGAGAGAATATAACCGTATTCACGGGTGCTGTGTGTTCTTCTCGAGTATTTCTGAGTTTCCCGGTGTTAGCATGCCACAGCCGCACCGTCTTATCCGAACCACCACTGACGAGAAGTTTACCGTTCGGCGAAAAGGCGACTGCTAACACCGAATCGGTGTGTTCGGTAAATACTATTTGTTTTTCATAGGTGTTTGCATCGTAGATATGGATACTGTTCGCAGCGGCTACCGCGAGCCGATTCGCGGATCGAGAATATGCGATAGCGTTTACAGGTCCCTCACCGACATCAATTCGGGCTATGGCACCTGCCGGTAAATCTCCTGTAAATCCGTTTGTAAGAAACACTGCAACGGTTAAGAGTAGAACAGAACTTGCTAATTTCGTCATTTTCATTTTTTGCCTCCTTTTTCAGTTACCAGTCTCGGTGTCTATAGAGATCGTCGCGAGAAAAGAATTGATCTTCCCCTTCCCACTGAATGCATTACCGGTAGCCGCCACCTTAAAGTGTGTCCCCCTATCAAAACTATGCGTGAGTTTTCCAACTTTACCGGGAGAAATCCCCGACGCTGAGGTAAGAATAACTTTAGGCATCCCGTCCGAGTTAAGTTCCGTGTCGCTTGCAAAAAGGATGAAAGCCGCTGCTGCCTCCGCACGACCAATCCTGAGATCAATAGTGAGTGTGCCACCGTCTTTAAACGCTGTCGTGTCAATCTCAACAACGGTGTAATCTT
>JAAXHI010000034.1 GCA_012270875.1 Candidatus Poribacteria bacterium | reverse complement strand
GATAACGATGTCGGGGGCAACCCGCCAGAAGGGGATGCGGTTGACTATTCCAAGATGGTGAACTATTTCTGTCCGGGTTTCCCTTCATCCGCAAATAGCGTTATCAACTATGTTCGAGATTTACGGACTACAACGTATTCGCACGATCGCGTCATTATTGTAGAAGCGATGGGAAGAGATGCTGGCTGGTTGACGTTATCTGCTGCATACGGACAAGCGGATCTTATCGTTGTGCCAGAGATACCGTACCAACCCGATAAACTCGCGGAAGCGATTCGTGAGAAACACAAAGAACAAGGCAATGTTATTGTTGTTGTTTCGGAAGGGATTCGGAATGATGCCGGAGAATTGATGATTAATTCCGAAGCGGAACTCGACGCTTTCGGGCATACGAAACCCGGTGGGTGCTCAGAGATTATCGTTGAAGCGATGAAGAAACGGTTGCCTGAGATTTCGAGTTCGGCGTTCCGTGCCTTGATACTTGGGTATCTTCAGAGATGTGGTAGCCCGATAGCGTTGGATCGAGACACCGCTATGAAAGCTGGCGCGCTTGCGGTGCAGGCACTCTCAGAAGGGATGTTCAACGGTGTAGCGACTATCACGCGAACGGATAGAGGCATTGAACCGACTCTGGAACCCTTACAACAGGTGTTACAGAGGGATGCCTCTGGGCATGTTATCCGAAGAAGCCTGGATCTACGGTTTTACGATGCGGAACGGTATCGGATATCTCCAGCGGGTGTTGGATATTTCCGCCCGCTGTTCGGGGACTTGCCGCGTCCGGATTGGTCTTTGGATGATCGTTTGATTGAGATTGATGAGATTGAATAATAATCGGAGTGTTTCAGTATCGGTAGGCGCGGTTTCAAACCGCGCCTACTGCGGTTGAGGCGACCTGTCTGTTTTTAGTTTTACAACACTAAAGGAAAAACAAGCCATGAAAAAAGAGCAAATCATGTCGCAAAATCCACGTGTGATGCATGGTGCTTTAGTTTTCGCGGGTACCCGAGTGCCTGTTGAAACCCTAATCCACTATCTTGTATCAGGTGATTCACTTGATACATTCCTCGCTGATTTTCCGACAGTTTCACACGAGCAAGCAGTTGCTTACTTGGAGATGACACTGGAGTACGCGAATGCGCGTGTTGCTTGATGAAAACCTTCCGCATCAACGTGGGATTCACTGCATTCTACGCAACGGACATTTACTAATTTTGGGTATAAATACTTTTCCCCTCACCGTAGTAAGAGTCATAGATATGCTGATAAATTGCCTCGGATTTCTGATTAAACAGTTCATGTGTGTAAGGTTGCGGCAGCCCTTTATCGAGTATATTTCCAACAGCAAGTCTGACTTGTGCACGTGTTTGTGTATGTTTCCGCCAATCCAAGCCTAAATTTTCTCGTTTGAGTGTCTCAAGCATTTCCTTGACAGCATCTTTCACTTCATTCCGCTCTGGAACCGTTAAATGTGGTTCGCGTTGTGTCAGAAGATCAAACACCGCCAATTCTTCTTCGGAGAGTTCTTCAGTACTGGCGCGTTGGTCCTCTTCATTGAGATCATTAACGAAGTCAAAAAGTTTCTGAAAATAATCCGCGACATCAATCGTACCCGCGTTGTATTCTGCGATCATCTGCTCAAATTTCGCCTGATAATCCATGCGGCTCCTGTTGAGGCGGATCATTGCGCTGAGTTTGCTGTTGATTGCGCCTCTGAGTCTCTCTGCTTCAGTACGTTTGTGCTGTGTATTGAATCGTTCGCTTAACTGTTCAAAATCAATCTGACTTAGGTCTATCGGTTCCGTATCGTATCCCTCAGCCGGTATCTCAATGAGATAGCCTTCAGGTGCGATGGATCGATCCAGCACCTCCTCAACGTCTGTCATGACACCGGAGATATCAGCGGGTGGTGTCAAATTTCTGATTTTCTGCGCGATGATATGGATAAGTTGACAGGTTCTGGTAAATTCATGTGCATCCGGATCGGGTAGGATCGCTTTGTATAGTTTGGTGACGTTCGTTGCGAGTTGTAGATAGCGTTTTTTTGTTTCATCGTTAATCAGAATACGTTCCATTGCCTCATTGATTTGGGCGATGTTTTGGAATGCGTCGTCCGTTTGGGCATTATCCAAGTCGATACCGAGACCTCGACAGAATTCGGTGATTTCGGCAACCGCCGCTCGGAGTTTTTCAATCAGTTCTGACTTATCAGCAATCGGTTTCTGGTTTTCTTCCAAGTCCGCACCGGTAGCATAAATCGCCAACGCTTTTTCAAGGTCGCGGAAAACGCCAATGTAGTCAACAATTAAGCCGTTATTTTTATCACCGTAGACACGGTTGGCTCTGGCAATGGTTTGCATCAAAGTGTGGTTTCGCTGCGGTTTGTCGAGGTAGATCGTAGAACAGGAAGGGACATCGAAACCCGTTATCCACATCGCACAGACGAAAACAATTCGGAAAGGATCATCGGGGTCTTTGAATTTAGTGTCTAAATCCTCTGTGTTCATACGGATGCGGTGGGGTGTGATGTCTACGCCTTTTTGCCTGAGTTCGTCAATTTCGTTCTGTCCGGGGGAAACGACGACCGCCATGTCGGTCTCTTCCATGCAGCGGATCCTTTGTTTCAAGAAGACCCGTTCGCTGCCGTGTAGCGTGGTTAATTCGGATTTCAGACGTTCAATGTACTGATTCCAATATTTCTGCACTTTGTCGAACATTTTGACGGCAGTCGCTTTGTCGATTGAGATAACCATGGCTTTGCCCTGATAGCCTCTACCCATAAAGTGGGAGACAATATCTTCTGCGATGGTTTCCAATCGCTCATCCCGTGTGATAAGATGATACTCTCTGGAGAATTCGTGTTCAAGTTTTGCCTCTTGTGCTTCGTCGAGTTCGGCATCCTCAAGGACCTGTTCGATGTCTTCGTTGAGGTCTTCATTTGTCAATTGTAGGGTTGGTACGCGGTTTTCATAGTAGAGTGGCACGGTCGCGCGATCCACAATAGACTGGTTGAAATCGTAGACGCTCACATAATCGCCAAATACAGATTTTGTTTTTTCTTCGCCAACCATGAGCGGCGTACCGGTGAATGCGATGAATGCGGCGTTGGGGAGCGCGGTACGCATGTTCAAGGCGAGTGTATCGTATTGGCTTCGGTGTGCTTCATCTGTGATGACGACAATATCTGACCGCTCAGAAAGAATAGGGTGCCGCTCGCTACCTTGCGTCTGGAACTTATGGATAAGCGTGAAGATATAGCGATGGTCCTCGCTGAGGAGTTGACGGAGATGAATAACACTTTCTGCATGCACCTCTTGCTGTGTCAGGACACCGCTTGTGCTGGCGAAGGTCTTGTAGGTTTGGTTATCCAATTCCTTGCGATCTGTTACAACAACAAAGGTCCATTTTCCCCGCACTTTTCTAAGCACTTTCTGGGCAAAGAAGAGCATCGAAATGCTTTTTCCGCTGCCTTGTGTATGCCAAAAGACACCGAGTTTGCCGTGGTTATCTTCAATCCGTTTCAGGGATTCAATGGTATTATTGACACCGAGATATTGATGGTTCTTCGCGAGAATCTTGATTAACCCACCTTGTGCTTCCATAAATAGGATAAAGTTCTCTACAACATCAAGTAAGCGTTCCGGCGTGCAAAGTGCGTGCAGGATTGTCTCTAAGGAGGCTTGGGGAGGTTCGTCTTCGCTGTGAATACGTTTCCATTCGGCGAAGTGTTCCCAATCAGCGGTAAGGCTTCCTACCTTGCTGTCCGTACCATTAGAGAGGAGAATAAAGGCGTTATACCAAAAGAGGTGTGGAATGGTGGTTTTGTAATCTCGGAGGTTATCGTCATAAGCGGTTTTGAGGTGGACATCAATCCGTTTGAACTCCATCAGCACTAAAGGGATACCGTTGACGAAACATACTATATCTGGACGTTTTGTGTACATCTCACCGGTAATCCAGAATTGGGATGCGGCAAAGAAGTCGTTATTCTCTGGGGTGTCCCAATCGATGACTTGCAGCACTTCAACGGTTTCACCTTCACTGTTTGGATCGCTAAGGGTGACCTTCACACCGTCTTTTAGGAGGGTATAGATTTCACGGTTGGCTTCGACGGGACTCATGACTGCACGGGATTGGGTGAGTTCCTCAATTGCCTTGTCAATAGTATCTGGCGTTGCATCGGGGTTAAGTTTTGCTAATGCGGGTCGCAGTCGGGCAGTTAGGACGACTTCAGATTTGGTTTGTCTACCGAGTGAACTTTCTTCTGTCTGTTCAAATTCGCTGTAGCAGTTTAGCGTCTCCCACCCAATATTTTCAAGTAGATGGATTGCGGGTTGTTCTATGAGTTGGTCTTCGCTGTATGGGTTCATTTATTCGGGTTAGGTTTGTGCAGATGTTTGATAGGAGCAATCCGAGTTTTCGACGCTTCTGCTGAATCAATTTCAACGATTTTCCAGATACCTCTTGCTGCCAAAGTTTCTTCAAATTCAAAACGATGGATGCCAGCCAACTCAGAGGCTCTGCCAAGTGTTACTTCACCCTCTTGATATAGCAGAATCGCAGCATCCAACGGTGATTCCGCTTCAAGGGATTTTCGGAGTTGTTCACGCTCAACTTCGGACAACTTTTGTATCAATGGCAACAGTTTTTCAAGTGTTATCGGTTCAGAAATTTGAATCATTGTGATCTATTCCTTTTGGATACTATTTGTTAACACCCGCAGCTTCGGCGCGTTCACACCTCACCTCTGCAAGTGCTTCTTCTAAATCGCGTATTGCCTCTTCCTCTGGTATGTTTGCAAAGGCATTATGGAAGGGTGCTACTGCCTTATCCCATTCTTCCCGAAACCGCCTGCGCTCATTTTCAACTTCGGTCCGGAAACGTGAAACGATGCGCTGCCACTCTGTTGGTATAACGTCATCACATTCTTGAATATCCGACATGAAAAAGACTTTGTCAGAAAAACCGCAATCCTTGACGACTCCTCTGATTTGCTCAACAAGCGATTCTGGCACCAACTGTTCTCGTTGATCGCGGTCAGTAACGAAAATAATATAGTCGTCTTGTTTGAGGTAATGCTGAATCGCTTTCTTGAGATTATCTGTTAAAGGCACACCTTTTCCGGGACACTTACGGAGGCCACTTCTCCCCGTTATTCGGATAGCGAGATATGCAAGCTGCCTAAATCTCAAAAATTCGTTTTCTAAAAACTTGACTGCTTGGGGATCACGATCAGATTCTAAATTCCAGATTCGGATGCTTAGCATAATTACCCTTCACTTGAATTGCGCTAACACATTTCCTAATTCGCGAAGGGAATTGTTACGCCGCAATGTTTCTCTGTCAATGACTACATGGTCAGCCACATCAGGAGATATCTTTTCATGATATCGTTTATCACGGATATTCCTTTGTGGCATATTTGGATTGAGTTCAAGTAAAACTCGCTCAGAAAACTCTTCCAAGTACTCTTTGGGACCGTCGCCACCCGGTACCGTTTCGACGATTTTTTCCGTATCGCCTTTCTGATAATTTTTGACCAATGCCGCAAAAGATTTGTTTGCTAATACCTTATCACGACAATTGTCCTTGTACCGCGACCGTTTACTGGCAAAATAACAGGCAATCCCAAGACAATCAATTAACAACCACGCTTCAAGTTCATGAATAGCCGGAGCAAAAAACACTTTGCCCGCAAAATTGTGATTATTAACGATTCGCTGAATCTGGTTGACAAGCGAATTTGATTCTTGATCTCGTTGATGTCGCGACATGGGGCCATCATTGTCAATGACGAAAATGACATAATCTTCTTGCTTGAGATAAGTCTGAGTCGCTATCGCCAATCCTTTATCTCCACCCTTAGGAACATCTTTTTTACTAGCGGTGCGGACAGATATATTCTCAAGATGTAAATGTTCCGCTAATTTATTTGCCAAACACCTCACAACTTTGTCATCATTATCGGATTCCAAAGTCCAAATTCTTACGCTTGGCATTCAGGTTTCTCCATCAAGTCTTGCAGAAGTTCACTATAGAAAATGGCACTACCAACCCCAAAATCTATGATCCAACTGTCTAAAGCCTCACGCTTATGCCGAATCTCTTCAATATTAATGACTTCTGTGCCAAGTCCGGTCGGGTTATGTAAGAGTAAAACACCAAGCCAATCGGATAAGCTTTCAGAACTGAAGGTGTCAAGGAGCTGCGAACTATGGGTTGTGATAATCACTTGCGTTCGTTCCGCAATTCGCTCAAGCACATAGGCAATTTCCTTTAACACACCGGGATGCAGGTTCCGCTCTGGTTCCTCAATTGCAATGAGAGGCGGTAATTCACGCTGATTGAGCAAGATGTAATAAGCGATAAGACGCAATGTTCCATCAGATGCTCTTTCCACAGGTATAGGATTTTTATATCTCTCTAAAAGACAGAGTCTGTTAACTCCATTAATAGCGCGATAGCCTATATTTATATTGGTAGAAGCCGCGAGAGAATTACTAACATTATCGAATAGTTCCGGCGCGCTTTTGTGCCAGAACGAGAGTAACTTTGAATATGTCAAACCCTCCTCACTAAGGCTTGGAGATCCGTGAAACCACTGGCGTCCTGCAAAGTCTGGATCTGCACCAAACGGCAACGATTGGAAATACTCCCCCATGACTTCTGGTTGAAAGTTATAAAAATTCCATTCTTTAATATACTCTGTAAAAGCACTAGTAGCCGAATTGTTCCCATATTTAATAGCATAGCCTAAAGTGATTTTATCAGGCCTGCATGTGTACATAGTCTGATTTTTACCACTTTCATCGTTAATCTCGCCCTGCCCTTCCTGAACAGATATAATTTTGATATTTTTAACGAACAATTTTTCCGAAAAGAAACGACGTTCAGTCTCTGATCTAAGTTTCAAATCATACAAAACTGGATTATCTTCTATTTCGGCGTGCAATTGGAAAGTGACAGGATTTGGTTGACCTGCCCATAAGCAATTTTGAATCACTTTGACTGTAGGCGGCTCTTCAACAATTATCATTTGTTTGAAAAGACGCAAAGCATTCAAAATATTTGACTTCCCACTAGCATTGGGTCCGACGAGCACTGTTAAAGGCTTTAGTGGAAGTTCAACATTCCGTAAGCTCAGGAAATTTTTGATATGAACTTTCTCCAGGAACGCTTTTTGTTCGGACATAGCTATTTACCTCTACCTGTCAATAGTTAGCATATATTTTAACACAACATTGGCTTTTATGCTAAAGAAAATCTATAGCCAATAAACGGCACCACTCGGTAACGTTCAACCAGTATCAATATCAAGTTCGGATACGTCAATCTTGCCGGAGATGAGTTTGGGGAGGAGGAGGTCCCTGGTTTGTTGGAGGTTAGCATTTTTAAGGTTTAAGGTAACGATGTTGTCAAAACCGGACTCAATCATTTGGTTAAATCTTTCTAACAAACTTCGTGGGGGTAAAATGATCGGAATCCTATTCAGGTTTTGCTGATTAATCTTTGGCTGTGCGGTGCCTGTAATATAGCCCGAAATGGCTACATTGGACATAAACAAATAAAGGAAATTTGTCGAAACTGGTGCCTTTCCTTGAACAACATGTGTATGATTGTTCACCCAGAACTTACCAGTTACTAATTGCAACACAGGCTTTCCGTCTTCAGTAACAACGCTACCATCCTCTCCAATTAATAAATACCTTCCATCAAATAGATAATCATTAATATGGTCTAAAACTTTAGCAGCACCATAATATGGATATTCACCTTGCATTGTTGACCTAACCTTTCCTGATAACGGTTTACGCTGACGATCAAAGTTAAGTGAAACTTCGCCGAAACTCTTAACCTCCCACCCGTGAGGTATTAATCCCAACGGTGATTCTACTATCCGGACTTTCTCATGTCTGGGAAATCGGAAGTGGACGAACCATTCTCGGTAGAGGGTTTGTGCCATGTCTTCAAGGATTTTGATGCGGCGGGTGTTGTTTTCGATGAGATCGTCGTAGGCGGAAAGGATAGAAGTTATTTTCCGCTGGACCGGCAATGGAGGAAGAGACAATTTTATAGATTTTAGATTTGTCTGTGACAATTTAGGTTGCACAGCACCTGTTAGGTAACCTAAGATTGTCACATTAGACAGAGAAAAGTACAGAAATTCTGTTGAAACAGGAGGCTTTCCTTGAACAACATGGGCATGATTGCTCACCCAAAATTTTCCATCTACTAACTGCAAAACTGGTTTTCCACCTTCGGTGATAACACTACCATCTTCTGCAATCAATAAGTATCTGTGTACTGCCACCGGAAATTTAGA
>JAAXHI010000133.1:2401-20229 GCA_012270875.1 Candidatus Poribacteria bacterium | reverse complement strand
ATAAGGATGGTTCTTACCGTTTCCCTAGTCTCTGCCTTCATGGCAAATATTATATATACCCATCCTTTCTTTGTAAATTTGACGAGGCGCAACAGATATAATTATCTGTCGTGGCGAGAATTAAAAGACTTACGGTCGAGTTGCCAAGAGAGATGGCGGCGCCCGTCTCGGACCTGCTTTTGAGTCTTGAGGCCGGAGCCGTAAGCGAGGAACACAGAGAAAACGGGGAGCCGTTAGTTCATGCGTATTTTAAGGAAAAAACGGATTTTAAAGAAATCATAGCAGCCGTAAAGGAGTTTTCAACGCTGTTTGACGAAAATACCGAGGCGGTACGATTCACCACTCGATACATCAATCAGGAAGACTGGGAAGGATGGAAATCCTATCTGAAACCCGTTAGGGCCAGTCGTCGAATAGTTATCAGGCCTCCCTGGGAAAAACAATATCAGGCGGAGCGGGGAACCAAGGCAGTTGAAATAAATCCGGGAAACGCTTTCGGCACGGGCCATCACGAGACGACAAGAATATGCGTAAGTTATCTGGATGAAATTATCGGAGAATTCCCCCGGTGTTCCGTTTTTGATGTTGGGTGCGGAAGCGGTATTCTGGCTATCTGCTCAATTAAGCTGGGAGCGGATATCTCATTCTGCGCAGATATTGACTTCAAGGCCGCAAGAGAAACCATCTTAAATTCCGCAAGAAACAAGACTTCCGATAAAGTAAAAGTCTGGTGCGGTTCCGTGGACTGCACACGGAAGAAATTCGATGTGGTCGTTTCCAACACGTCCAAGGATACTCTTATCTCAATGAAAGACAGTTTAAGAGACAGGCTTCTCCCCCTGGGATATCTCATAATGTCCGGAATACAGGCAGACGAGAAAGAGGATGTGGCCGGAATATACGGAAACTCGGGTTATGATATTGTTAGTGGAAAGGTCGAGGGCGGATGGGCCGGACTGCTGTTGAGGTTAAAGAAAGCAAGGAAGCCGATGCAATGAAATCCTTCAGAACGATAGAGTGGAAAAACAACAGGGTTTTAATGATTGACCAGAGAAAGCTTCCCGGCAAGGAAGTCTATGTTGAATGCGCCACGTTTGAAGAGGTGGCCGACTGCATCAGGAAACTGGTTATCAGGGGGGCTCCAGCGATAGGAATAGCGGCGGCCATGGGAATGGCTCTCGGGGCCAGCAGTATAGGCAACGATTCCCCCTACGAAAAGTTCGCGGAGCGCATGAGGACCGTATCGGAGCATCTGGCACTGACGCGACCGACGGCCGTAAACCTTTTCTGGGCTATCGGAAAAATGAACAGACTGATTTCCGAGTGCAGAGGCAGAGAAGTGGAAGAGATCAAAAACCTTCTCATAACCGAGGCAATTAACATACAAAAAGAAGATCTGAGAACATGCATGCAGATCGGGGATAACGGGGCGGAACTCATAAAAGACAACTCCGTTGTCCTAACGCACTGCAACGCCGGAGGCCTTGCCACCGCGGGTTATGGAACAGCTCTGGGGGTAATAAGGTCGGCATTTCGCCAAGGCAAGAACATAAGCGTAATATCGTCGGAGACAAGACCAGTTCTTCAGGGAGCGAGGCTCACTACCTGGGAGCTTGAACGGGACGGCATTCCGGTCCGTTTGATAACCGACAGCATGGCCGGGCATCTGATGAGCAAGGGAATTGTGGATTCGGTCGTAGTAGGGGCCGACAGGGTAGCTTCAAATGGAGACACGGCAAACAAAATAGGGACCTATTCTCTGTCCGTGCTGGCCAAGCATCACGACATTCCCTTTTACGTAGCGGCTCCCACTTCAACCATAGATAACGAATGCTTAAGCGGAGAGGATATCGTCATTGAGCAAAGGAACCCTGAAGAGGTAACGCACATAGACGGAAAACGAGTAAGCGCGGAAGTAAGCGCGATCAATCCCGCGTTTGACGTTACGCCGGCCGACAATATCGAATGCCTGATAACCGAAGTCGGCCTGTTCAAAAAACCCTACGCAAAATCTCTCGGCAGGCTTAAAAAGAAAGATCAGTAATCTCCCCTTTCAATTTCTTCCTGGGCTTCGACGCTCAGTTTCGTAAAGGGCATAGCAATGAGTCTTTCCTCCCCTATTTTCTCCCCGGTAACCTCGCAGAAGCCGTATTCCCCGCTTTCGATCCTCTTCAGAGCATCGTCTATCTGATGCAGCTTGCTGCGCTCCCTGTTCGAAAGCGTAAGGGCAAGTTCTCTCTGCCTGTCTTCCGACGCATGGTCATAAAAATCTCCGACATTGAAACGCAGATGATCCGATTCCTCTTTCATTGATCTGGTTACGTCCTCAAGCAGTTCCTCTCTCATTTCCTTAAGCATTACGGTCATCTGGTTAAGGAACTTCTTGGTATATTTCCTGGAATTGGTTCTTCTTGACTCGGACTTTGCTCCGGTCGCCGCGGAAGAACTTTTTTTCAAGGGCTTTTTTTCAGGTTGTTTTTTCTTTACTCTGGGCACGCTGACTCCTCCGGTGATCAAAGTTCAGATTTTCTAGGGTGAATTAAGATAAAATCATTATTCTTTTTGTCAATACCCGTGTCATTACCAAAAAATTAAAGCTTTTCATCTGTAGAGAGTAAGTTATATGTCCGNNGGTCAATTTAATTTGCTTCCTACATTAAAGCTTTTCATCTTGCCATATCCTCCGCCTCGGTGATAATATAGCCCTCTTGACCGCGATCCTTCCGAAATGAAAAATGGCTCCAACAAAAGGGACGCTTGGGCAACCAAGACAGGTCTTATATTAGCCATGGCGGGCAACGCCATAGGTCTTGGTAACTTTCTTAGATTCCCGACGCAGGCCGCGGAAAACGGCGGTGGCGCCTTTATGATTCCCTATTTCATAGCATTTGCCGTGATAGGGATCCCTATCATGTGGATGGAATGGGGAATGGGAAGATACGGAGGGTCTCGCGGACACGGAACGACCCCTGGGATATTCAATCTTTTCTGGAAAAGCCCAGTCTCCAGAATTCTTGGCGTTATAGGACTCTGGATACCCCTTGTTGTGGCAATCTACTACGTTTACATTGAATCTTGGACCTTGGGATACGCCCTTCACTTTCTCTTGGGAAGCAATCCCAGTCTTGATCCGGGGTCGGTTTCAAACGCCGCGGAGTACGTAAAGCCTTACAGCAATTTTCTCGCCGATTATCTCGGCGCGGGAGACGGGGTACTTCTCTCCCCTTCAAAAATGGCTATTATCGCTTTTGTAATCACAATCGCCGCAAACTTCTACATCATGCTGAGAGGAATATCGGGAGGCATAGAGATATTCGTCAAGTACGCCCTTCCCCTGCTGTTTGTTATGGCGATAATACTTGCGGTAAAGACTCTGACGCTTAAGACTGATTACGGAACAGCGATCGAGGGCCTTAACTTTCTCTGGAATCCGGATTTTGAAGCCCTTAAAAACCCGAAGGTATGGATAGCGGCGGCCGGACAGATTTTCTTCACGCTCAGTCTGGCTTTCGGGGCAATAGTGGCGTATGCGTCTTACATAAAAATCGACGATGATGTAACGCTAAGCGGCCTGACTTCGGCAACCCTTAACGAAACGGTGGAGATAGTTCTCGGGGGCTCGATAGCCATTCCGGCGGCGGTAGCGTTTTTCGGAGTCGCAAGCGTGGTTACAGTAGCGCAGTCAGGCGCTTTCAGCCTGGGATTCGTAAGCCTCCCCGCCGTGTTCAGCAGCATTTCGGGAAGCCTAGGGGGCATTGAGATGGGAAGAATTTTCGGATTCTTGTGGTTTTTCCTCCTGTTTTTCGCCGGCATGACCTCATCCGTAGCTATAGCTTATCCCGTAGCAACTTTCCTCCAGGACGAATTCAGCATCTCAAGACAAAGGGCAGTCGTATACACCATGTTAATAATAATAGTAAGCGTACTGCCCGTGATACTGGTAAGTCAGGTTCTCGACGAATGGGATTTCTGGGCTGGCACCATAATGCTTGTCGTATTCGGATTCATTGAAATAGTAATGTTCATGTGGGTATTCGGGTCCGAGAAAGCCTGGAACGAGATAAATTCCGGTGGATTCATAAAAGCACCCCGTGTTTTTTACTATATTCTGAAATACCTGACACCATTTTTCCTCCTGATCCTAATATCGTGGTGGGGGTACACCAGCCTGCCTTCAATAATTGGAGCTAGTAGCTGGAATATCTGGTTCGCCAGGCTTTATATCGTAGGGCTGTTTGTTTTGCTATCAGTTATGGTTTATATTGCCGGGAGGAGGGAAAGATAATGGATTTTGCCGCCGTGCTATTCATGTTCATTTCTTGGGGAAGCGTCTTGTCTCTTCTCTCTTTCTGTCTTATAAAATTCCACAGAACCCCCAAGTAACTCCCACGGAATCAGCGCAAAAGATGTTCTCTCGCCCAGTGACAACTGGCCGGTATTGCCGTCGGCTTAATTCCGTTCCGTCTCCTCTTGAAAAACCTCTTCGGGTTTTCCAAGACGGAAAATCCTTACAACATCTTCAAGCTGATGCATCAAAAAGAGAGTCAGAGTAAGGGACGTGGCGAAAAGAACAAGGGAATTTCCCCCGATTATCGCTATGAGAACTAATCCGGCCGAATAATAGTTTCTCCTCCCCAAGGGACGGAGACGGGCAATCAGTTTTCTTAGAAGAGAGAGTTCTTCCGGATTAATGTGCTTGTCAACTTCAAAGTAGGCAACCAGACTACCGGAATCCGTGTACTTTATCAGAAAGTAAAACGACCATATTAAAAACAGGACGAAAACGATGATGTTATAGCTTCCGAGCACCACGGCAACGGTGCTTCCGGTTTGAAGATAATACCCGACAGGAACTCCGATCAGAAAAGAAAGCACGGTAAACTGGTCACTTATGGTATCAACCCATTGCCCCTTTTTCGTCTCCATAAGCTTTATTCTCGCAACCTCCCCGTCACACCTGTCCAAAACGGTTGCCGCCTGCATGAAAAGAGCTCCTAGCACCGCATGACCAAGAGCATAAAACGGCCCGCAGAGTACTCCGATCAGATTAATCAGAACACTTACCGCGTTAGGCGTAAGAGGTGTTCTTGCCAGAAGCTTGCTCAGAGGAAGAGACATCCTGCCGTTTATATTTCTGGCTATCCACCCGGTAGCCGTTTTACCTACGTGAGAAAAAACAACTCCCTCCGCTTCTTTCTCGGATTCCGCAGTATCCGAAAGACGGTACCAATATCCACTGTCGGCACTGAAGGTTCTCATACGGCGCCGCACGGCCTCTCCACCAAGCCAAGTATCAAGTCCGGTAGCTGAAAGAACCGCGGGGACTTCCATGGAATTTACGGAAAAAGCACCCAAGACACCACTTCCTCCACCAAAATACCTGTTTACGTAACCAGTTTCCCTGTCCGTACCAATAACAGGATAAGCGTCTTGGTGAACAAGGACGGAAAATTCATCTTCGCGGCAATCGGCTGAATCACGAACGAATTTCTCGAGAGAACCGGAGTTCGTGACAACCAGGGAAGATTCTAGAATAAGCGCCCTGTCCGAATCTATCGATACTGACCCTCCGGGCAAGACCCAGTTTATGTCCGATGTAATCCTCGGGTCATCTATAAGAAGGTTTTTCAGGAAACCCGCATTATCGGTAATTATATGAAACTTCTCGACCCCGACACGCTGACAATTTATTATGATTCTTTTCAGTTGGGGGACTTGCGCTATCGATTTGCTTGGGAATCTGGACAGGTCCTCGCCATTTGTTCCCGTGCCAGAACAAAGTACGACAGCATTTTTCATGGCAGATTATTCGGAGGAGTCGACAACCCTCAGAAGGTTTGGCGCGCGGTATTCCTTTTTCAGGAACCTGTCAGCCTGTTTTCTCGCCCTGAAAAGATCCAGCGGACAGTCTACGTCCATCCAGTAAAGTTCGCCTATATCGAGGGGCTTTATCTTATACCCCTTGCTTATAAGCCTGTGTATTGAGGAAATATACCATTTCCCCTCGGCGCCGGGATTCCTCATCTCTTCCTCAACGGCTCTTTTGAGCAACTCAACCCCCGTATCCCTGAACACTCTTATGCCGACTGATTCGGCGGAGGTTTCGGCGTTTGATATTTCCTTGCTGATCTTTGTAATTCTGCTGTCGTCAACAACAACTTTCATGTCTTCCCTTTCGTAGCGAGGTCTCCTTTTTATGGGAAGACAGATCTTTTCATCCATTACAGAGAGCGCCTTGTCCAAAACCCCTATCTCGTACACGTCGTCTCCGTTCATAACCACTAAATCTTCATCGAATTCGCTTCGAGCTATCCACAGAGACACAAGGCTGTTTGTGGACTGGTAGAAGGGATTGTAAAGGGTATTGATTCTCATTCCCAAGCCGTCGTAGCTTCTCAGGAAGTCCTCCACTCTCTCAAAACCGAAACCTACGACGATCACGACTTCGTTTATGCCGCAGTCCCTTATAAGGTTTATCTGGTGTTCAAGTATGGATATGTTCCCAATATCAAGAAGACACTTGGGCTTGTCATGAGTGTAGGGGTATAACCTAGTTCCTCTGCCCGCTGCAAGTATTATAGCTTTCATAAATCAGATTTTTCTAATAGACAGCCATATGCCCGTAGAATCGTGAAGCACAGGTCATAACTTCAGTGAAAAACACGAAGCCTGACACTTTACTTCCACAGCATCCTTCGGGCTCCTAATGTAACTACGGGAGTCAGCTATGTCAAACACACCTTCAATACCGTAAGGCTTACGCGGGTTTCACCCGAAACAAGGGCAAGTTACCCGTCGGTCGCAAGTTTAAGAGCGTTAATTCCAGATTTTACGCTGCTTATATTGTTCATCTCATCCACGTATATAAGTCTGGGTCTGTGTGTTTTGCTCTGCTCTTCATCATAGATTGCAAAATCCGCGATTATGAGGCAGTCACCCTTTCTCGCAAGATGTGCCGCCGCACCGTTTACACAAACTGTGTTTGAACCCCTCACGCCTTCAATCACGTAGGTTGAAAAACGGTGACCGTTAGTCAAATTGAAAATATGAACCTCTTCATAGGGAAACAGATCCGCAGCGTCCATGAGATTTCTATCAAGCGTAAGACTCCCTTCGTAATCCAGTTCGGCATCGGTTACCGTGACTCTGTGTATCTTGGATTTCAGGAGTACTCTTTGCATTACCAACCTCTTAAAGCACAATATTATCGATAAGTCTAGTCTCGCCCAGCCTCACGGCCAACGCCACCAAGTCACCCTCCACGGCTCTGTGCCGGAACTCAAGGGTTTCCGGGTCTCTTATCTCAATATAATCAATATCATTAATTTGCGCCGTACGCAATACCCGATCCGCCTCGGCAAGCAGAATTTCGCAGTCATCGCAACCGCTTTTGAATTTTTTTCCGACTTCCCGCAGGGCCTTGTTCACCGCGGTCGCCCTGATTCTCTGCTCCGCGCCTAGGTAAACGTTTCTTGAGCTCATCGCAAGTCCGTCCGGTTCCCGCACTATCGGCATTTCCACTATTTCAATGTCCATATCGAAATCCCGCACCATTTTCTGGACAATCTTAAGCTGCTGGTAGTCCTTTCTTCCAAACACCGCGAAATCCGGGCGGACAATGTTAAACAGCTTAAGCACAACCGTTGCCACCCCGTCAAAATGTCCGGGTCTGAAAGGACCGCAAAGGCAGTCCCCCAAGTTTCCCACTGAAACCGTGGTCTGAAAACCGTCGGGATAAATATCGGTTATATCCGGATAAAACAGGTAGTTTACGCCGCAGAGCGCAAGTTTTTCCATGTCTCCTTCGTAGTCCCTTTCATAACGATCAAAGTCCTCACCGGGCCCAAACTGCGCAGGATTGACAAAAACGCTTACAGCCGTCACGTCCGCCCTTCTCACCGATTCCTCAACGAGATTCATATGTCCCTGGTGCAGGGCTCCCATAGTGGGGACAAAGCCGAGTTTTTTGCCCGCTTTTCTACAGGCGTCGGAAACCTTCTTCATGTCGGAAGGACAGTTGAGCACGGAAAGCGTCCCCGCGCTATCCATAAGACTGCTCCCGTGAAGGAAAAGTTCCCTTTTTTACCTCTTTCACGTATTTTTTGGTCGAATCGGAGATTGTGTCCGCAACCTTTGCGTATTTTTTGACAAACTTGGGAAGCGGCTCCGGCGTAAGGCCGATCATGTCGTTTATAACAAGCACCTGTCCGTCGCAATCCCTCCCGGAACCTATTCCGACGGTCGGTATTTCCAGAGCTCGGGTAATATCTCCGGCCACTCCCGATAAAACGCTTTCAATAACCACCATGAAAGCGCCCGCCTGCTCGCAGGACTTGGCCAGATTCAAAAGTGCCTCACGCTCGCCCGGCAAACCTCCCTGTACTTTGTAACCACCCATTACGTGAACCGATTGCGGACAAAGTCCTATATGGGCAACAACGGGAATTCCGGCTTTCCGGACGCGATACACGGTATCGACGTACGCGTCATTCACCTCAAGCTTGACCGACTCAGCCCTCCCTTCCTTTAAAAGCCTTCCAGCGCTCTCTATAGCATCTTCGGGAGATTTGTGATAGGAAAGAAAGGGCATATCCGAGCACAAGTGTGCCCGTGCTACACCTCTTGAAACAATTTTCGTGTGATAAATCATTTCATCCAGCGTAACAGAAAGCGTATCTTCAAGCCCCTGAACGACATTGCCGAGAGAATCCCCGACCAAGACCATGTCCACTCCCGCCGCGTCCACTATCGCGGCAATGGTGGCGTCGTAGGCCGTTATCATGGCGATCTTCTCGCCCCGCTCTTTCATCTTGCGGAAATCAGTCGTTCTGAGCTTCTTCATTATCCGACATTGTCCTTCTTTCGAAACTCCCGGAGATCATTCAACGTATATACTGGCCACGTACCCCCGCTTTCTCAAAACCACGCGAAGCATTTCGGCATCTTTCCTTTCCCTGAACCTGCCCACTCTAACCCTGTAATAAGTATTCCCCTCAAAGGCAAAAGATTCCACTCTCACCTCCTCGTCCGTAACACGCGAGAGTTCTCTTTTGAGACCATAGGCCTTTTCCCTGGTTCGAAAAGAACCGGCCTGAACCGTGTAGAGGGAGACAAAAAGACTTTCTGACCTCTTAGACGGTGTTGACAGCACCTCTATTTTCACCTCGGCGACACCGCTTCTAACAAGTCCGATGGATTCCGCGGCCATATAGGAGAGATCTATCACTCTGCCTCTTACGTAAGGGCCTCTGTCATTTATCCTGACCGTAACATGTTTTCGGTTCTCAAGATTGGTAACACGTACGACGGTACCAAAAGGAAGTTCCTTGTGCGCGGCGGTATAGGCATACCTGTTGAACACCTCGCCACTTGCAGACCTGTTGCCGTGCTCCTTGTCTCCATACCAAGAAGCCTTGCCGTACTGCACGGTATCTGTTGACCGGGGTCGAGAAATATCCCGGCTTTCCCAGTTCGGCAAACCCGGAAAAGGAAAGCAACCGGCCGGAAAAAGCGCTATCAAAACGGCAAATCTGACCCAGATCATAAAATTTTATTTTACCATAATGGACCTGCACGCAGGCACCGAGACGCTGGAAATACCAGTTCCGTCACCCACAGCCTTGAGATTATAAGCGGTTATAATAGAATAGTGCCAGCAAAAAACAGGCGGATACGATGAACCGGCCGGATCATAATTTTTCCCTGATAAACCGACTTCCCCCTTACGTGCTTGGCGTAGTCAACGAACTCAAACACCAGGCGCGCGCCAGGGGAGAAGATATAATCGATCTCGGCATGGGAAACCCTGATCAGGCCACGCCGGACCATATAGTAGAAAAACTGCGCGAGGCCGTAAGGGAACCTAGAAACCACAGGTACTCTACTTCCGCCGGACTGCCCAAACTTCGTCTGGCCATAACCGACTGGTACCGAAGAAAGTACGACGTTGACCTTGATCCGGATTCCGAAGCCGTCGTCACGATAGGTTCAAAGGAAGGCATATCCCATTTAATGCTTTCAATACTCTCCCCTGGAGATATAGCCATAGTTCCCGATCCTACCTATCCAATACACAGCTACTGCGTAATCATAGCGAGAGGAGACACCCACAGTTGTCCGATGGGGAAAAAAGAAGACCTGATACTGTCAATAGAGAAGGCTATAAAGGAAGTGTGGCCGAAACCCAAGGTGCTTATTCTTTCCTTCCCCAACAATCCGACCACGCAAGTCATGGATCTTGATTTCTTCGAAAAAGTCTGTGACCTGGCGCATGAAACGGGTCTTACCGTGGTACATGATCTGGTTTACGCGGAGCTGTGTTACGATGGATACAAAGCCCCTAGCATAATGCAGGTACGAGGAGCCAAAGATGTCGCGGTGGAATTCTATTCCCTTTCCAAAAGCTACAACATGCCCGGCTGGCGGGTCGGCTTCATGGTGGGAAATCCGAAAATCGTTTCCGCGCTCAAAAGGATAAAAAGCTATCTCGACTACGGAATATTTCAGCCGATACAGATAGCCGCGATCACGGCTCTCAACGGACCTCAGCAGCATGTGGAGAGTATAAGGGACACTTACAAATCCAGAAGGGATAAACTGATCGAATCGTTCGCAAGGGCCGGGTGGGAAATTCCAAAACCAAAAGCAACCATGTTCGTATGGGCACATATACCGGAAGAGTTTGCGGAAATGGGATCGCTCGAATTCTCGAAACTGCTTATAGAGAAATCAAAAGTCGCCGTATCCCCCGGAGTGGGCTTCGGAAACTACGGAGAAGGCTTCGTAAGGCTCGCGCTTGTTGAGAACGAGAACAGAATAACTCAGGCCGCAAGGGGCGTGAGGAAGCTTCTTCAAGGCCCCCGCGACTACTAAAAGGCCTGCCCTATGCTTATAAAAATCTTGAACCTCTCGTCTTTTTCCTCATCCTCGGGGTTTAGAAGGTAGCCGAAATCTGCCCTGATAGGCCCGATGATCGTATGGTACCTCAATCCCGCCCCGGCCGCATACTTCAGATCGGAAACATCGAAACCGAAGCTCTTTGAATAAACATTTCCGTAATCAAAAAAAATTACCGCTCCAAGCTTATTAAAAAGCCCGAAGCGGGCTTCGGTGTTGCCCACGATCATGGAGTTGCCTCCCAGAGGGTCCCGGTCTGAATTAAGCGGACTCAGATGCTGAAATGAATAGCCCCTCATGCTGGCGCTGCCTCCGGCGAAGAACCTCTTGAAGATCGGCACGTCAAGCGGATCAGTCTCCCCCATCGTGCTTATGTTTCCGATCGTCGCCCTTTTTCCCAGAACGATTCCGGAAATATTCTTGTAGTATCTTAGCTCGGCCAGGAACTTCAGGTAATCGGTACGGTCGGAACTGATGATCTGAAATGGTTTTTCCATGAATAAAAACAGACGCATTCCTCTGGTAGGGTTTATAAAACTGTCGGTCCGGTCATACTCAACTCCCAGATCAACAAGCGTTATGAAGACGCTGTCACGGGCGCTTTCAATCGGCGTTCTGAGCACCTGGGACTCTATATCCGCGTACACGACGTTTAAGGAACTGAAAACCGTAAGATGGTCAAAGAATTCCTTTGACGCAGTGCTGTTAAAATCGAGACTCAGGCCCTCATAGCCCGGAAAATCATCCCTTCTCGCGTCAAGTAGGAAAGCGAGACTGGAATTTCTACCGATTAAGTGAGGCTTATCAAGTCTGGCCAGCAGACCCCGCGTCAGGGACGAATAGCTGGAAGTAACCTGAAGGGTCTTTCCGCCATCAAGAAAATTCCTCTGGCTCCAAGACAACTGTGCCCTTAAATTGTCCTCCGTAGCGTATCCGACACCAAACCTTATCGTTCCGAAGTTCCTCTCGGTAACGCTGTATGTCGTCTGAACTTCAAGTTTCTGCTCGTCGTAATCGGCATCCACTATAACGGAATTAAAAAGTCCCGTTTCGAAAATATTCACCCGTGATTTCTGAGTTTTCGTGAGGGAGAACAGGTCTCCTTTCTCGTGCTCTATCTCCCGCTCGAGGAGTCCGGTAGCGATATTTGAATTCCCCCTGAATACAACGTCGCCGAAATAATATTGCTGACCCGGATCAATGGTAAATTCAACATCAACCTCCCTTTTTCTCAGGTTAACAATAGCTTCGGATTTCACACCCGCCAGAGGGTAGCCCCTTTCGGAAAACATCTCCATGATAAGAACTTTCGATTTCTGATAGCCGATCTGCGAAAAGAGTTCCCCCTCCTCCAAAACGATCACTTCGGCGACCTCGGAGACGTAATCGTCCGGCTGGTCCCCGAGAACCTCTATGCTCAGGGTCTTCACCATTACGGGGTCTCCCTGTTCCACCGTTATTTCTATATCCACCTTTCGGTTTCCATCCATGAAATCCAGCGTATGGGTTACGGTGGAACCGTAATAACCATATTCTCTAAGAACCTGTTCTATCCTTTTTATATCGTCCTCGAGGAACTGCTCGTTGAATTCCGGGTGCTTTCTCCAAGGCTTCCTTGATGGGAAAGGGGTAATCATGGAGTCCTTTATCTTCTCGGTTTTTATATCTTTTAACCCCTTTATTTTGATCCCGGAGATAAAAACCGTTTCGTCTTTCTCCACTTCCTCGGCGTTAGGCTCCGAAGTCAGGGAAAAAAGCGCAAGAAAAAAGAGAAGTCCGGGAAGGAAAAAAGTGACGAGGCGATGCGCAAGGGGGAATTTGTACGGAAAGTTTCGATAGTCTTTGCGGTCAAGACAAGAAGATATAAAGCTATCCCTTTCCATTAATGTTAACAGGGGCGATCCTGAAAAAACCCCGACGGACCGGAAACAAACCAGATGCTTTAGTTAGGCGAAAATAATAATAACCGGATTTGCGGGTAAAATCACACGCATCGCAACCTCGAATTCAGAAACCATTGCCAAAATCGCCGCGGCCGCACCGTTCAAAAAGCAGCAATTCACGGACATGGCAGAAAGGAACGGGACCGCTTATATATGACGCGGTAATATGATATTATTTTCTCCGAGGCCGCTAAGTCATGGAACTTTTACTGCTCTTGCTGTTTGTTCTCCTCGGATTTTCCGCCGGAACATACATATTGGGAACTTTTCTATCCCTCGTCTTCATGCAGTGGCCGGAGGCTCTCAGATCAAGAACCAGCGGAAGCCCTCAAGTGCCCGTACGGAAGCTTCTGCGTCTTGCTTCGGAAACAGTGGGGTGGTTTCTGCTGCTTCTCTCCCTCATATTTCTGGTAAACAAGTACCTTGACGCCTATCAGAAGCTTTTTCTCTGCGGCATATACGTGGCCCTGGCTTTCCACATAGGAACGCTGTTGAATCTTTACGAAAGACGTTCCTAAGGCGTAAAGAGAAAAACAGGAGGAACCGCCTCGCCAGCCCGGGCTCATCCGCAAGCTCACCTAATCGGGTTTTAAAAATTCACGGAAGGTCGCAAGACTTGAAGGAAAGACTATTGTTTCTACAGGCTAGCGTCTTTCCTGCGCTGAGAAGTTGCTATCCAGAAACATCTGCCTGGCGGGATCTCCCGGGTCTTCCCTGCGTTTGCGGCGTAGGTCCTTTGCCGTCTTTTTCTCCAGAATAGGTTTATGAACATATTCAACTTCTATCGTTTTCTTTCGGGAATTCAGGTTGGCAAGTACAACTGTGTCCGAAAGATCCCACGACAGCACCTCGTAAGAAAACATCTTCTCCATTTTGAAAGCACCGCCTAGAACACCCGCTAGATTACCAATAAGTTCATTCTTTACGGACGCAAAACGGCTTTCGTCCTCAAAACTGAATAGAATGGAACTTGACATAAGCTTGTCTTTATAAAATTCAAGCCGGGTTTCATGGTCCGGCAAGGGATCAAGAGCAACCCCGGCCAGAGAGCCGCCCAGAATGACTTTCCGGAGATCGTTTGAGTATTTGCGATCAGAGACAACCTTGAGCTTGGAAGACTCGATCAGATTAAGGGCGTCTTTTCTTGAAATCCCGAATTCAAAACCGTGAGGAATCCTGAGATCCACCTGGCTTCCTTCAGCAGAGAAAGGAAGTAAAAAGCAAACTGAAAAAACAAGCGCCAGCCAGACTCTCACACAATACATAAGGCCTTCCCGTGATATAAACAGCTTAAACCCGTGGTATACTTTGAGACTTGTGATTCTAACCGTTTTATACCAGCTTGTTAAACGCAGTGCGGTGGCACTTTAATGGAGACGATCATAGGAGTAATCGGAGCGGCTAACGCGAGCGAGGAGGAAAAAAGAGCTTCAGAAGAGGTCGGAGTTCTGATTGCCGGGAGAAAGTGTTTTCTGCTTTGCGGCGGAATGGGAGGGGTCATGGAAGCCGCGTGCCGGGGAGCAAAGTCAGCCGGAGGCACCACAATCGGGATTCTCCCCGGTCCGGAGCCCTCCTCGGCCAACAGGTTCGTCGATATACCCATAGTTACTGGAATGGGAGAGGCGAGAAACGTGATAGTCGCAAAGTCGAGCCACTCTATAATTGCCGTCGGAGGCGGCCTCGGAACCCTGTCGGAAATATCGTTCGCGCTTAAGTCGGGAATTCCCGTCATCGGGCTTGACACCTGGGATGTCTCTGAGGAGATTATCAAATGCGAAACCCCGGAAGAAGCAGTGAGAACGGCCTTTGAGCTATCCTCCCGCAGGAAAAGAGCCGGATGAGACCCTCTCCGGGCACCCAGGCGGAAAAAGAAATGGCGCTGGAAGAAATCGAAAGCCACATAAGACGCGTTCCTGATTTTCCGAGCAAAGGGATACTCTTCTACGATATAACCACACTTGTTAAAAACGCCGAAGCTTTCCGAAAATCCGTCGACATGATGGCGGAAATGCTCGCCGACAAGGAGATAACCTCTCTTGCCTCACCCGAGAGCCGAGGTTTCATATTCGCTTCCGCTTTATCCTACAAACTTGGAAAAGAACTGATCCTGGTAAGAAAACCGGGTAAGTTGCCAAGCGACACCGCGAGCGTTTCATATGACCTTGAGTATGGAAAGGACGTTCTGGAAATTCACAAAGACGCGATAAACGGGAAAAGCAAGGTGGTAATCGTCGACGATCTTCTCGCCACGGGAGGAACAGCACGTAGTGCCGGGGAACTAGTCGAAGAACTGGGCGGAAGAGTTTCGGGATACCTTTTTCTCATAGAGCTCACGGGACTCGAGGGAGCTAAGGCACTTTCTCCCCACCCAGTTTGGTCCCTATTGAAAATGCCGGGATAACAATTGAGAAAATTAGAAGTCAGAGTCAGTTCAAACGAAGATAATTCCTACGAAATCCTGATCGGCCAAGGTCTTCTGGACCGGATTGCCGGCGATCTGGCCGAAGCGGACATAGCCCACTCCCACGCCCTGGTAGCCGATTCAAACGTGGCGGAACTTTACGGAGCGAAGCTTCTGGGTAGCCTTGAGGATGCGCTTCCGGAAGTGAGGATGATCACCTTTCCGGCAGGGGAACAAAGCAAAACCAGAGAAATCAAGTCCTTCATAGAAGACAGGATGCTTGAATCGGGATTCGGCAGGGACTCTTCGGTCATAGCACTCGGCGGAGGGGTCGTGGGTGACATAGCGGGATTCGCGGCCGCCACCTACATGAGGGGAGTTCCCTGCGTTCAGGTACCCACAAGCCTAGTTGCCTGCGTTGACAGTTCCGTGGGAGGAAAAACCGCCGTGGACACGCCTCACGGAAAAAACCTCATCGGCGCCTTCTATCAGCCTTGGCGCGTGTACGTGGACACAGACACGCTTAAAACCCTCGGACCGAAGCAGCTTGCGGAAGGACTCGCCGAGATAATCAAATACGGTGTGATAGAGAGCGAGGAACTCTTTCAGTACCTGGAGGCGAACATCGAAAAAATCTACGGATTCGACGACGCGGCGCTGCTTGAGGTAATAGAGACAAGTTGCAGGATCAAGGCAGAAGTGGTCGAGAAGGACGAAAAGGAACAGAACCTGCGGAAAATCCTTAACTTCGGACACACGGTTGGTCACGCGATCGAGCAGCTCTCCGACTACACGGTCTCCCACGGAGAGGCAATCTCCGCGGGAATGGCAATCGAGGGAAGAATCGCCCTGGGTAAAACGGGATGGAGCAAGGGAGAGCAGGAAAGACTCACTCGTCTTTTGAAAAGGGCGGGGCTTTCTACCGAGCCTCCGCGGGGGATGGATGTCGGGAAGATAATCGACGTCATGAAAATCGACAAGAAAGCCAGAAAAGGCAAAATAGAAATGTCGCTTCCCGAGCGCATAGGGAAGATGAAGGAACAGGGGGGAAATTACGGAATAAAGGTTGGGGAGGAGGCCATAACTTCCGCTTTTAAATCCTGATACGGAAAATGAAACTGAACGACCCTGCGGTGGACATCTCCTTGTTTCATCTTCCGATCGGCAAAAAAGACATTTTCCGCAATGAAAAGCCGCTTGTGCTTGAAATCGGCTTTGGAGAAGGAGAATTTCTCATAAACGCGGCCCGCCGCGACGAAAGCAGAAACTATCTGGGTCTTGAGATCAAGAGAGGAAGATTCCGCAAAGCCGCGCGCGCGGCGGGAGTTCTCTCTCTTGAGAACTTAAAACTCCTCCACATTGAAGCTGAGATCGCGCTCAGACAGGTTTTCAGAGAAAGAATGTTCGATCTTGTCCTGGTAAACTTCCCCGACCCCTGGCCAAAGAAAAAACACTCAAAACACAGGATGTTTAACCGGGAATTCATAAGCTGCCTAGCAAAAGTGCTTACGGGAAGCGGCAGGACGGTAATAAAGACCGATCAGCTGAGCTACATTCGGCAGATAGTGTCCGAATTCGAAAGAAGCGGCCTGTTCCGCCCGGCATACCCCCCGCCCGGCTTCATTGAGGCTAGAACGGGAGAGGCAGAGACGAAGTTTGAAAAGCATTTCAGGGAAACCTCGCAAAAGATATTCAGCGCCGATTTTCTTAATCTTCCCTCACAAACAGGTTGAATACGCCAACAATACAGACGTCATAATTGACATTAAAAATCTTCTGTGTATTAAGTTTGTCCGTTCCGCACAAAATATGGAGGTTTTTTAAATGATAGTAGTAATGAAGCCCAAGGCGACCAAAGAGGAGGTAGACAAGGTCAAGTCCATCATAAAGGAACTTGGCTACTCGCCGCATCCGATCGAAGGAATTCTAAGGACCGTCATCGGAGTGGTAGGAGACGAGAGAGGCAAGCCGCATGATCTCGACGTTCTCAAGCAGCTCCAGGGAGTTGAGAAGGTTGTTCCGGTGCTTCAGCCCTACAAGCTTACGAGCAGGGAAATAAATGATGAAACCTCTGTTTTCAATGTGGGCGGCGTTACCGTAGGGGAGAAAAAAATCCCTATAATCGCGGGGCCATGCTCGGTTGAAAATGAAGAGCAGATAATGACAATCGCAGCTTCAATAAAGAATTCAGGAGCGTCAATGCTAAGAGGCGGCGCGTTTAAGCCCAGGACTTCCCCCTATTCTTTCCAAGGTCTTGGAAAAGAGGGTCTGGAACTTCTTGTAAGGGCAAAAGAGATGACCGGGCTGCCCATAGTTACCGAAATAATGAGCCCGGACGACCTTGAACTGGTCGGGGAGTATGCGGATGTGTTCCAGATAGGAGCCAGGAATTCCCAGAACTACTCGCTTTTAAAACATGTCGGCAAGTCAGACAAGGCCGTCCTGCTGAAACGCGGAATGTCAACGACCATAAACGAATTTCTCATGTGCGCGGAATACATACTGTCGGAGGGCAACAGCAACGTAATGCTCTGCGAGAGGGGAATAAGAACTTTTGAGACGGCGACCAGAAACACCTTCGATCTGAA
>JAAXHI010000133.1:1663-2338 GCA_012270875.1 Candidatus Poribacteria bacterium | reverse complement strand
AAGCTATTGGAAGAACTGTTTAGAAGTTTCTGGGTTTTCAGGAGGAAATCACAACCTTTCTTCCACTGAGAGTCAGCTTCCCCTCGCAGAAAAGCCTTACGGCTTCGGACAATATCCTGTATTCCTGAGCGTGGACTTTCTCAAGCAGCGTTTCCTCCGTATCCTCCTCGGCAACCTGGACAACCGCTTGGAGAATAATCGGACCCGCGTCAACTTCCTCACTAACGAAGTGGACAGTACAGCCTGTTTGCTTCACTCCGTAGTCAAATGCCTGTTTCACTGAATTTGTTCCCGGAAAGGAAGGAAGCAAGGAAGGATGAATATTGATGATACGGTTCCTGAAGCGCCCTATGAAATAAGGAGTGAGTATCCTCATGAATCCGGCAAGTACGACAAGGCCTATGTCATACCCGTCGATTTTCGCAACTATCTGTCTTTCGAACTCTTCCCTTGATTCAAAATCCCTGCTGTTTACGAGCTCTACGGGGATACCGTGTTTTCTGGCCCTCTCAATCGCCATGACCCCAGGAGTATCACAGACAACCACCGCTATGTTTGCGGATTCTATACCGGAATCTATTACCGCCTGAAGATTTGTTCCGCTTCCGGAAACAAACACGGCAATGTTGGTTTTTGACATCGCAGGTACCGGGAAATTGAGAAAGCAAGGAAAGA
>JAAXHI010000133.1:0-1600 GCA_012270875.1 Candidatus Poribacteria bacterium | reverse complement strand
GTTACCACCGGAGAAAATAATGTCAAGCCGGAATATCAGTCAGTGTTAAAACCCCTTATGGGAAGAGCCCTTCCGAACCTTTTGAGCTTCTTAATAGCCTTTACCTCGATCTGCCTTATCCTCTCGCGGGTAACGTCCAATTTTTTTCCTATCTCTTCAAGGGTGTATTCCTTGTCTTCATCTATACCGAAGCGCATTTTGACGACCCCCTCCTCCCCGTTACTGAGGTTGGTGCACAGCGCGTTGCGCATGATCCGGTTCAGTTCCTTGGTCTCGAGCATGTCAAGAGGAGAAGTGGAATACGGGTCCGAAATGATATCCATAAGCCTGCAGTCGTCCTCGCCAATAGGAGACTCCAGAGAAATCGGGTCGCGTGACACCTTCATGATCTTCAAGACCTTCTCAAGAGGTATATCCATTGCCTCGGCTATCTCCTCCGGTTTCGGTTCCCTCCCTAATTTCTGCATCAGAGATCTCGAGACCTTGTTTAGCCTGTTTATGTTTTCGGTCATGTGAACAGGAATTCTTATAAGACTTCCCTGGTCGGCTATCGCGCGCGTAATGGCCTGCTTTATCCACCACGTGGCACAGGTTGAAAACTTGTACCCCATTCCATGTTCGAACTTTTCAACCGCTTTCATCAACCCCATATTGCCTTCCTGAACCAGATCGAGAAACGGCAGCCCTCTATTAACGTATTTTCTCGCTATGCTGACGACAAGTCTAAGGTTGCACTCTATAAGTCTTTTTCTGGCTTTCTTGGTAGCTTTCTTCGCTTTCTCAAACCTGCTGAGCACCCTTTTAAGCGAAGCAATCTCCTTCTCGGAATACTCAGATTTCGAACCATTGCCAATCGCATCGTCCGAATCATCCATCATGCAGTCACAATCCCCGCTCTCAACTCTGTCCACGTACTCGACGGCCAGATTGTATATCCTGCTGGCCTGTACCGAGGAAAAATCGATTTCGTCAAGAAGTTCCACGGTCCGCTCGTTGTTCTTCCTGATTTGTCTGGATATCTTCGCTCTTTCGCTATCTGAAAGCGTTTGAATATTGAGCTTTTCTCTCAGTTCTTCGTTCTCGGCAAAAAGTTTTCTGATCGGGAGAAAGTTTTTTACGGAATTGCGGTATGCTTCGCCGTCAGCGGGGGATTCCATGTCCTCACCTTGGTAGGAGGCTTCACCCGAACCCAGCGCCCCGTCTTTTATCTCCTCCTCGAGCTTGAGAACCTTTTTCATCATGAAAGGGTTCTCTATTATCATCCTCGCGATTATTTTTTTACCTTTTTCGATCTGTCTTGCTATTTCAACCTCTTCCTCCTTGGAAAGGAGGGAGTGCTGCGCAATAGCGAGAATGTACGACCTTATGGGATCCTGCTCGGAATCATGGCTCTTTACGTTTTTGAGCTTGTCTTCCGTTTGAGAATCAGCCGCGACGCCTTGAAAACCCTGCACGGATTCAGAAAACTTCCCTTCGTCCTGCCCGCTGATTTCATTCCCCAAACCGTTAGTTTCGTCGTTCGGGTTCAACTTGCAGTTCCTCTTATGGTTTTCTCCATGTTCACAAGGTCCCTGTATTGCTCAACAAGTTCTCTTTCGAG
>JAAXHI010000389.1 GCA_012270875.1 Candidatus Poribacteria bacterium | reverse complement strand
CTTATTTTCGGGATCTACTATAAAAGCTGAAGTGAGCGTATTTCGCAAGGTTGGTGAGAAAAAGATCACAACGCATAGTAGTAACCTTACAATGCGCGAGATCGATGCAAGGTATCCGAGAGTAGAATGGCTTCAACTGCTTTTGGATCGTGGTATCACCATAGAAAATTTTCACAACTACTCCGTACATCTGTTAAAGCGGCATACTTTGGCATTTCTCGAAGACAATCCGGATCTACGGCAGTCGGAGATTCTCGATATCCCACCCGCGAATGATTGGGAAACCTATAAAGCCGCTTATATTGATAAGTTGGTAAAAGACCATACGAAGAAATCGAAAACTAAATAACCCTAAATTGGCGTAGGTCTTGCTTGAATACAGGTCAGATTTTTGGTATTATATACTATATCCATAGTAGCAATCAACCATAGGAGAACCGCGATGTTAGAAACCCGCGAACTTACGAAAGTCTACAATGAAAGCGTCTTAGCTGTCAACGAATTGAACCTGAAGGTGGATGATGGCGAGATCTATGTCGTTCTCGGTGCGAACGGTGCTGGCAAAAGCACGACGATCTCTATGCTCCTGAACTTTATCGAACCGACAAGTGGCACGGCACTGATAGACGACATTGAGATCCCGAAGTTCCCATTGGAGGCGAAGAAGCATCTCGCTTACGTCTCTGAGAACGTCGAACTCTATCGGAACTTCACGGCACGTCAAAATCTCTCGTTTTTCGCGAAACTCGGTGGACGTAAGAAGGTATCAAACGAGGAGCTCGATGCCACCCTCGGACGCGTTGGTCTACCCGAGGAGGCTTTTACACGGCGTGTCAAGACCTTCTCGAAAGGGATGCGTCAACGTTTAGGTATCGCGATTGCGATTATGAAGAACGCAAAAGCCGTGTTACTTGATGAACCGACTTCCGGTTTGGATCCGAAAGGCGGTGCCGATTTTCTGAATCTGCTCCGTGAGTTAAAAGAGGAAGGCAAAGCCATCTTCATGTCCACACACGATATCTTTCGTGCGAAGGAGATCGCCGATAGGATTGGCATTTTGGTGCAAGGCACCCTTGAGCGAGAATTGACGCGCGAGGAGATTCAAGCAGAAGACCTTGAGGCGTTGTATCTGAATTATGTCGCTGGATACGAATCTGAGGAAGACACAACTGAATAGGGTCTACGTGACACAATACCAATCGATTAGCCAAATTTCAGTTTGGTTTCAATAAACCTCGATTTTGAAAGGACAAATCGGCGCGAAAATCCGATCTATTAAAAATGCGAATTTATATGCTTATGCTGATTTTCATTATGGCAATAGGGACGCTGCTGCCAAGTGCGCTGTTTGAGGGCGTATCGGCAGAGGAGTCAGAAGCACCCGCACAGCCTAATGGAGACAGCACGAAAACCAGGGATGAGCAAGACCGCCATATCAAGATAGAAATCGAGCGTCAATTGATGAAATCGGCAGAACGGCTGATGGATAAAAAGAAAATTGAGCTCGAAGACCTGCAGGCGATGATGGCGGAGGAAAACAACATCGTCACCGTCGCTGAAGTAAAGACCGCAGAGGAAGACTACGAACGGGCTGTCTCTGAATATGAACAGGCGAAGTTGAAACTGCAACAGGTCGAGCTTGAATCGTTACAAGATGAATGGCACATCACTGTTGAAGAGACACTCCTCTATGAATCCGAGGAGGGGAGAGAGGAATTTTCGATTACCCTACGGAATAACTCATCTCCTGTCAAACTTGTCGAAAGCTCCAAAGTCGTAGGACAAGATATTATCATCAGTGCACAGATTGATGATATCTTCGTCACAATTAGAGAGCAGGAAAGTTATGGCTCAAGTGGGGCGATTATCACTGAACCGTACGAACGACGGATTGAGACGCTTAAAGAAGATGAATCTGTTACATTGAAATTTGAACTGATCAAAGAGAATATCCGAGATGTCGTCGTAGAGTTGAAGTATGCCGGGCGTGAGGAAAAGAAAAACATCCACCTCAGTCAGGAGGATCCGTATATCTCTGTCGTGTCCGCGAGGCGTTATAAAGAGGGTGACCGCCGACGTTTGGAAGTCGTTCTCACCTATGGCGCGTTAAGTGACGAAACAGTAGAAGACAAAACAGAGAAAATAGACACGACCACAGCACAAGAAATCAACAACGTCTATGTCTCTATCAAAGACGATACTGATGCCATTATCGGCTTCCCTTATGAATACCGTATTCCGACACTGAAAGATGGAGAAGAAAAAACGCTCGATTTTGAACTGCGGCGGAATGTGGACAGCGTTATTGTTAGTCTCAAATACCTTGAGGAGGAAAATCCGTATAAAATCCACCTTGAGGAGGACACGCGCCATATCTCTATCCTGAGTGCGAAGAAGTTTCGGATTGAGAACCAAATGATGGTTACGCTTCAGTTAAAGAACACATCAACAACTGAAGCGATGTCAATCAATGCGACACCTGAAGAGATCGCCGCCGCGAATGAGATTCGCTCGATTTATGTCTCCTTACTCGATACCGTTGATGACACGAATATCGTCAAACCTTATGAGGAGAAGATCCCGGTTCTCGGTTACAATGAAACCGTGGACTTAACGTTCCAACTCCAGAAGGATGTAGAGAGCCTCAAGGTGTCGTTGAACTATCCCGAGCTTGATATGCCGGAGATGCGGCTGATCTATCTTCAGAAAGAGTCCGCCTTGGATGTGGTCAACGTTAGTTCGCTACGCTTTTCGCAGGAGGGAAATTTAGGAAGCAGCGTCACCTACGATTTGACGTTGGATCGATTGGCAGAAACGGAAAATACGTTCCAGTTGCGCGTTATTAACTTATTGAACCGCCTCTCTTTTGAGTTCCAAGACCCGGAGACGCAGTCTCGGCAGTCTCAGGTGAAATTTACACAGGAACAGTCAAAGCGAAATCTATCCCTGATTGTCTATCTGCCGGAAGAATTGGATGCTTCCTACCTTGATAGTACGCTTGAGTTCTATGTTGCTGTCCTTGATGAGGCTGAAGCCAGTGAACTTGGTGGTGTCAACAATCGGTTGGAGCTACCCGATGAACAGATTGCTGGTATACAAGGCGGTGTCGAGCGGTTTGAACTCATTCCGAAAGGTGTACCGGAGATTGAAGTGTTCGTGCAGAATGCGTTCCAGACAATCAAAATAGGCGAAGAGGTTAATATGACAGCGACGCTAAAGAATATCGGTACCCGCGATCTCGTTGATATCCGTATGATCGTTGACGTTAACACCGATTGGAAATACACCGTTGTCCCGGAAGTGATCGGTTCACTCATACGGAATGAGGAAAAAGAGATACAACTGACGCTGAGTCCGCCTGCGGACATCGGCGTAGGGGAATATCAGGCAAAGTTAAACGCCGAAGTCACTGTCGATAACCGCAAGTTTGAGGCGCGCGACCGCTCCATTACGGTACAAGTTGAATCAAAGACCCAGATGTCGGTGACAACTCTGCTGTTTGGTGCCTTGATCCTCCTGATGATTGCGATTGTCATTGTTACAATCCGTATTAGCCGACGTTAGAGATGGCTGTCGGCAATCAGCAATTAGCAGTCAGCAAGACCTTCTCAATGAACGCTAACTGTTAAAACGCCTCTTCTCTTTCTGTAGGAGTGGGTTGGCTCACGACTCTTAAACCACAAAATTTAGATGGACAAAACACTATCCTCAAAGACCCATGGAGTTTTAGAATGAACAAAAGGTTGACGGCACTTGCGGTCTGTCTATTTCTGAGTATTGCGGGTGCCGTCTCAGCACAACGGCTCGTCTCGCTTCGACCTGCACGTGCGATAGAACTCGCCTTACAGAACAATGAGCGGGTGAAAAAAGCAGAAAAAGTGGTAGAACGTGCCAAGGCAAACCTCCGCGTATCCAAAGCCGTGTACCTACCACAGGTCGGACTTACCGGCGAATATCAGCGTCAAAAAGATGGCGATATCGATGAAAGAGACTATCTCACCCGCGCACAGATGAGTGTGCTTTTCGCACAATTCGGTGAAATTCCTGCAGGACTCGACACAGCACAGGAAGAGGTACGCAAGACAGAGATTGAATATGAACGCGCGAAAAAGGAGACCGTCCACGCTGTTCGGAATCTCTGGCACAATATCATCCTTACACAAGAGGAAATTGAACAACGCCGCGCGATTGAGGTGGAACTAAAGAAAAAATTAGAAGGCACGCAACTCAAGCAAGAAAAGAAACGGATCAGCTTCCTGAGTCGTCTCAATACGGAACTCGAACTGTCGGAACAGCAGCTTGCACTCAACGAACTCCAACGACGGCTTGACGTGGATACCGCCGAACTCATTAGACTCACCGGACTCGATCCGCTTGCACAGGTTGCTCTTTCACAATCTCTCCCCGATGACGATATAACACTGGATGCTGCCGTTGAGCTCGCACTCGTGAACAGCCTTGATTTACGCGACCTACGCGGTGATATGGTCCGGCAAGAACGCCTCGCCGCAGAGACAATATGGAACCGGTTCCCTGAACTCTCTGCTGAAGCACGCTATAAGGATCTCCATGTGCTGCTGGAACAACACCAACAGGGGCGAACTTGGGACGCAAAAGCACTCTATGATCCAATCATTTTTGACCGGGAACGAGATACATCAAGTCCTTTTGAGACGAACCCTCGCACTCAGGACGGATGGGAGGTCCGCTTCAACCTCAATATACCGCTGTATGATGGGAAAAAAACCGATAATCTACGCGCTGTAGAACTTGCAGAACTCGAACGACTTCAGTTCGATTACACCGAAAAAGCGAAATTGATCCGAGTCGCCGTGAGGCGAGACTATCGCGCCGTGGCGAATGCGAAAGAACGGATGGAGATTGAGCAGCAGCGATTGCGAATCCGGGAGCAATATCTACGGACAATAGAGCATGTGCTTGACGAAGTCACGTTCGATATTCCGGGTTATCAAGGATTGACTTTTAATGACGCGTTTCAAGCACAAGCACAATTCACAGAGACGCAACGGGTCTTTTATCAGGCGCGCCGAAACTACGCCGCAGCGAAAGAACAACTCCGAGAAACAATGGAGTGGATCGAATAAGATACCACCAAAGATACTCACACGGAGAAAACATGAGAAGTGCTTCAACAACAGACATTGAACTCAACCATTTTGATGAGCAGGAACTTGTCACGCGTGCCCTGAATGGTGATGCTGATGCGTTTAATCCACTTGTGCGCAAATATCAGCAGAAAATCTATCGTCTGATTTACCGTCAGGTTCACGACCATGAGACAGCGAAAGACCTCTGCCAAGAGGTGTTCCTCAAGGCATGGCAAGCGTTGCCTAAATTTAAGGGACAATCTGTATTCTATACTTGGCTTTACAAAATTGCTGTCAATTGCAGTATTGACTTTCTCCGCAGGCAGAAACAAAAGAAACAGATTACTTTCGCCTGCGAAGCATTACCCCTAAACGCAGACGATGTCCTTCCGATGATTCAGATGCAACCATCGCCTTGTCAAATCCTTGAGAAGGAGGAACTTGGACACACGATCCGTAGGGCAGTGGAGCAATTGCCACCTGGCCAACGTCAAGTGTTTCGTTTGCGTTACTTTCATGAACTCCCGATAAAGCAAATTGCCTTACGCATGAACAAGTCGGAGAGCACTGTAAAAACGACCCTGCATCATGCCCGACAAAAACTTCAAAATATGCTGCGCCCTCATCTTCAAAACGAACCTCTCACATAGGCAGGAAATCAGAGGGTATGGCCACCTCCGCATCTATTTCACTTCACTCATCAGAAAAGAGACTTGCGCCATAATAAAGAATAGAAGATTAAACAGCACCAACAAACCGACTTGGGTTAAAACGCTGCGGTAAGAGATCCGCTCCTTAAAGACAGGCACAGCGTCCGGATCCACCGGTTTCTGAGATAACCCCTCTTTTACAGGATAGATATGCAGGCTTTCCGGATCGCCTTGGTCTTCTGTTTTAACAAAATCTATGAACGTCTCACGATACCGGCGCGTCTGTTTAACAAAATCCATATAACCGACGATACTTGTGTTTGCGAGTCCCTCCATTGCATACTGAAAAGTCGCTATCGGAGAGATCTGGGTAAGATCCCGAGCGAGTTGTACCTGTCTCAGCTGCTGATCAATATGTTGGTCTGCGATCTGTTTTTCTGTATCTCCAATCGCTGTAAAATATTCCGCCCAAGTGCGCGTCCGTGACGGATATTCAATGGAGGGTGCTTTTTTGATCTTGTTTTCTCCCCCTTTCCACTCATCCTCAATTTGATCCAATTGTGCCCGTCTTCGCATTGAAATCTCGTCAACGGATGGAATCGGATTCAGATTCCCGACGAAAGTGCCGAGCAGACTCGGAAAGACAAACGCCAAGAAAACCCAAGTGAGTAACAACCATACCAAACTTGTAATGGCGTTTGAGACACGACTGGAGAAGAAAAGTCCGAGAAAAATAAAAGTAGAAACGAGTAACGCAAATAGCCCCACCATCCCCAAAATCCGCAACCATTCGCCCGACCCAAACGGAATATTTCCGAATATAAGGATGATCAATAGGTTCATCAGAATACTGATGATAAGAGGCACCATAAGCGTTACAAAGGCACCAAGGTATTTTCCTAACAATACCTGTCCGCGCGAGACTGTATTAGACATCATCAGACTCAGTGTGCCGCGCACCCGTTCTTCAGCAATCGCATCGAAAGTGAATAAAATCGCGAAGAAACTCATGAGGATACCGATGAAGACCCAGTTAATTTTCACACGCCTTGTCGGTGTGCTGCCAGTACTCTCCACTTTATACTCTAATTTCAACGGAGGTCGCCACTTGTAATCTTCATCTTCAACACCACTGCTTCGACTGATAGTTCCCTCACTCTTCATCTTAATAGAACGCGATACCACTTCATCAACACCACCCGCACAGAACGTCAGATGGCTCGGATGCTTAGGCATCTCGCCAGGTCCTACGAGTGCTAACTCCGCCAAACTCTTATCGGCATATTCTATAATATGCTTCCTATTTTCTGTTCCGCGTCGGTTATAGTTATCCACCTGCGTCATATAACCGTCGCTACCAAGGCTATATATCAGGGCATTCACGATAAACAAGATAGGTAAAAGAATCACCATTAAGGCGAATCGGAGTGTCGTGAGATTGTGGTATATCTCTTTTGTCGCAATGTGTAAAATCATTTTTAATGGCTGTCGGCTATCGGCTTTCAGTAACAAGAGGTTTCTGATTAACAGAAAACCCTCTTTGTTCTCACTGCGAAGCATGCTGACTGCTGACAACCCTCCTTTTTCAACTCATATCATACCGTAGGAAGGAGACATAAGCCGTCATGAATAGAACGATATTCCATACTAATAAGATCAAAATATCTACGGAGGCACGGGATAAACTTTCAGCAAGCGAGAGACGTCGATGCTCGAAAACGGGAAGATCTGTCAATTCCGCTGCGCCCTTGTCATCCGAAAACCACGCCCGAGACGAGAACGCCTCCTTGTCTTTCAAATATTCAACAATCTCACGTTTATAGGCTCTGGCATTCTGAATAAAATCGTTGTAATTCTGTCGGTCTGTGCCTGTTATCGTTCCAACAGCGAAGTCGTAAGTGTCCGCGAAGGAGATGCGAGAAAGCATGTCTGCGAATTTCGCGTTCCGCTCTCGTTCTTCCCCAGGCTTATTGAGAATTTCCTCCGCTTTATTGGCATATTCAACCCGAAGCTGCTCTTGATAGCCTAACATCTCTTGGAAAATAGAGGTATCCGCTTTGGTAACATTTGTGACACTATACGACTCTATTAAGTAATAGCCTCCGGATGCAGAACCCTTTCCAGTTCCTGTGTGACGCGTTTCAGGTTCCCAAGTAATCGGGTCTGTTAGTTTACTGTATCCGCGTTGTTTGATGTAAGCATCCCGTTCCTTTTTGAACTGATCCCAGACCTCAAAGGCGGGTCGGAGGGCTGCCGATTCAGGGTTCGACTTATAAGGTGGAAATTTGTCCACCGCAAACGCGACTGCATTTGAATGAACACTCGTTAGGATCACCCAGATAAACATCGAAAGGATTAACGTCGTCGCAGCCGTTTTCGTCCAAATTGACAGCAGCAACCCTAAAAGATACCACGTTGATACGTACAACAGCGAGACAGCAAATATTAGCACAACGTGGGCAATATCGTTTCCGTCAAAAGCCGTAACACGCGAAGAAAGTGCGATGATCAGTGCCACAATCAAACTCATCAAAACAATGGGAAACAGCGATAACATCCCGCCGAGGTATTTTCCCAATACTATCGTATCTCTCGGTATCGCATTGGATAACACGAGTTTCAGCGTACCGTCCTCTCTCTCACCTGAAATTGTGTTGTAAGCAAACAGGATTGCCAAAGCACTTAACACAATCTTGAAGACGAAAACCACGTCAACGGTCAAGAACATCGCAAGGAAAGGATTGTCTGAACCGCGCTTCTGTGTCGGTGCTTGCCATATAGGGAAGGAGAGTTCAAAGATAGGTTTTCCCAGTTCAACAGTGACTGTATTCGCGCCGAAGTTTTCGGTGCCGACGTTAAAGATACCCAGCGGATTCGGTTTCCGGTGCGCTTTCGGTTTGATTTTGGAATAGAGTTTCCACTCCCGCGCTTCCACTTCCGCCTCTCGGACAGCAGTGTTATATCCCGCCAAACGCTTCTCGTAATCGTCCACTTGGACGAAAACGGCGACGGCAGTTGAAAGCAGGCATACGATAAACCCAATCATAAATCGGGATGTCAACACATTTGAGACGATTTCGCGTTGGATAATGAACCAAAGTGCACGCATAAACTTACCTCACTCTTTAGACGTGTATTCATGCGGAACGATTTCAACAATTTCATCGCCAGCGTTCGCCTCAAAAAAGGCGGCAAGATCATCATGCATCTCACGCTTGGTTTCATGTCCGGTATTTTCGTACGTGACAAATTGCGCAGAGATTTCAAGTGTCCTATATATCAATTGACTCGTGTCCCATCGGTCCGGCATCATTTTGACCATCATTTTGGCTCCAATGAGGCTTTTGATTAACTCAGCATCCATCTCATCATAGGCATCTCGATACGGAACAGTGTCGTTGTCATCTAAAGCACCCATGTAAATATACTGCGACACTTTCTTATATGCCGCTTCGTCAAAGTCAATACCAGCAATCTCTTTTACGTCAGCGATCCCGACCGGATAACGCATCGTGGTACTGTTCCAGCGGCCTGTTGGAAAAGTCGGAATGCAGTTGATGCCGCCGGTCGCGACTGCTCGGACAACCGTCGGATGCAGAATCGCAAATCGATTTGCAAACGTTCCAGAAGCCGAAAATCCGTTCATGAAGATCTTCTCATTCACCTCCACGTCATTGTGTCGCAGCAGTTTCTGGGCATGGGATATCATTGCGATCAGCTGCAGGTCAATTCTCTTGAGGCTTCCTTCTCTAATCAGGAGGGTCTCTCTATCCAAAGCATGTGTGTAGAGTGTCCCACCGGGTCGCGGGAAAACAGGCATGAGCAACGGGATCTTTAGTTTTCTTGCGACACTACTGGCAGAACAGGTCTCTATTGCGTCCTTTGTATTCTTATCAAGGCTCACCAAATTGCTACTAACGCCTGTGTTGTTTGGTTCTACCAGTAGGTAAACAGGCTTATTCAAGTCCATCCCTTGCGGAACGAACAGATAATAGGGAAACTTAAACCCTTCTATCGAGTTCTCAGAAACGCGGCAGAGCAGTTTATCTGAGAGATCCAATTCCACAATATCCGTTACATGGACAGGCGTTGTGTCCACAAAAGTAGGCGTAGCTGGGTCGGGACCCTCTGTTGTAAAGGTCAGAACATACTCTTCAAGTAGGACATCTGACATATTCCTGTAACCTTCATTGCGTCCCAATATAAGCCGGTAGATTTTTGATGGTGATAGACGTTCATTAAATGAAATAACATGAGTTGTGTTGTTGTCTTCCCATCGGACATCACCGACTGGAGTCCCACAATACCCTATATCAACACCTGCCATTTTTTCATTAAAGACGATCTTTATCTCCTTTAGATCCGTTGGCACTTTTTTAGATAAATCGGGAATAGTCCTCTCTACTTTTGGAGGTGTGACCTCTTGTTGTGCTAAAACGGTGTTTGACGCGCGAGTGCTTGTCATTTTTGTTTTCTCCTTGTGCCTAACATTCCCGCCCAGATGTCGCGTTGCAAAGTTGTGCGATCTACTCTTTTCGTGATACTAACATCAATGGGACCTGGCTCCAATGGCGGTTTTTCAGACGGATCTCCTGCTAATGTGATAGGTAGGGTGACACTTTCACCGTCTCGCTCAAGGGTTAACTCTACCACATCACCAGGTTTCCAATCTTTGGCGATCTTTCGGATGTCATCAAAAAATTTCACCGGCGTGCCGTTGATGCCTACGAGGTTGTCATCATCCTGATACTGTGGTGAACGGTGAATGAACATGCCACCGCCTGTTGGGCCCCCAAGCGAATAGATGTGAAGCATCTGAAAGAGAATATATCCCAGACTCGGAAGTTTTTCGCCAAATTCTATCTCAACATCCAACCCCGCGTCTCTAAAGTATTTTTCTAAAGGCAGCCGTTCTGTCCCCGCCACATATTCATTGAAGAATGGTTTAAAATCCTCACCCGCAATTTGGCTGATAATCCTAATGACATCATTCATCCTATATTTTTTTAGGGTCAGACCAAACTCCTTATACATCCGCCGCATTACGTCGTCCAAACAACTTTGATTCCGCGTCCGTTTTCGGATTTGCAAGTCCAACGCGGTAGCAACCAAGCTGCCGCCTTCATAAACCAGGTTTCGATTGGCAGACTTGTTCTCGCCTGCCTCACGAATGGAAAGCTCCCCCTGCTTAGACAGATACAACTCCCATTTTCGCTCAAGATCTCGGAGAAAATCGTCTTCAGAAATTACGCCAAGACGAGCGCAGCTAATCTTTGAACAGTACTCAGTGAACCCTTCGCTAAACCAGTACTCTTGTCCACTATAATCGATAGATTTTCCATTCCAAATATGACAAATTTCATGTGCTACGAGCGGGACCCACGATTGTCTGTTGTCTGCCTCTAATGTTCCGTCCGTCAGAACACTGATGCTGCGTCCTGATACACCACCGCCGCTGTAAAAGTCACAAGGGTTCGCCACAAACAGCATACGATCCTTTGGTGTCCCCCCAAAAATCTCTGAGTATGTGTGTAGAAGCGACTTAACAGTTCTGTGGACTTCATCCATAGATGCTTTGAAGCGTCCCCCCAAAGCAATCATAACCTCTGCCCCTTCAGATTCTGCCATTCTCTCGGAATGCGTACCCAGTACCATATACGCATACATTAAGTCGTCATGGTCCGCTATAGTAAAACGATACCTTTCGTTTCCAATAGGATTCCAATGGGTCGAGACGTGCCAGCCATCGGGAACATCAATACGCAGTTCAACATCTTTCGTCTCACTGGTGATAAACAACGCATATCCGGGACAGAAAATACAATCTTCTTGCGCGTAGGGTGCCTCATCGTTACCGAAGGGCCACTCCCGTTCATCATGATTTAACAAGACTTTGTAACGCAACGTCACAGGTGACGCATTCTGAGTTTCAACCGCCCACTTCGTTTTGCCAATCTCTGTGACCGGTATTTTGTCTCCATCAGCATCTGTTGCTGTCAAATCTCGAACATACCGAGCATATCCATCGTACAGGTCTTCAGTACCAAAATGGCTCATGAATAATAGCAACGGCTTTTCGCTATCTTTTGTGCTACTATCTGCCTTCGGCGTTAGCAGACATTTGACATGCGCGACGCGCGGTTCATCAGCCTCTATTTTGACCTCGTACTTTGCTGACGCGAGTTCCATCGGACTCTCAAGATTCTCAGGTTCACTGAAATTTCGGATGACACGCCACTCTTCAATAGCAGGTTCGTTCCGATAAGTGTTTTGCCATTTATAGGTCCACACATTGCCAATTTGCAAAGGGAGGTATTCTGGGTCTTCAACGGGAGTCTTGTATTCAAGCAATTCGGCTTCTGTAACGACCCCGTTAGAGTGTTCATACCGCAGTTTAACAAGACCCACTCCCTCGGCAAACCAGAGATAACGGGTGCCGTTCAAAAGCGCATTTCGCAGCTCAGCCTTAGTATCCTTCACATCAGCGTCTGTGAAGACAGTTTTATGCTTCAGGCAGTCCGAGAACGTGCCTGCCGAGACTTTCACGGATTCATAACCCTCTAAACGACTCTTCGTCTGCACATGCCAGTGTCCTTCTTCCGTCCAGGTTTCCCCAACACCGATCGGAAATTTGAAGAGATCAGTATCACAATGGCTCATATAATATAGCAACATGTACTTCGGCGAAGGATCACCGCCACCGTGCCCTGAGGTGCCAAAGTTAGTAGATGTCAAAACCGTATCGGTTTTCTTAAGTGTGAAAGTCCCTTCTGCCAAAGGTGCGCCACTTTCTGTAGCAGCATTCGCACTCAGGACAATGTTGCGTTTAGATTTAATCGTTTCTTTCATCAGTTTCCTCTTCTTTCGCCTAAAATACCGGACCAGATGGCGCGTTGTAAGTCCGTGTTATCTGTTCTTTTAGTGATGGTGACATCAATAATTCCCGTCTCCAATGATGGTTTTTTAGAAGTGTCACCTGCTAATGTGATGGGTAGGATAACCTCTTTGCCTTCACGCTTAAGGGTCAACTCTACCACATCACCAGATTTCCAATCCTTAGCGATCTTTCTGATATCATCAAAAAATTTCACAGGTGTGCCGTTGATGCGAGTTAACTGATCGTCATCGCGATATTGCGGTGAATGATGGATGAACATGCCCCCGCCTGTTGGACCGCCAAATGAATAGATATGAAGCATTTCAAAGAGAATATACCCAAGACTCGGAAGCCTTTCGCCAAATTTTATCTCAACATCCAACCCCGCGTCTCTACAGTATTTTTCTAAGGGCAGCCGTTCTGTCCCCGCCACATATTCATTGAAGAATGGTTTAAAATCCTCACCCGCAATTTGGCTGATAATCCTAATGACATCATTCATCGTGAATACGTCGTCGGTGAGACCAAACGCCTGATACATCTGCTGCATTACATCGTCCAAACTGCTTCGGTTTTGCGTCCGTTTGCGAATCTGCAAATCCAAAGCAGCCGCGACTAAGCAGCCGCCGTCATAGACGAGTTCACGGTTCGCGGTTTTATCTTCGCCTGCCTCTCGGATAGAAAGCTCACCCTGTCGAGACAGATAAGATTTCCATATCCGTTCAAAATTTCTGAGAAAATCGCTTTCAGAGGCAAGCCCAAGGCGGGCAGCGACGATTTCCGAATAGTACTGCGTGAAACCTGCGGTAAACCAATATTCCTGCTCCTGAGAATTGATACCGCTTCGTCCAACCCAGACATAGCCAACTACGTGTGAAACCAGCGGCAGCCAAAAACGTCTGCTTGCTTTATCTAATTCGCCGCCTATATGTGCAGTGATACTGCGCCGAGATGCCCCACCGCCGAGATGCCCTTTTTCGCCATAAGGGTTCGCGACAAACAGTATCTGTCCGTTTGGCGTACCACCGTATACGGTTGCATAGCCTTTCAGCAGTGCCTCAACAGTTCCCTGCACTTCGGATATAGACGCTTTAAAACGTCCACCCAGAGCAATTACAACCTCCATACCTCCGACTTTTGCCCGACTTTTACAATATTCGCCAAGCACGAGATACGCGAACATCAGATCATCTTGATCCTCGCATACGAAATGATGTTCATTCGGTTCAATTTGATCCCAGGGTGTTGAGACATGCCAACTCTCAGGCACGTCAACCTTTAGTTCAATATCCTTCACTTCACCGACAATAAACAGCGCATACCCGGGCCAGAATACGCAATCCGGTTGGGCGTATGGTGCTTCATTCCTGCCGAAGGGCCAATCGCGTTCATCATGATTGAGCATCACTTTGTAGTGTAGCGTGACAGGCGACTCATCTTGGACTTCAACGATCCACTGTGTTTTGCCAATTTCCTCCACCTGTAATGTATTTCCGTCAGCATCAGTAACCGTCAAATCTCGCAGATAACGGGCATATCCATCGTATAACCATTCTGTCCCAAAACGGCTCATGGATAAGCGCAACAACTTTTGGTCCGCTTTGGCACCACTGCCGACTTTCGGCGTTAGGGCACACTTGACATGTGCGACGCGCGGTTCATCGGCATCCACTTTAACCTCATATCTTGCCGACGCAAGTTCCATCGGGTTATCAAGATCCTTAGGCTCGCCGAAATTTCTAATGACACGCCAATCCTCAATAACGGCTTCCTCACGATAATCGCTGTGCCATCTGTAAGTCCATTCCGCGCCAACTTCAATAGGGAGGTAGCCTTGTGATTTAACGGGAATCTTACATTCAAGCAATTCGGCTTCTGTGACGACACCGTTGGCATGCTCATACCGCATCTTCACAAGTCCAAC
>JAAXHI010000549.1 GCA_012270875.1 Candidatus Poribacteria bacterium | reverse complement strand
TAATTACAGGATTTACTATAACACTGAATGGCAATCCTGCAGACCTCTCCGAATTATCATCTGAGCGACCCGAAGAACAGCGGCACAATCTACCAGACGTTCTTGGTGTCTGGATAGTAAATCCATCTAACGGACACGCTTACAAGAAGATTGCCTGTGATGACTGGGAAGATGCGCAAGATCAGGCTGCTGGTGAAGAGGCACATCTGGTTACGATTGCAAATGAGGCAGAGCAGATATGGCTTGAATCCATCTTTGGAACCGGTCCCTATTGGATCGGTTTGACCGATGTACTAAAAGAGGGAGACTGGATCTGGGAGACTGGAGAGCCTGTTACATACACCAACTGGATAGAGGACGATGCAGATGAGGACCTTTTAGATGAGCCGCCTGCGCTTTTCAAGGCATTTGGTGCCAAAGGTGATCGCCAACGCCGAAGAGAGAATGAGGAAGATTATGTGATGATGTCTCCTCGTTGGGAAGGGGAGATAGGAAAATGGTACCCCGCTAACTCAAAAGGTGCCCGCCGCCGCGGCAGCGTACGGATGGCAATCCTTGAGAAGGACGGTACGCGATCCAAAATACACGGTTTGTCTTTGCCCGATATCACACCAGATGATAACTGATGTGTTTACGTTTTGCTGATACGGTTTGAATCCGCAATAGGCAGGGCTTCCAAGCAGAAATAGTCCGTAATGGAATGGTTCTCACTGCAAAGTAGGATATACGGAGAGGCACGCTGATATTAGAGATTTCCCTAACCGAACCGCAAGGAAACTTAAAAATATGGAGACCCAATTTTCCCAACTTAGTCAGCACCTATATGTCCATCACGGGCATGTCAATACCGGTATTCTCTGTGATGGAGACCGCGCCCTCCTCATTGATCCGAGTGGTGCTACGCTCCGCACTACACTCACAGAACTCGGCATCACGAGCGTTGCGCAGATCCTCTTTACGCACCACCATCGCGATAATACGGCTGACTTTCCGATAACTGATGATGTCCGTGTTGGCGTGCCAAAAAAAGAGGCATCGTGGTTTGCTGAAGTTGAAACCTTTTGGAATGATTCACAGTACCGATGGCACCTCTACAACTACCATCCGCACAATCTGATGCTTGCCAACGCGATTTCAGTGACAGATACGTATACTGAAGGCGCACAAATTGCGTGGGGACCAGCATCGCTGACAGTCCTTGAAACACCGGGGCATACCGATGGCAGTGTCACCTACCTCATTGATGTTGACGACAAACGCTTCGCTTTCTCCGGCGACCTTATCTACGACGAAGGTAAGTTGTGGGAACTCTATAGTCTACAGAAAGGACAGCAGACGAGCGACTATCACGGGTTCCTCGGCGCGCGAGATGAACTCAAGGAGAGCCTTGAAAAGGTCCGTCAGGCATCACCGACTGCACTTATTCCGACCCACGGCGTTGTGATGAACGACCCTGATAAGACAATTGATACGCTTTTGGAACGGTTGGCGTACTGCTACGATAAATATGTGTCAATCTCCGCGCTCCGTCACTATTTTCCACAGATTTTTACTGAGTTTGAAGGGCGTCCGGGGCACATGCCGATCCGAGAGGGCAAGCCGCCTCCCGAATACTTACGCCACTTCGGCACGACATGGATTATCATCTCCGAAAACGGAGAGGCGTTCGTCATGGATTGCGGTTCACCGAATGTCATCAAACAGATTCAGCAGTTGCAGGCGGATGGTGAAATCTCGGAAGTTACGCAGTTTTGGGTAACGCACTACCACGACGACCACGTTAACGCTATTCCTGAATTTCAAGAGACTTTCCCGTGCGAAACGATAACGGATACGGTTGTCGCACAGGTTATCACAAATCCGATCGGATTTCGGCTCCCCTGTATTTCGCCTGCGGTTACCCGTGCGGATCGCATCACACAGGACGGTGATTCTTGGCAGTGGAATGAGTTCACGATGACTGCCTACCATTTTCCGGGTCAGACCTATTATCACGGTGGACTGCTCGTTGAGGGACGCGGCGTACGGATGTTCTTTGGGGGTGACTCCTTCACGATGGCAGGGATTGACGACTACTGCTCCGGCAATCGGAACCTACTCGGCGCGGATGTTGGCTACGAAAAATGCCTACGGTTAATTCAAGAACTCGAACCGACACATATTTTCAACTGCCACGTTGATCCAGCATTTGATTTTACCGATGCTGAGATTGCGTGCATGCTGGACACACTCGCCGAGCGTGAGAAATGCTACACCGAACTCTTCCCTTGGGATCACGCCAACTACGGCATGGATGAACACTGGGTACGCTGCTATCCTTATGAGCAAGAGATTGCACCAGGAGAGACTGTACAATTCCGCGTGGAGATAACAAACCATTCGCATGAGCCGCGCACAGCCACTGCTCAACCCGTGCTTCCGGCATCGTGGAATGTGGAGGTTGCTGCAGGTGAAATAACGATTCCACCGAGGACAGATGGGCACATCGGTTTTTCTGTTCCGATTCCACAACACTGCGGAGCGTTAGGACGAATTGTTATACCCATAGACCTCACCTATAACGCACGTCCACTGGGTCAATTCCGAGAAGCGATCTTTGTTCTTTCTTAATGGTAGTAGGCATACGCCGTTATGCCGTAACAACAGGAGTTAAAAACTTGTGCTAAACTTATCACATTCTACTGTTGACATCGCTATTACCTGCAGCGATTTTGCAGCGTCATTGGACTTCTATCACAACAAGTTAGGTCTTGAGATTGTGTTGGATCTGGAGATTCCAGACGACCTTGCACGCGATGTCGGGCTTGCACCGACCGGCTTTCGGCAGGTACGTCTCAAGGCAGGCAACACGCTCATCAAACTGATGGATATCGAATCGCCACCGCCGAAACCGGCAGATGAATTCTCGGCGGGTGTCCGTTGGCTCACTTTCTTTGTTGAAGACATCCAAGAAACTGTTGAGAACTTGAAACAGAACGGTGTCGAATTTCTCTCCGAACCCATAAGTGCACCCGATGCCGCCGGTGTTGCGTGCGCGCCGGATCCAGATGGCATTCTGATTGAACTCGTCCAAATTTGACCCATACGCGCTCAAATTTTGCATTTACATTGTATGAGAGCCGTAACGGAATTTCTTATCTTCTTAGCCCAGAAAACGTAGCCTGAAACGAAGTGGAAGGCGACTTGACACAAAAGAACGTGAATGCCAAACTCACGTTGCTTATCCGCAAGGAAAATTAAAAAAATGAAGGTGTTGACTGATTCCCAAATCCACGATTTTAACGAAAACGGTTATCTCTTAATCGAAGATGCGCTGACTCCCGACGATCTAAACCCATTGATTGAGGAGTTTGAGGAGATTGTTGACACGGGAGCATCGCAACTCTATGCAGAGGGTGAGTTGGACTCTGAATTCAAAACGGAAGGGTTTGACACCCGTTTAGCAAAAATTACGGCGCAGTCTCCTGTTGTATTTCAGAAGGTATTTAGCGGTGCGCACACGGGACCCGCACTCTTCGAGCTACTCATCAACCCGAAACTACTTGACATCGCCGAATCGCTTGTCGGACCAGAGATTATGTGTCATCCCGCATACCGAGTCCGTCCGAAACTCCCTGAGCACGATCGAACCCTCGTCCCGTGGCATCAAGACGCAGGCTATATGGAGCCTAAATGCGACACAGTTCTACAACTCACGATCTGGATTCCGCTGATAGATGCGACTGTCGAAAACGGCTGCATGGAAGTCATCCCGCATGTCCATCGGGACGGTGTTTTCCGACATCGGCAGTCCGAACGTTTCTATCTTGAAATACCGGACGATGCATTGCCCGAAGTTGAACCGGTAGTCGTCCCTGTCAAGTTTGGNNCCACACCTGAGGAATTCAAACGCGTTCGCGATGAACATGAACCCGGTCCTGGCCCAAATCGCTGGGAAAATTGCAGTTAGGAATTAACTATAAAAACCTACTAAAACCTATAAGAACCTCATAAACTCTAAAGTTATGTAGTTTTTTACTTGGCAAACTCTTTATTTTTCTGCTATAATATATGTATGAATAACAGATTTGTAAAGATTGGTGAAGCTGCTAAACTTCTTGGTGTGTCCGTTCAGGCACTTCGGAACTGGGAAATGGAAGGAAAGATAATGCCTTCCCACCGCACGCCCGGCGGGCAACGTATGTATGATTTAGCAGAACTCCTTGGTGTTAATGATTTAACCTATCCTACAATTGCTTATGCCCGCGTCTCGAGTTCGGATCAAAAGGAAGATTTAGAACGTCAGCATGCCGTCCTTGAAGCGTTTTGTAATAAGAATGGGTGGAAACCAACTGAAATCATAAGAGACTTCGGCAGTGGCATGGATTACAATAAGAAAGGCTTACTTCGCCTCCTTGAGTTAATAGTGGATGGTCAAATGTCTCGGTTAGTTCTAACGCATAAAGACCGCCTCCTTCGCTTTGGAGCGGAGATAATCTTTCGTATTTGTGAACTCAAAGGCATTGAGATTGTTATTATCAATAAAGGTGAGCAACCTTCTTTTGAGGAAGAACTCACAGGCGACGTAATGGAAATCATGACTGTATTTTGTGCGAAACTCTACGGACGACGCTCTCATAAGTCTAAGAAAATGGCAGAGGCAATAGAGAATATCGTCTCCGAAGAAAAACAACAGTTGGCACTCAACTTTGGCACTCCGAACACAGAAGATAGCACTCAATCCGAATAACAAGCAGTCCACACTTATGTCTAAACACGCTGGCTATGCCCGTGTTGCATATAACTTTGGCTTGTCGTCTTTCAAAGCCGGATTAGACAATGACGAATGGCGAAGTTTTGTTGATATAAAGCGTGAGTTTAACGCTGTCAAATACGATAAGTTTCACTGGTGTAAAGAACTCTCACAGAATGCCTCCAAGAACGCTATACATAATCTCGGAGACGCAATCACACGCTGGCGAAAAGGACAAAATAGATTCCCCGTCTGTAAGAACCGAAGTGGTAAATGCTCTTACCAAGCGGACAATGGCGAAGGCACTATTGAAGTCCACAAAAAGCGTATAAATGTTCCAAAAATCGGTTGGATACGCATGCGTGAGGAACTCCGATATTCAGGTGAAATCACGAAAGTTGTTATCTCAAGATACAATGATAAGTGGTTCGCGTCTATCACTGTTCGTAGGCTTGATAGTAGCAACTATCAGCACCAACCTACCCTACTTGACGACAGAGAACCTATCGGCATTGACGTAGGTATCAATACACTTGCGACATGTTCTAATGGTGATACCTACGATAACCCACGCCCCCTTCAACGATATTTGCGTAAGTTAGCACGTGCCAACCGTCGTTTATCGCGACGGCAGAAAGGCAGTCAGAACTGGTATAAGGCAAAGAAACTGCTATCAGGCGTGCATAATCGTATTGCGAATATCCGTGAAGACGCTCACCACCAAGCAACTATCCGGATAGTTCGCAAAGCAAGTGCTATCGGTATTGAGACACTCAATATATCTGGCATGCTCAAGAACCGAAAAATAGCCAAAGCACTCTCTGATTCTGCGCTTGCGGGTTTCCTAATGAAACTCAAATATAAAGCAAACAGGCGTGGTATACCGATAGACGAGGCAGATAGGTTCTTTGCGAGTTCAAAGACCTGTAGCAACTGCGGACATAAGAAAGCAGACTTGATACTCTCTGATAGAACATACCACTGCTCCGAATGTGGTTTTGAAATAGATAGAGACCTCAACGCTGCTATCAATCTGTGTCCGGCTTGACCTCTAACCGTCGCCACGAGT
>JAAXHI010000307.1 GCA_012270875.1 Candidatus Poribacteria bacterium | reverse complement strand
ATTTATGAAACACCCTCAATTAATTGCTGCCGACGAGGCGTTGTGCCTTTATCTTCCGCTTTCGCTTCGATTTCGACTTGCTTTTCTGTGGAGAAGTTTCTGCACGCTGTGGTGCTTGTTCATTTTCGCTCGACTGCTGATTTTCTTGGCGTTCTTGTTGCTCGGCTGTATACTCGGCATAATTGCCTTCAAAAAGATTCGCGGTCCCACCGGGTGTCCCATCAAAAATCAGTAGTTTCGTCGCAAGGTTATTTAAAAGGTAGCGATCGTGAGAAATTATAAAAAGTGTTGCCGGGTATTCCGCGAGTGCTGCTTCTAACGCCTCGCGCGCCGGTATGTCAAGATGGTTCGTCGGTTCATCAAGTAACAGCACGTTTGCGTTTGACAATAGCAACTTGGCAAGTAGGACACGACTCTGCTCACCGCCACTCAGGTTCCCAATTCGTTTGAACACATCATCGCCAAAAAATAGAAACTTAGCTAAAAAACTGCGGATCTCACCGTGTGTCTGCTGCGGACAGAGTTCCCAGATTTCGTCAATAATTTCATTATCGGGATTGAGTCCCTCCAGCTCTTGTGCGTAATATCCAAATTTAAGCGTAGGTCCTACCCACATTTCGCCTGCTGTTGGAGGTTCCGCTCCCAAAATCATACGGAAAAGGGTTGTCTTCCCGGTCCCGTTTGCCCCGATGATTCCAATAACATCACGACGATACACCTCAAAATTCAGGTCTGTGAAAATCGTCTTATCGCCGAATGTTTTGCCGACGTTTTTGCATCGAAGAATGTCGTTGCCGCCTCGGGTTTCAGGTGTAAAATTGAGTTTAATCGTTGGCGCGTCGAACTTCGGTTTATCGACTTTTTCCAATCGTTCTAATTTTTTTCGTCTACCTTGTGCTTCTCGGGTGCGCTGTCCGGCGATATTACGGCGAATGAAATCCTCTTCATGCTCGATAAATGCTTGTTGTTTTTTAAACGCGCGTTCTCCGACTAATTGTTCAACGTTTTTCGTCTCAATGTATTTGGAATAATTCCCGCGATAAATTTTTATCTTATGTTCCGCGAGCTCCCACACTTTTCGGACAACCCTATCTAAAAAATATCGGTCGTGGGAAACGACAAGAACTGCGCCATTGTATTCAATATTGAGGTAATTTTCGAGCCACTCGATTCCTTTGATATCAAGATGATTCGTCGGTTCGTCGAAAAGTAACAGATCCGGTGCTTCAAGGAGCAACTTTGCGAGGGTCGCTCGGCTTTTCTGACCGCCACTCAGTACCTGAATTGGAAGGTTAAAATCAGACTCGTTGAAACCTAAGCCGCCAAGAATACGGTTAATCTGATGTTCGTAATCGTAACCGCCGAGCCGTTCATGCTGTTCCTGAATTTGGGCATAGCGTGCAAGGAGGTCTGGTGCCTCTTGTGTTTCCATCTCCTCTGCTAACAGGAGCATCTTGTCCTCAAGCGCGCGCCGCTTTTCAAAGACCTTGAGCATCTCCTGTCTTAACGTGCAGTCGCGCGCGAGATCCGGTTCTTGGCTAAGGTAGCCGATACGCAACCCTTTTGCAGAGGTGACTTTACCCTTAAAATTGGCAAGCATACCGTTAATAATTTTAATTAACGTTGTTTTTCCAGTTCCGTTACGGCCAATTAATCCAATTCGGTCTCCGTGCTCAATTGAGACCGAGATATTGTCGAGAATTAGATCCGGATCGTAGAGTTTGGTAACGTTTTCTAAGCGTATTAAAGACATTTTTTAATTTTACCTTGCGGAGGAACTTCAGGTGCTTAGGCTTTGACGTGCGTTCCTTATATCCGCCCTCCATTATATTACGGACTACGCGTTTTTAGGCTATCTTCATCGAAGTGTTTTGACTGAGGTGTTTTCTTTTCCTACACTCCGATAGTGTAATGTTAATTCTAAAGTGGACCCTGAAGATCTGACTTATGTCGCTTAAATTGAGCACTACGGATAATCATTTCCTGATACGTATTTGCGCGGTGTACATCTGGACGGCGGATGTTAAACTGTCTAAATCGCCAAAACGCTATGGAGAGTGCTGCATAGTGAACGAAACAATCCAAATGCTGCCATTCGCTATCTGTCAGCGGACGCCTCGCGTTATAAGTATCCAAGAACCTCTGTACAGCCTTTAAATTCAATCGGTGTTCTGGTGTATAGCAACACCCAATGATCGTCATTCCGACATCGAGTAACAGTGTGTCGTAGCAACCTTCCTCAAAATCAAGGATTGCTACCATCTTATCGCCATCGAAGAGCGTGTTATCCAAAAATAGATCTCCGTGTAGAAGTCCCATCGGAAGTGGCGCGTTGAGTTGTGGTTCTATCGTTACCAATTCCGATTTTAGCGATTCAACAAACGGATGCGTTGCAAATTGTGTGTCTTGCACCTCTTGAAAAAAAGGTCGCATCTGCGATATTCCCATCGCAAAATGAGGGAGTCCTGTGATTGGTGGGATGCAGTGCAGCTTCGCTAATGCCTTGCCGAGTTGTGCGAGTATCTTCGGTGAAGGTTGTGGTTGCGTGCCTTGCAGGAACGGATAAAGCATCACACTGCCAAACGTCTCATGAATCAGAGGTTTCTGATCTTTCGTTAGGATCGGGTACACCGTTGGATATGCGTGTTGATGGAGATGCTGCAAAAGTGCGATTTGCATGTTGAGTTCTGTCAGGTCTTTCTCATCGCAAATTTTCAGCAGAAACGCACCGGTCGTGGTGGTCAGTTTAAAATTACTATTCCCGAATCCACCGGGAATTTCCTCAAGTTTCA
>JAAXHI010000134.1 GCA_012270875.1 Candidatus Poribacteria bacterium | reverse complement strand
CATCGACTGTCAGCGGTAAATTAATCTTCGCACGCCGTCGGCTCGACTCATACGTTGCGAAAATAAGTTCTGCACCCTGAAGTGCTTTACGTCCGCTGAGTTCGGGTTCACGTCCCGTTTTATAGTAAAATCCGAAAATAAGTTTACACTTGCCATTTCAACTTTAAGGAAACCCGGCTCGTAGTCGCGCAATTCTGCGGCGTACTCGCCCAAATGCGAGGTGCATTATTGCGCTCTTATAGGTTCACAGTTTGCACTACCATACGAGTGTATAAGTAGTTACGGAATCTACTATAAAGTCCCCCTGATAAGGGGGATTTAGGGGGTTAAAAATACCGATTTTTGCGTAAGCCCTAAGATATAATTTGGATAAAAACCGAGATGCTACGTGCCTAACAATTCAGCCTTATATGCCTCAACAATCGCCTCTAAAACAGATTCGGGAATTTCTTCTAACTGCGACGCTAATTCCTCTTCAACGTTAACCATCAGGCTATGGTCAAACGTTTCGCGTTCAGCACAAGGATCCAGATATTCACCGTGTGTTTCCAGTAGGATAGCCAAGCGTGCGGGGGTCAAACCTTCAGAGATGCCGTGCAGTCCCCATGCTGTGCCTCGGTAGCCTTTCTCATAATCGGCACCGAGGTGTTTCTGTAGAATTTCTTCCCTCTCGGTGCCTTGGGCACCGCTGTTTTCAAGTGCTTCGGCAGCAGCGATTGCCCGCGGATCCAGTTCTACTTGAAACGCGGTTGATGCATCCGCTGCTGCAACAGGATAGATTTTATAGGTTTCCATGGTGTCCTTAAATGCGTTGTAGATTTTCGTATGGCGACGCGTCTGCTGCTCTTTGCTGAAGGCTGAAAGCCGACAGCCATAAGAATCTATACGACTGCGGAGAGTCCGCCATCAATATTAATAGCCGTTCCCGTAATAAACGAGGCACAGTCCGAAACGAGGAATGCGACGAGATGCCCCACTTCACTCGGTTCACCTAAACGTCCAAGCGGATGCTCCGCACCCCGCGCTTCCCAGTATTCCTCAAGTGTTCCCGGAGAACCCGCTGCTTTCCATGCGCGTTCCCCTTGTGCACTTTTAATAGAGGTAAGACAGACCGTGTTGACCAAGATGTTGTGAGGTAAAAGTTCTTTAGAGAGTGCCTTCGTCAGAGCGATGCCAGCAGCTCGACTGACAGAGGTCGGGCAGGAACCAGCACTCGGCTGTTTGCCTCCCGGGTGCGTGATATTGATAATCCTCCCACTACCGTTGCTTTTCATGTGCGGGATCACCAACCGCGCACAGCGGACAGCACCCATTAACTTAAGGTCCAAGTCATCGTACCACGCTTCGTCGCTCATGGTTTCAAAGTCACCACCTGCTGAACGACCGGCGTTATTGATTAAAATATCAATCTTTCCGAAGTGGCTCGCGGTTTGTCCGATAAAATTCGCCAACGTCTCCGGTTTCGTTACGTCTGCAGGGATTGCGAGGACTTCGCCACCGGTTTGTGTACGGATCTCTTCAGCGGCATCTGCCAAGACCGTTTCGCGTCTCCCACAGATCGCTACTTTCGCGCCCTCTTCACACAAACGTTGGGCGATCCCCTTTCCAATTCCCTCACTCCCGCCAGTGATGACGGCAACTTTTCCAGTCAATCCGAGTTCCATGATTCCTCCTTATGTTTCTTTCTAATGTGGACAAGTGCTGCAATTCTACGTCTGTATCAGCGAAGAAATCGCTTCCGGCACCGCCTGCAACACATCGCTTGCGATGAGTCCATGCATCCCCAACGCCTCAGCGACCCGATCCGCTGCTAACCCGTGTATATAAACCGCAAGCGCAGCCGCTTTTTCACTTAATAGACCTTGTGCCATCAACCCCGCGATTATGCCCGTCAGGACATCTCCCATGCCCCCTGTTGCCATGCCGGGATTACCCGTGGAATTGATCCATACCTCCCCATTTCGGCATCCGGTGACAGTAGGCGCGCCTTTAAATACAAGCGTTACACCAGATTCGCTGGCAAATTGCTGTGCTGTGCCAATCCTATCTTTTTCTAATGTGGACACGAGAGTGTTCGTTAACCGTGCCATCTCGCCAGGATGTGGTGTTAGCACCGCCTCTTTATTGAGCAATGAGATAATTTCGGGAGCTTGCGAGATGGCGTTCAGGCCATCTGCATCGACAACCATCCGTAAGCCGAGACCTTGTTCCTGATTTTCACTTACCAGTTGGTGAACAAGTGCAACTGTATCTGGGTGTTGGGAAAGTCCAGGACCTATTGCGAGCACAGATTTCGTCTTCTCTGCAAATTCGAGGATAGCAGACGTTGCGGATGCTGATAGGCTGCCGGACTCCGTTTCTGGTAGCGGCAACGTCATCACTTCAGGCAAGAGACCTTCTAAAATTGGGTTAAGATGTTTCGGCGTTGCCAGTGTTACCAGTCCCGCACCGACACGCAAAGCTGCCTCACTCGCGAGTGCTGCTGCACCTGTCATACCTGTCGAGCCTGCAACGACGAGAACGCGCCCGTAAGTTCCTTTGTGAGATGCAGGTGGGCGCGGCGGCAGCCATTGTGATATTTGCTGCGCTGTTGTCCAATTGACCTTAATATTTTGTGCGTCTACAACCTGTTCCGGGAAACCGATGTCAACAACTTCCAATTCCCCAGTAAGTTCGGCACCTGGATGTATTAACAATCCCCGTTTAGGTAAGCCGATTGTTATCGTTCTATCTGCTTGTACGCAAGTACCTAATGGATGTCCTATGTCTGCGTCCAAGCCAGAGGGAAGATCAACAGAGAGGATGGGTGTGGCGAGGCTATTGATAGTATTAATAACATTGGCGATTGGATCGCGAACGGTCCCGCGTAACCCTGTGCCGAGAATAGCATCCACAAGGAGTTCACAACTCGCTAAGGTAGTAGGCACAGTCCCTGTGCCGTAAAATCCGGTATCCGTTAAGGTTGTCTCAATCTGTAGTCCAAGATTTTTCGCAATCTGAAGATTAATCTCTGCTTCGCCAGTGAAACTTTCCGGTGGGGAGACGAGGAAGAGATGCGCATCGCGGCCGGCGTGAACGAGTTGGCGTGCGATAACAATGCCGTCACCACCGTTATTGCCTTTGCCAACGAAAATACCGATACGTTGACATCTCGGATAATGCTGTTCAATCGCGCGGACAATAGCACTCCCAGCAGTTTCCATAAGGACAATGCCGGGAATGCCGATGCCTTCAATTGTGTCCTGATCAATCTGGCGCATTTCCGCTGCAGTCACGACTTTCATGTTTTTTGTCCTTGCGCCAAGCGGGAAACAACGGAATTGGTTTAACTACGGTTTTAACACGAGTTCCGCAAGCCTCCGTTGTTGATTTGCTGCTGGTATTTCTCATGCTGTGTCGCGCTGCAGTTTGTCAGCAAGCACTAACAAGTGTGCTTGCATCTGTTGAGCTGCCGCTTCCAAACTCTCCCGCTCTATCTGAACCTCCTGAACCCTCTCGTCTTGATGCGTCTGGAGGCAGAAGTTTAGATTTGTGCGGAGGTCGAACAGGCTCTGTTGGATATGATCTTGGAAGGAGCCTTCTGGATACATCCACCGTCTACCGCGGGTCTGTCGCAAATTAAAGTGGCAATGCCCATTATCGTCGCCGAAGCAATCGAAACGCATAATCTCATCGTCGTAGACAAACAATGAAGCAGCGGGACCGCGTCCACCAGCATCGTCGCGCCAGTATGACTCTAA
>JAAXHI010000326.1 GCA_012270875.1 Candidatus Poribacteria bacterium | reverse complement strand
TGTTTTAATTCTTGGTTCAAGGTTTCGTTCACTTAATAGTGTTTCAAGTCTTTCCTCATCTTCATTTTTAAGTAAGTCTGTAATAAGACCTTGAATTTCAAATTCTTCCATATAAGATATAGACTCTCCGTTGCGTAGGAGTTCCAATCGTTCAGTTGGAACTAAAGATGTTCCGATTAAAAACTTAAATTTCTCCCATTTGTTTGGTGGATACGTATTACACCAAGGTATTTCGCCTGCAAATGTGCGATGGTCTTGTGGACATGATGAAATGCTGTGACCATCTATTTTCTCTTGGTTCTTCAAAATCCCAATAATTTCCTCAGCTTCTTCAGATTTTACAATCAATCCGCGCGAAAAGATAAATATATCACGATTGGCTTGGTCGTCTTTTTGTCTCAGAAACCCATCTAAAAGCATCCAAGAACCTTGATTTTCACAGAGATGATCAACTTTCAAATACTTTGTTGGATCTGGAGGGGAGGTTTTGGAAATCCACTCTTTGGCAGCTACCTCTCGATCTCCTAAAAAATCTTCAGTAACCAAATTATACTCCCGTTGCTCATCAGGGAAACTTGGGTCAATATCAGCATCTGAAATGCGAACGTCTTCATGATGATCTGGTAGTAAACCGTTATCTTGTCGAAATCCAGCAAGTTCAAAAAACGCTACCCAAGAATATTTTTTTCCATATCGATCTATTTTTCTGGGGTGCTCATGATATCTACCAAGATTTGAATTTTCTCTAGAAATCCACTTGTCAATTTCACCGAAATTCTCTAATGAAAATCCCAAATCGTATATTCTCCAGTGGACATTTGCCTTAACACGTTTATATTCACCGGGGGCAGAATCATAGTTTATCAATCCTTTTAGTGTGTAAATATCAAAATCCATGTATATTGGAGAAGATACTTCATCGCTCTTTTCGCTTTCGTCCCACTCCCGAATTCCGCCATCCGTAAAAGGTGCGGTGATACGTTCACGTTCATCATCTGTCAACAAGTCAGGATGATGTATCAAAGCGATGTTAATCGTTCGTTTAGCATAATCCCGTGCTAAGACATGTGTGGTTGAATGCGGTGCATCAGGTTTGAACATATTTTCGTATAATTGTTTTGCATACTCGGGTAACATCTCAGTTACAAAACTGGTATCTTCAAAATCGTTTTGCCGTGCCATAGCGATGCCATAAGTTGCAGCTAACATCCGTTCAGAAACATAAGGGTCATTAACTGTGAAAGACTTCATGACCAACTCAAAGAATTCTTGAGGGAAACGTCGTCCATACCAGTAAAGCGCGCGTGTTGCTTGATCTCGCAACGGGCGCACGGTTGATGTAAGGATCCACATAATGTACTCTGCTAAAAGAAGCAGCCGTTTTTTGCCATAATCAGATACATTTTGAGCATTCTGGCAAGTCTCCTCAAAGCGTATCACCATATCTTCAAAACTATAACGGTTACGTCGAACATATTCTGTCCAACTTAGGTCTCGTTCTGCCACAGAGAGTGCCGAAAGTCGTTCTGACCAGAATGAGGCGTTGAACGGATGGTCGGGATGTCCTACAGTAGTTTCTGCTAACTTAAAAAAGAAATCGCGATTCTTCTCATATTGGTCAAAGAGATGAGTAACCAGATTGATACAATCTTGATTGATATATTTTGGGGAAATTTCAAATAAAGCACGTATTGATAAACCAAATGCCTTTTTATTCTCTGGAAGTTCGTGCAGAAAATGTCCTGTTTCGGCTGGTACAAGTGCAGCCAGACACCTGCAGATGTCTTCGTGCATCGGATGTAAGGTTTGATAGTCTTCACCAAACAGTAATGCAACTGATTCCTCACTATTTAAAAATGCCTGCACATCGTCAGCAGCTCGATCAACCAAATATTGTGCAATCAGGTAGCTACCGAGCAAGTCATAGGTAAAGTACATTGCATCTTTACCTTTCCATCGATTTCGACAAACTAATAAACCCTCAGCTTCTATAGCACACGCCTTTGATAGTGCCCAATTCAGATCTGAAAGGAGTTGGTTGTCTGTGAGTTTTACCAATTCTTCAACCAAGATATTACGACTGCAATTTTGCCACAAGTGTTCCGCTATTTTGTTTAACATAGGTTGTACTATAAGTGTTCCGCGCCGAAGTCCAAGACGAGTGCATACAGCTTCGTTGCATTGCTCTAAATATTTATCAAAAACTTCAAAAAGCGTTTGTTCGCCTATATAAACCTGCACCTCAGTGTTGCGTTCACGATTTTTCGTTTCACAGAATATCTTAAGGTGGAGCGGATGTTCAAATTGTCTCAAGGGCGCCAAGGTGATATCTTCCGCCTTAATCTTGTACGCGTTAAAATACTTGTCAATGGCTTCTTGCTGTACTTCGTCGGCGTAGAACCCGTAAGCATACAGTAAATTAAGAGAATTTTTATCTTTCCAAATTATCTTTCCCGGAATGATGTCTTCTTTTGAACTGACTTCTTTCCAAATAGCATCTTCATAACTCTTACGACATGTTGTAACTAGCACAAGATTCTTTGTCTCTGCGATCTCCTGAACAAGTCCTTTTAGTCCAAATTCCCATATATTTGAAAAAGCACCGTTATGTACCGATTCATTAAGCCCATCAATTATCAACGGAATACGGGTATGGTATGCTTCGGCAGCCGCTGATAGTGCTTGCAAAAAGTCGTGCCAACTATAGGACGGGGAATGTCAAGAATATTCCGTAACTGCGTCTCAATTGGTTGCTCAGTGGTAAAAAGACTTCCACGGACAAATAGTGCGGGTAATCCGTTTTTCAATCGATCATCACAGATATTACAAGCGATATGGGTTTTGCCAATTCCAGCATCCCCGAGGACATGTAGATCCGACTCTTTGATAAGTTCAAGTTGCCAGATTACAGATGGGAAAAATTTATCCAATAAGTTGGCAACTAACGAATCTGGATGATGAACAACCCCTCTTGCATGACGTAAAACTTGATCTTCATATTCCTTTTCAACAGTGCATTCCATTTTTGATGTGCCAGATTCCCATCCAATCTTTCTATAGGCATCAAAAGTTTTGTGAAGTTGATCAAGTGTTGATTTCCAATCTACTGACTGCACTTCAGAGAGGGCTTTTTCACTCAAAAGATCTCTTGCTTGTTTCAATTGGGCTTTCATGTTCACTAAGGCATCTTGGAGCGATTCAGCTGCCTCAATGACCTTTGACTGTTCCACTTCGTCCCACTCAATATATAGAATCGGACGTTTGAGATCATCAATTGCTTCCTTTAAATCTGGAAGCTTTTCCTCAAGTTCTTCAATCCATTCAGTGATTTGGTGTACGAATGCTTTGTTGCCTAAAAGCGCGTGAATCTCAGCATCTGCGTTGGTTTCGGTATGCAAGGACGAATCAAATTTATCACCTACACCAGCCATCTGCTTGTGCAACTGCCTTTTAAACCAGTTTATATCAAGTTCAAGTTCACCAAAGAAATAGTGTAACTTTCCACTAAAACGCGGTTCACTCAACCAATTGTTGAAGTCACTATCTCCCCAGTGTTCAATCTCAATATTCTCTGAAATGGATTGGTGAAGGGTATTATCAAACCATTTCTGTTCATCTGGCGTAAAATTAGTGGGAGTACACAAAAACCATTTTTTCAAATGCGGATGTATTTCGCAGGCTCTTTTAAGTGAATTAGTGATGGATCGCTTTCGACCACTTTCGCTCAAGTGCTCTTGAGGATGGTAAAACTTGGCTTGCCAACCCCATTGGTCGCCATTTGGGAAGGTTAGGTAGAATTCAACACCGTCACCGCCTCCGCTGTCGTCTACTGAAGTAAAACGTCCCTTTTCTCCGTGAAGTCCTTTGGCAATCTGATAACACAATTCTTCAAAACTTCGGTATTTATCATTTTGGTATGGTTTGAGTTCTGACCAGTCAATCATTGTTTTGATTCCTCCTTATTCAACCCGAGTTGTGATAATACATCTTCTAACCCTTTATCTCAGGACTTACGCATTTTCCATGATAACGGACGTATAACGCACTGCAAGCGGGGTTTGAAACCCCACCTGCATAGGGGGCTGCGTAAGTCCTATATCTGCTTTTTCGCTGGCGGTAGGTGCTTCTATTAAGTCTGCCAGGATCCGATTCACCGGACGGTGTTCTACCTTGTTGCCTATGTCTACAAATTGGAAGGGATTCAGGTTGTAAAAGGAAAGAGAGTCGGCAGCTTTAAATGCGGACGACTCTCTTGGTTTTATTAATTTAACCTAAGTTGTCCCTATTTGTGCACATGGCACTCCGCTGGAGTGCAGGAAGTTGTAGCCCCAGTTTCTATAGATATATCACCCCGCTGGGGTGAGGAAAATGCCTAAGCCTCTCGTTGGAACATTCGGAATTCGTTAGTAGCGACTTGGGTTAATTTAGGACTTTTTTGAAGGATTTGATGGAGAATTTGAAGACTTTGGGGAAGAATCTGATGACCCCTCAACTGTATCACCGTTTTCAGCTTTCGCTGCAGCATAACCTTCTGCATAGCCTTCCTCTCTACCTTCCTCTCTACCTTCTGCTCTGCCTTCCTCTTTTCCTTCCGCTCTTGCTGCCTGAATACGCTTTTCTCGTCTCTCAAGAAACCAATCTGACAATAACATAATGAAATCAAAGCCTCCTACTATCATTCCGACGATAGCTGCCCCACGGGGATAAACGTCGAAACATCTTTCAGGACATTTTGAATGGACTCATGTCCTTTCCAGCCTTTCGTTATTTCATAATCCAGAGCGATTTTTCCGTAGATAATAACGAAAAAAGAAATTAAGAATAGAGCGACACCTGTTTTTCCGGTTTTCCAGAAGTCTCTCACGGCTCGCCAGAATTCGCCTAATTTCTTCAAAATGTCCTCCATTCAGTTAAGTACAGAATAACATGCACCGTGTGGATTGTCAAACAAAATATTGAGATCCGAAACGGTTAAAACAATATACTTGCGTGCTATATCACTCGTTGTTTCCTACGCTTTGTTCAGTTCAAGTTGTGCTAACACATCGCATCTTTATCCCTGTTCATTTTTGGATGGAGATTGTGTTGTGCTTGCTGAGTCGTTTTTTGGAATTTGTGTGTATGAAGTATCAGAATTTGCTTTCTTTGCTGCTATAAGTTCACGCAAGCGAACAACAGCGGGTGACGGATTTTTCGCTTGTTCTTCTCGCACCTTTCGGCAATATTCCAGATAATCATCTAAATATGCACCAACTTTTTCTTCATTTTGAAGATAATATAGGAGCGTGGCGTAAACCTGTTCCAATGTGGGGGTATAGTAACGATCAGCGATGACTTCTGGCGGTCTACCATCATAAATATATTCGTATAGAATAGTTTCAATACCTACACGTGTTCCTTTAAGACGAATATCATTTTCTGCCAAAAACATGAAGTTATCTTCAAGCGGATAGATCTGTTGAAAATTACGGATTTGTCTGAGAATACTGTTTTCAACGGGCAAAAAAAGTGTATGCTTATTTTGAATTAGATATTCAAGTCGATTCAATACTTTGTGTGCATTCCGCCCATAGGTAAGTCCAGCTAACAAACCCAACGTCAAGAATTCTTTTTGTCTGAATAGAATTGATTCCTTCCAAAGCTTAAAGAGAAAATCAACGCTCACGTCTAACGCCGAATTTAAATTCATTCGTTCTCCGCCTAAGGCAAGCACAAAACTGTTGTAAGGCTCAGCGAGTTTCCAATTTGCGCGTTTCGCGGTTTCCAAGAGTAGGTCCGCATCAAAATCACCCATACGACACCTAATCCCTAATTCAGGGTTACCTATGAGGGAACCCCATGTACCTAAACTGTCACTATCCGTCGTTTGCTTAAGTTGCTTAATATCTTCGGTGTCATCTTTGATGGTTTGAATATCTTGGCTTATACGTTCACTAACTTCCAACTGCACCTGTTCAATTTCTCTCATAAAATCCAATAGCATGGAATCTGTGTTTGCTTGCTCAGTAGTGGTATTTTGAATATATTCAAGTACAATTTGATTAAATGTTTCCTGTTTGAATGGCAGTTGTGAATAAAAATCAATAATCACCCTCTCGATAATAGGGCGGATTCTGCGTTCAAAATCCATAGTGGGCAATTGATGGTTAGGGACAATAATACAGTTCCGAAAAAGCGTTGTGATTTTCGCGATTTTCTCACTTTCATTTAATTGTATGAATTCGACTTCATCAGCATCTTTTAGTGAAGCAATAACGTTGTCAAATGTATAGGGATCCACTTCAACCGTTTTTGGATCAGTAAGATCGGCGAAGTCAGACGCGTATTGCTTAACTACCTTATCAAAAGACTCTTTAAAAAGATCCTCGGCAGTAGTTTTGCAAAGATGTTGTATGGCGTGGTTGATACCACTAATAATAGAAAATCCAGTGCCTACAATATTATAGGCATTGAAGACTAAATCGAGTATCGTCATGGATTTCATCTCCTATCAGGTATTTGCCAACATTATAGCATATTTATGCTGTTAAATCAAAGTTTAGGAAACCGCGCACACCAGCATGGGTTTTTTAATCCTATTCATTCAATCCAAGCCGTGCCAACACATCTTCCAATGCGTCATCTGCCTTTTCGCGAGCGATGCGTGCTTCTGTTAAGTCTGCCAAAATCTCATTCACTGGACGATGTTCAACCTTATCACCGACATCCACAAATTGGGAGGGACTCAGGTTGTAGTCGGTTTTTTGGGCATCTTCTAACGTGATAACGCTGCTCAACTTCTCACGAGATTCCCACGCTTGATAAACTTCGGTTGCTGCTGCAATCGCATCATCGGTGAGGATATTTTTCGGTTTTCCCTTCTCGAAATGCTGAGAGAGGTTGATGAGCAGTATCTGTTGTTTACATTCCTCTGGTTTGCTGCGGTTTAGTAGTAAGATGATACCGGGCGCGCTTGTATTATAAAACAGATTTTCCGGCAGAAGTATCACACTTTCAATCAGGTCTTCCTCAACAAATTTTTTGCGGATATCGCGTTCCCGGTTATTGTTTTTGCTGCCAGAACCGCGAGAGACTGCACCGGTATCCAGCACAATCGCAGCACGTCCGTTGTCTTCCAGAGAGGCAAGAATATGCTGCACCCATCCCCAATCTGCTGAGGAACTCGGGGCGATGCCGTCCGAAAATCGATTCCAATTATCGCTCTCGTAAAAAGCGTCGTCATACTCCGTCTGATTCCACATCGGATTCGCAACCACATAGTCAAAACGTTTCAGCGATGCATTATTCTCAACGAAACGGGGATTGCGGAAGGTATCGCCAATCTGAATATCTGCACCGATAAAGTCGTGCAGAAAAGCGTTCATCTTTGCCATGGCATAGGTCGTCGGTGTGAGCTCCTGTCCATAGATTTGGGGTGCTTGACTCTTTTCGTCCGGGTGCGTCTGTGCGAACAACAGACGGGGTTTGATAAGCAACCCACCTGAGCCACACGCCGGGTCGTAGATCATTTTGTAGGGTTCTGGGTTAATGAGACGTGCCATCAACCATCCAACCTCTTTTGGTGTGTAGAACTCGCCCGCGCTCTGCCCCTGTCCTTCAGCGAACTTCCGTAATAGATACTCATAAGCACGTCCGAGGATGTCTGGTTCCGTGTCCTGCAGTCCGAGCCGGTGCCGACTTAACACTTCAATCAACGCCTCCAGTCGTTCCTCATCAAGTGTTCGTTGTCCACTCTGACTTTCATTGAAGTCCTTCACGTCAAGGACACCTTGCAGTAGTGGATTCAGACGTGCGACCTCGCGCATCGCCTCAGTGACAAACTCTCCCAGATGACCGTCGGCAGGGTGGTTGCGAAGTGCGTTCCAGTGATATTCGGGTGGAATATAAAAACGGACAATCGGGTTCCGGCCGGATTGAAGTGCGTCCTTGTGGTCCGCCTCAACAATTTCTCGTGCCAATGCTTCATCACGGAATTCTTCTATCTGTTTAGCAAATTCATCATCAAACACATCGGAGAGGCGTTTGTAGAAAATAAGCGGTAAGATGAAATCCTTAAACTTGGGTGCGTCGCTTGCCCCACGAATCGTGTTTGCGGCATCCAATAGCCATGTTTCGAGAGTGGAGATATCCAGATGTTCTTCGTCTGTGGACGGAAAAGGGAGTGTGGTTTGGGTTGGATCTGTTTCGGTTTTCTTTTTTGGCAAGGGTTAGTTTCCTTTGGAAAATAGTTTTCGGTTATCGGTTGTCAGAGAGAGGGAACGAGATTTGGAGTGATCCGGTGCGGTTAGGAAACCGCACCTACCTTAATTGGGAATTGGCGAGGTTAGGAAACCTCGTCAACAAATCTAATAGTTATCTCTCTTAACGCTGCGTCACTCCTGAGCGTTTGAAGTCTGCCCATTGGGTTGCGAGCTTACCGCGTGGTTCGACGGGTAAGAACGTCTCAACGCCTTCCATGATTAGACTGATCTCATCTTCGTCTAAGTCACGAGTGAAGACTGCGTAATCATCCATTAAACCGGCAAAAGTTTCACCACCGGAACCACCAATGCGGTAAGTGACGTTTGCACCGCGGGTTTCTTGGAAGTCGGTTTCGGCGACCTTCTCACCATCGGCATAAATCCTGAATTTATTGCCATCGCTTGTGACGGCTACGTGCATCCACTTATCCGCTTCGACAATCCCACCGTCACTCTGACACAGCACCGTCCATCCACCGACCTGTCCGCGCCAAGAGAGAAGTCCCTGGTTCTTGTTAAGGAAGAAGGTGTTGTGTCCAGAAGCACCGGGAAGACTTCGCCAGATATGTTCCCACTCCGTGCCTTCAAAGTTCGGGTTAATCCAAGCAGAAATTGTAAACGGATCCGTTTTGAAAATGTCCCCATGAAGAGAGTCAGATGCTTGCAGCTCAACATAAGCAGCGGGTTCAAGCTCGACCGCGTCCCCAAATTTGCCTTTAACCCATTTGGATCCGCCTGTAATCTCACCGTGATTATCGTTTCCAGTTGCGTCTTCTGCGTCACCATCAAACGGGTAGTACGCCACTAAATCTGGGTCTTCACCGGTAGTCCCTAAAGTGGCACTCATCAGTAAAAAAGTGACTGCCGAAAATAATGTAAAGAGTTTCATCGGTATCGCTCCTTCTAAGTGGTTTGTTATTGAAGTTAGCAGTTCTATTCAAGTCTAATCAAATATTAACACATTCGATCAAAAAAATCAACATTTTGCGTTGACGTTTTGATGATCTTAGTTAAGGATTTTGGTATAGAGTTGATGGAGTTTCTCGCCGATGCTCCGCCAGTCGTAATCTCGCTCGACGCGGGCGCGTCCGTTTTCGCCAATCCTACGGCGGAGTGATGCATCTGTAAGGAGTCGGGTGACAGCATCGGCGAAGACTGTGGGTTCGTCGGCGATAAAGATTTCTTCACCGTCTTTAAGGTCTAAACCCTCCGCGCCGACAGTGGTAGAGACAATCGCTTTACCCATCGCCAACGCTTCAAGGATTTTCAGGCGCGTGCCGCTCCCGATACGCAACGGCACGACAAAGACCGTCGCTTCAGCGAAATAGGGTTTAATCTCTGGCACACGTCCCGTGACAACAACGCCTTCTCTCTCCGTCAACCTTTGCACACGTGCCGACGGATTCCCACCGACAATCGAGAATTGGACATCCGGCACTTTGTCTTGAATACCGGGTAAAACCTCATCAGCAAAAAAGGCGACAGCGTCTTCATTCGGATACCAATCCATGCTCCCGATATAGATAAGGTGCGCTGGTGCTTCGGATGTAAAGTCGGGTTGGTAGTGCGTAACATCTACACCGTTCGGGATGATCTCAATAGTGTCCGCTGCGCAGTGTCGTTGAAAAACGGCGGCATCAATATCAGAGGTACACGTGACCGCGTCAAACTTCGGACTTAGCACCCGTTCATAGCGTTGGAATGCAAGCTGCTGCGTCCAATATGCGAACTTATAGAACGGATTAGCCGTTTCACCACAGAGTCGCCGCCAGATCGCAGAATCGACGTTCTGCTGTGAAAGCACACTCGGTAAGTCAACCTGAGTCTGAAACTGTGCAGTGTGAAACATCTCATAATGGACGAGATCGAAATTTTCAGTCGCGACCAACTCCCTGAATTTCTGACGATAGACAGGTAAATCGTAGCGTGCAACAGTAATAGGTTGTCGTTTGAGGAAAGCGTTGACAAGTGTACCGAACGAGACGCGTGGGAGTGTCGGTGCGTTAGGAACGAGGTGTACCTGAATACCTAACTGCTGAAGCTGCGCGACTCCCTCTGCATCTGTCGGTTGCGTCTCCAGCGCGAGCAGTGTTACATCGCTTTTTTCTGCAATCTGTTTGAGGAGGTTAAAAACCCGAATACGCCCACCATCAGTAAGTGGAAACGGCACAGTCGGAGATAAGAAAAGTATCTTCATTTTCACATAGTTTGCTGCCAAATATCAGAATCACGCGTTTGTAACCGCAGCCTCGTTAATAGCGATTTCCTGCTTAGCAGAATCAATACGCACCTTCATGCCCATCGGAATGACGAACATCGGATCCGTGTGTCCGAAATCCATATTGGTGACAATCGGTAGATCGTTTAATCCGTATTCCTCACGGACGGTTTCACAGAGCGCATCGTCGTACTCGTGGAAAGTGTTGGGGTCAACGTCGCCGCCGGGTCGTCCGAGTAGGATACCACTGAGTCCTTCAAGGATATTCATCGCGGCGAGGCATCTCACGAATCTTGATAGAATCGAAGGGGGTGCCCTTCTTCAGAGGTCTCCAAGAAAAGCACAGCACCGTAAAGGTCCTTGGCAGAGGGGAAGTAGTCAGTGCCGCGAAGCCAGTCCAAGACTTCAACGCAGCCCCCAAAAAGCTGCCCCTCAACGCTCCCTTCGTCCTGATGAAATCTCCAGTCGGTGCAAGGGTTCAGTTTCCGACGAATTGATTGGTTTTCAGGGTTCTCCCACGGCAGATATTCAACTGTCCATTCCATTCGATTCGGTTCAATAACACCGATCGGTTCGGCAGAAAAGAGCGTGCGTCGCACAGAATCCACCATATACGGAAACATCCCGCCGTTTTCGGCAAACCCTGCCATAAACGAGGGACCGTAGAACGACACAAGCCCCGCTTTAAAACAAGCAGCGTGCGAGATAGTCGTATCTGAATAGCCCATGAAAACTTTGGGATTATCCCGAATCAAGTCCAAGTCGAGGTACGGTAGCGTGCGGATCGAATCTTCGCCACCGATGGTTGAGATAATTCCGTCGATCGTTTCATCGACAAAAGCTGCCATCAAATCGTCGGCACGCGCTTCAGGGTTTCTCGCAAGCCAATCCGCATCGCGCAAGGCGTGTTCCGTCTCGATAACCGTTACACCGAAGCCTTCTTCAAATTGCTGTTTGCCGATCTCGTAACGGTAGGGAATTGTGCCGGGACCGCCCCAAGAGAGCGAAATCGCTGCGATACGGCTACCGGGACGCAGCATCTGCGGTTTCATCTTCTTCATTGGACGTTCCGACTTTTCCTTTTACTTTGTCAATTAATGCAAGCAGCCGTCTTTTGGCTAACTGACGTGAACCGAGTATCGGCGGAGGCGGTTCAAAGATAGTGCCGCGACTACTTTGCACCCAACCCACTATTTCGTCACTGGCTCTGATACGAAGCCATTTGCTGTCAAGATCAAGGTAGACCTTCAATCGGTCGTTCTCGTTTCGGATGTTATATCTCAGAGACTGATCTTTTAGGTCCCAGCTAACACTATCTTCACCTGCTAATACTTGTACACGTCGTGACAACGGTATCTTCAACTTCTCAAATCCCTGAATCAATTCCGGCGACAACTTGCCTTGCGCGAGGGCAGTCTGTGCCGCTGAATCTACTTCAAACAGATACGTCAGAATCTCAGGTTTCGATTGCTGGTAGATAATGAGTTTTTCATTGCCGTTTGTGATGCTATAGGTCTGTTTCCGTTTTTTATCTCGAATAAACCACAGTTTGTTTTTCTGTTCAGTAGAGATTTCCAGATCTGTAGAGAGTTCAATTTTGTTTGTGTCAAATGCGTCCTTAAGGTCGGGTAGATAGATATCAATCTGGTTACCTGTCCTCGTGACTGTATACCCGGCACCAGAGACATCTCTGAGCAGCCATTCCTTGCCACTCACCAAAACTTCAAGGACGGATGCACTTGGACGGAAACGCATACTTTCTGTCAGATCGGCGAACATCTTTTGCCAATCGGTGGCTGTTTTCAATGCCTTATCCAGATCCTGCCCTTTCAGTCTTGCACGATGCGTCAATGCCGCGCTAAATAGATGCTCACGTTTTAATATACTGCTATTCAGATTGCTGATATATTGACGATCCAGACTGAAACGATAAACATCTGTGGTGTAGGCAAGCGGTTTTGAATTAACTGTGGGTCTGCCGCGCACTGCTGTCCGCGTGTGCAATTGGAACTTAGATGCCTTCTTCTGTTCAATTGATGGTGCCTGAAGGATATAAACACCGATACCGAAACCGACAGCGAGGATAAGGATGATGCCGAATGTGAGGCTTTTCAAAAATCCTTTCATGTTTTTTGTCCTATTGTCGAGGGATGGGTTTTAACTTTTCTTCTTGAACGGGAATTCGTAAAAATCGGTTGACTTTAAGTTGTTGACAGTCCAAAATAAGCGATATGCTATTATAGAAAACCCCGCAAGCAACGGAGCGTTGGCTTTCACAATTTATTGTTACTACAAATGAGTTGCGAAAAAGTTCTATTTTTTTCGATTTTATTACACTACATTATCCGCGATTTAGAAAAATATGCAAGTGTTAAATCCTTTAGCGATTCAGTTAAATCAACAACTTCACGATGTCGCGCCAGCAGTCTCCGCGCTACTCTCCGAGTTAGGGAAACGCATCTATTTACCGAAAGGTATCTTGAGCCAGACGGCTGAAGCGAATACAGAAGCACACCGATTCAATGCGACACGCGCAATCGCCTTGGACTTTTCACAAGACGCGGGCGATATGATGCACCTGCCGGTTTCGCGGGAACTCGTGCCTGAACTTTCACTGGAGAACATTTACGGCTACGCACCCGTACTCGGTCAACAGGCGTTACGGGAGACGTGGAAGACGCATCTCTTGAAAGAGAACCCTTCGCTTGCCGGAAAAACGTTCAGTCTCCCAATTGTAACGAGTGGGATGACACACGGGTTTAGCCTGCTCGCGGAACTTTTCGTAGATAACGGGGACACGCTTATCCTGCCAGATAAAATTTGGGGAAATTACCGACTCATCTTCCAGACCAAAGCAGGAGCGACTCTTCAGACCTACCCTTTTTTCAACGATGCGAGCGGTTTCAACACACACGGATTTCGGGAGACACTCGCCAACACTACCGACGAAAAATTGCTCGTTCTCCTGAATTTTCCGCACAATCCGACCGGCTATGCGATTACCCAAGCAGAAGCAACACAGATTGTGGATGCGATTGTGGCGTGTGCCGATACTGGCTGCCGTATCCTCGTTATGGTTGATGATGCCTACGCCGGTTTGTGGTTCGATGCAGCGGTCATGCACGAATCGCTGTTTGGGTTGTTGGTTGGGTGTCATCCGAATGTGGTACCAGTGAAAATAGACGGTGCCACCAAAGAGGAATACGCATGGGGTTTACGCGTGGCGTTTATGACCTTTGGACTCGGAGAAACCCCGATGCAACCGCTTGAACAGAAGCTCAGTGGACTGATCCGAGCAAATACCTCCGGTGCAGCACAAGTCTCACAGACGCTTATCCTTGAAGCAATGAAAACACCCAGTTATGCTGAACAGAAACAGCGCAACTATGAAACGCTCAAAGCACGCGCATTGAAGGTGAAAACGGTCGCCTCTGATGCAAAATATGCGAAATTATGGGAAGTATATCCGAGTCATGCTGGGTATTTTGCGTGCCTAAATCTCAGATCGGCGAACGCTGAAACAGTTCGGCAGCGGCTGCTTACGGAACACGGTATCGGCACGATTGCGCTTGGGGAGACAGAATTACGGATCGCCTATTCTTGTCTTGACGTATCCGATATTGAGACGGTGTTTGCGATAATTGCAAAGGTTGTTGAAGCGTTATAGTGCGTAAGTTGGGTTGAACAACCGGTAGCCGAAAACCGTTAACCGATTTCCGACGACCGATTGTTAAATTAGCATCTACTGTTCTGACTTCAAAGCACCCCATGTCGTGGCGGCTTTTCCACCCGGTTCAACAGGTGTGGTTGGCAGGGTTCCGACAGTCTTTCGGAAATAGACATCGTCTTCAACATCGTTGGGACCTGCCCAGACCCAATATGCCGTTGAGTCAGGATCTTTCAGTGTTTCACGCATCGTGTTAGCACCGAAGCCCCAGATACCACTACCAAACTGATCAAGTTGTGTCGCGTTATCCCAGCTGCTATCGTCAAAGTCGGGTTGTTCCCAACCGTCTTTCCGATCAGCGAGTGGCGCGCCAGCATCCGCCTTCCAAGTATCATCGGACGGAATATAGGTGCCGTCGTCAAGAATAACATCAAACAATGCACCACCGCGCCCAGTGTCACCCGGTTCAGCATCGTGGACATAGACAGCGATGACGGCGTAACCGTCCGGCATATCAAACTCTGTGATACTCGCTTGTTGCCAGTTATCGCCTTCGGCGACCTGTTCACCGTTGACGAAGCCGACCCATGAATTATCACCATTGATACGGAGCGTCGCCGCCCAAGTGCCTGAAGCGATTAACGCGAAAACTAAAACTAAAATTGTCGGAACAAAAAACTTTTTCATTACGTTCTCCTTTTCCTACGCTATGACGATTGCGCGAGGTTACATAGCGTCGTTTTTAATACGCGCCCACGTAGTGGCGAGTTTGTCTTGCGGTTCAACGGAAAGCGTGCCGATCGTATATCGGAAATAGATGTCGTCTTCGGCATCGTTGGGACCGCACCATACCCAATTTGCTTCACAGTCTGGGTCTTTGAGAATTGCGCGCATCTGCGCGGCACCGAAGCCCCAGATACCGCCCCCGAATTTTTCATAGATTTCGAGTTCGTCTTCCCATTTGCTGTCGTCAAAATCGACCTCTTCCCAGCCGTCTTTCCGATCAGCGAGCAGTTTGCCGGTATCGCATCGCCAGCCGTCTTCGCCTGTCCCGATGTAATCAGGCTTAGCATCAAGGATAATATCAGCGAGGAATCCACCTCGACCAGCGGCACCCGGTTCCGCGTCATGGACATAGACAGCGATAACAGCGAACCCTTTGTCCAGTTTAAAATCACTGACGGTTGGTGCTTGCCAGTTACCGCTTGCGGCAACCTCTTCGCCGTTAACAAAAACGACCCAAGTATTGTCACCGCTGACCCGTACCGTACCGTTTTTCGGCACAGCATTTGTCTTTTGTGTTAGTAGCATGCCGCTCAAGAAGAACGCAAGTGTTAAAAAGGGTATCCATCGGTTTTTCATAAAAATCTCCATTTTTTAATTTACCTTTAAACATTTCGGTAATCAACGGGCATTATCGCACGTTCGGAAATTACCGAGTTAAATTCTTAAATTTCATACAGTTTGCGGTCCAAAGCCTCCGCGAATGAACCGCTACAATTAACTCACTTATTTAGCATCGTTTTTAATGCGTGCCCATGTCGTCGCGAGTTTGTCTTGCGGTTCAACGGGAAGTGGACTAATGGTGTATCGGAAATAGGTGTTATCTTCAAGATTGTTAGGACCGCACCACACCCAATTCGCTTCACAATCCGGGTCTTTGAGAATTTGCCGCATGATTTCAGCACCGACTCCCCACATACCATCACCGAATTTCTCGTAAATTTCGAGTTCATCTTCCCATTTGCTGTCGTCGAAACCGACCTCTTCCCAACCGTCTCTCCGGTTGCTGATAGTTTGACCAGTATCGCATCGCCAGCCATCTTCACCCGTTCCAATATAGTTCGGTTTATCATCAAGAATAATATCGGCGAGGAATCCGCCTTTACCGGCAGGCCCCGGGCCCGCGTCGTGAACGTAGACAGCAATTACAGCAGACCCCTTATCGAGTTTAAAATCGCTGACAGTCGGCGTTTGCCAGTTTACACCTGTAGCAACCGCTTCACCGTTCACAAAAACAACCCATGCATTGTCGCCACTGACTCGCACTGTGCCGTTTTTCGGCACCGCATTTGCGATTTGTATCAGCAGCGTCCCGCTCAGGAAGAGCGTGAGTGTCAAAAAGAAGATCAATCGGTTTTTCATAAAAACCTTCATACATAAAGACACGATTAGAAACCGGGTCAATTGTTTGTTACGGCACACGGCGTGTGCCTACTACTTTGCATGCATATTTGGTTCAAGTGCTAATTGACCAGCGAGGTCGGCGACGAACTGATAGGCGACACGTCCTGAGCGTCCACTTGAGGATGCCGCCCATTCCAATGCTGCCCGGTGTAGCGTCTCTATCGGCACAGAGAGTCCGCGTTTTTGTGCGTAGTGGGACACGATCTGCAAATAGGTATCTTGCGAAATCCGATAGAAAGCGAGACGTAACCCGAAACGATCACTTAATGAGACCTTCTCCTCCGTTGCTTCGCGTGGATACAACTCATCTTCGTCGTTCTGTGGGTACTGGTTTTCACCGACCTGTCGCGGCATCAAGTGCCGACGGTTTGAGGTGGCATAGATGAGAACATTGTCCGGACAGGCAGAGATCCCGCCTTCTAACATCGCCTTCAACTCGCGGTATTCGGGTTCATCTTCGTTGAATGCGAGATCGTCACAGAAAAGAATATAGCGTTCAGGTCGTTCCCACAACATCTCGGCAATTTCTTGTAGATGGACAAGTCCCTCTTTTCCGATGCCTACCAACCGAAGTCCTTTGTCAGCATAGCGTTCCAACATCGCTTTAACGAGTGAAGACTTCCCAGTGCCGCGGTCGCCCCACAGCAAAACGTGATTGGCGGGAAGTCCTTGTAAGAATTGCCGCGTGTTCCGGTCAAGTGCCGTCCATTGCGAATTGATACCGATGAGATTCGCGCTATCAACGAGATGCGGGTGTTTAACTGGCACGAAATATCCGGTCCCGTTTTGTGTTCGCCACTGAAAAGCGATGTAATCGTTAAGATACGCACTCGGTGCATGTCCTGTGCGCGCATCCAAGCGGTTTAGCAAACTATCAGCTTTTTCAAGCAATTCCGTGAAAAGTGGTAAGATATCTTCCATCTCTTGTTTCTTTTTAGACATAATTCAATCTGATTGGTTTAGAATATTAATAGACTCGTAATTATAAGACTTACGCGAAACCCTGCGTCTGCTTGTGGAATTGGACGACAGAAAAATTGGAAGGATGGAAGTGTAGAGGCGGTCCCATTCTTCCGTTCCTTCCAACCGTCAACCATCATTTATGGAATGGATTTCTTCAACTGCCCCCATTTTATCGCTAACTTACCTATCGGATCAACGGCGAGGGGACCCCCGAACGTCAAAGTCCCAAGATTCGCTGAATCGTCAGGGTTCAGACCGTGCCAATCCATGAACACAAGTCCTGCTTTCTTCTCAGGGTTATCCGTGCCTTCCTCATATCCGGGAGTAAATCCGACTTCGGTTCCCTCCTTGACTTTTACTTTCGTGAGCCACTCGAACGGCATCGCCACCTCATAAATCATACCGCCTTTTCCCAATTCATGGGTCGGTACGGCCGCAATATCGGACTTCGGGAGATTCGGGTTTTTGACCGCACTGAAGTCGGTGACGAGGGCTTTCTTGTTGATATACGCGAAATTAGGCTTGCACGCAGGTGATCCAACGCCTACTTGCTCCCAATCAATATACAAAAAAATTGTGTCTCCTACCCAAGGTTGACCGGCATTCGCCGCTGGCGCGAAAATATCGTCGCGCACCGCCGCTGCGAAATAAAAGGTATCCGCATCATACATGGTCGACCAAGTCATTGTGAGGTCATCTTTCCCCTTCCACGCGCCTTTTCCACGCAAGAGTTCCTTCTCTGAGTCGAACGCGACCCAGATAGCATACTTCCAATCGTCAAGTTTGCCATCAATCTTAGGTGCGTTCGGAATAAATCCCGCGATTGATTCTGCATATTCCAACCCAAACGCATCGCTGTTGTCCTCTGGCAGAAAGGCTCCATTCGCTGAAAAAACGAGCAGAAACCCAAAGAGGATGGATAAAATCATTGTTTTCAACATGTGATCATCTCCTTCGCTATTTTGGTCGTTGGCTTATTGCAATTTTCGCACTGGTTCTAAATTTAGCAACCCAGACACATCTTCAAGAATCGTATAAACGTTGTAATCATCGAAAGCTGCTCGTGGTGTAACACCTGACAGCACAGGAATGAAGTCGATAGCGGCACGCTGCGCCGTTTTAGCATCGGTTACGCTATCGCCAACATAGAGGCAATTTTGGCGGTCGCAATCCAATCTTTCCACTGCCGTCAATAGACCGCTTGGATCAGGTTTATGCGCTGACACATCTTCAAAACCGATAATAACTTCAAACGCCTCCGACAGACGGTCCCGTTTGAGCACCGATTCGATACGGTAACGATACTTCAGCGTAACAATGCCGAGTCGGATACCGAGGTTCCGCAACGCTGCGACTGTCTCTGGCACAACGTCAAAGAGTTCCGTCATGTCAGTCATGACTTCATCAGCACGTTCAACAAAGAGCCGTGTGAACGCATCAGCGTGCCGAGCGTATTCTTTTCCGACTAACATCACAAGGGCATCGGGCAGCGATAAACCGATGGTACGTCGAATTTCGGCATCACCAGCGGGTGGAAGATCAAGCCTGTCCAGCGCGAAGTTGATACATTCAATGACACCGCGTGAAGAATCTGCCAGCGTATAGTCAAAATCAAAGATGATAACTTGAAGGGACGATTTCACTTGCTTCAAAACTCAAGTTCAGGTATCCCGACCTTCGCTGCGGTCTCTTGAATCTGCCGCCACGTTTCGTCATCAATAGGGATGCCTTCGCGTAAACGGTGCGCCGTTTGGCGTGCCTCAATTTCACCCGGTGTCAGGATTTCGTCGAATCCGGGCGCGGTCGGGGAGGCTTTCACGTGCGCAACGAGACCATCAATGTGTTCATAAAAATCGTCAAGTGATGTAAAATTGGCGATGTCCAGGGCAATCATCAGGACACCGTTCTGAAGTCGTGTGTTCCCAGAGCCGCTACAGCCCGCGCCGGACAACGCACCGCCAAGAATATCGATCATCAGACCGAGCGCATAGCCTTTATGTCCGACAATCCCACCGAGTGGCAACAACGCACCCGGCGGAGATGCCATCAAGTCTTGTGGGTTCGATGTCGATTCACCCTCGCTGTTCATGAGCCAACCGAGTGGCACAGACTCCCCACGATTCACCGCAACCCGAATCTTACCTTGCGCGACGACACTGCTTGTGATGTCGAGCAACATCGGCTGTCCGTTGCGTGTCGGGGTCGCAATCGCAATGGGATTCGTTGCCAACCGTCCGTCTCGTCCACCAAATGGCGCGACGTACAACGCAGTCCCACCGGCGTTCACCATCGTGATGCCTATCATATCCACTTCAGCTGCCAGCATCGGGTAGCTTCCGATCCGTCCGATGTGATTACAGTTGTAGACGCTGATTGCACTGATCGTACTCGATTTCGCTTTCTCAATAGCGAGGGACATCGCTTTCTGTGCGATAACATGTCCGAATCCCCAATTCCCGTTAATGAGGGCATGCGAGGCGGATTCACGCTCAATTTCCATTGGGACACCCGGCTGAATTAAACCAGATTCAATGAGACCCATATATTGCGGAATACGGATAACACCATGCGAATCGTGTCCTGCGAGGTTTGAAGCGACAAGCAGTTCAGCGATAATCGCTGCCTCGTCGCTCGGAACACTACCTGCTTCAAAAATGTCGGTAGTAATCTTTTTTAATTGTGCTTGTGTGAAATTTGGCATATCTCGGTTCGCGTCTACCTCTATTTCTGCTATGCTGCATCAAACAGCGATGGAAAGTGACGGTACGGATCGGCAGGTTCGCGGAAGAGGATCTTTTGACGCTCGGTTAATTCGATATCCTCAGGTATTGCCACGCGCCGCGAAGTCCAAGCGATATGCGAAACGCAATATTTGTAGAGCAGCGACCGGCGTTGGTGTTTGCCGTCCCACGCCGCGGTGCCGTGCGTTAACGCTTCCGTAAAAAGGATTGCTGAGCCAGCAGGTGCGTTCGGAATGACAACACAGGATGAATTTTCAGGCGCAGCAGCTATCTGGTGTGGCAACTTATAATTACTTTTATGGCTCCCCGGAATGCAGCAAAATCCGCCGTGGTCCGGTCCGGTATCCGCGAGGTTCCATGTCACAACGACGAATCCGTTGTGGATCTCGTTATCCCGGAACGGGTAATATTCGCCCTGACTCGCTTTTGCTGTCGGCGATGTAGCACCGTAATCGGCGTGCAACCCGCCTCTCGGCATACCTTCCTCCATATACATGCCGTAAATCCGGTCAAGTCGAAAGCAGTCGCCTAATCGGAATTGGAGTATCGGCATAATCTTGGGGTGGTCGAGTAGATTGCAAAACGGTTGCCCCCACTGCAGGAAACCAGGACCATCCGGCGCGCTCCCGAATCTCTGGACTTTCCCCGGTGTAGGCAGTTGTTGATCGTCAATGCATTGATTGAGGGCTGCGAGTTCATCTGGACTCAAGACATTTTCAATGACGAGATAACCTTGCACGTCAAAGAGATACTGTTGTAACTGTAGATCGCTCATGCGCTTACTCTCCTATTATCTACAGGCTGACTTCTCCCACCGCTGAAGCAGT